>CAJOKX010000081.1 GCA_905235415.1 uncultured Lachnospiraceae bacterium
GCAGCTTCCGCAGACGCTAAGGCAGCCGGCACAGATGAGGGTGCAGCTTCCGCAGATGCTAAGGCGGCCGGCACAGATGAAGGTGCAGCTTCCGCAGATGCAAAAGCAGCTGATGCAGAGGTGGATGCAGCTGAAGCAGCAAGTGCGGATGTTGCCGCTGCGGATGCAGCCGATGCTGAAGCAGAAGAGAGCGATGATCAGGAGCTGAAGGCAGCCGCTGAGGATACAGAATTTACCTGCACGGATGCAGCAGTAGCCGCACCGGCGCTGAGCGGCACCTATTTTGTAGGAGATTCTGTCAGTTCCCTGGCTGAACCCAGTGTCGTCTATACGTTCACTGAGACGACCGCAGAGGATTCAGGAGATCCCATGAGCGCTCAGAAGAGCGTGAGCGGCGCCGGCTCCTGGCAGTATGCAACTGACAGCGCCGGTCCGTGGAGCGAGCTGACCCAGGTTCCCAATGACAAGACGACGGTCTATGTGAGATACCTGGTTCCCGCGGGCAAGGTTTCATTTACCGATGACGACGGGGCAGAGCATACGGTCGACGTTCCCGAGGCAGCATCAGACGCAGTGGTGATGAACCGCAAGTATCCGCAGCTGTTCAACCTGACCCTCTCGCAGAATGCAGGCGTGGCGGATTATGCATACAGCATGAGCGGGTTCCCCGGCATCAGCATCACGCTGACCCTGATCGGGGAGTCCGGCAAGCAGGTCGGAACCGCAACGCAGACGATGAACGATATGCCGTCCTCCAGGAACCTCGTGAGCCATTTCCTGAATGCAGACTGGAGTATCAACCGGTTCGGGCTCAAAGCCAGCGATATCAACCAGAACGTACGGATCCTGGTCACGCAGAACCCGGTAGACGGAGACGTCATCGCCCCCTGCGATCCATTTTATTCAAATGTACTGTATCTGGTTTCTTCGATCTCCGGTTCGGTCAGCATCCCGTCTGAGATTCATGTGGGAGACGATGTCACCCTGAATATTGACAAACTCAGGAATCCCAGCAAGCTGGCGCTTACGTATCAGTGGTATCTGGGAGCAGGCGATGCAGCCAAAGCCATCTCCGGGGCCGACACGCAGACATATACCGTTGCGATCGAGGATCTGGTCAATGCAGGCAGCAAGGTGCTGAGCTGCAAAGTGACCGATGTGCGCGGCATGACGCTCGCATCCAATGAAGTGACAGTGCTTCCCCTGGATCTTTCTTCCGGGGACGTACTGGTAGACTGGGACGAGGATGCCGTCTACACAGGGAAGAAGACCTTCCCGGAGGACATCACCGTATCCGCCGGCAGTTATGACCTGCCGGAAGATATGTGGAAGGTATCCTCTGTCAAAGGCAAGAACTGCGTCAAGATCGGAAAAGGCTGGATGCGGATCACAGGCATCGGCGAATACGTGATCGGATCCCTGAAGAAGAAGTACACCATCGTAGGCGATGAAGTGCAGGCCACTGAGACGAAAAAGAAGGAAGCGGCAAAGGCTGCAGACCTGACCGTGACCGATTCAAAGGGCCGGCCGAAGAAGTATGAGATCCGCATCGTCACAGAGCTTCCGGCAGAAGGACAGCCGGGCTATAACCCGGTCACCGAGGGCAGCGCGCAGGCGGAAGATTCTCAGAGCACAAGCGGCGCGCAGGCGGAAGGCGTCAAAGTCTACGAGATCCGGACATTTGACGACAGCGTAACAGAAGACGGCATCATTTACTCCCTGCGGAAACTCAACCTTTCCCGCGCCATGATCGAGAAAGCAAAGGCAGAAGGCTGCAGCCTGATCCGTTTCCGGGCAAAGACCGCAGGCATAGACCTGTCCATCCCGGAACTGGTGAAGGATTCCTATGCAGTCATCCTCTCACCGCTGGAAGACGTCGACATACTGCCGGCAGAGAAAGACATCCTGGATCAGTACCACCCGGAGAAGCAGATCTACCGCGTCAGCGTGCAGGCAGCCAATGAAAAGGGAGAGATCGTCGACGTGATCGACACCATGCTGAAGGCAAGAGTCCTTCTGTACGGCGCACACGAAGAAGGAACCCAGATGCTCCAGATCTCCCATGACGAGCTGCAGAGCACCGTCAACGATGCATACAAGATGACAGCCAACGGAGAAGAATACCTGTCCGCAGCCATATACGTCCGCAGCCTGTTTACAGGGACACTGGTGAGCGAATAACATTGCGGCGGAAGACACAACCGCGCAGAGGAAGGCCGCTAAAGCGGCCGCGCGGTCGGGCGCAAGTACGCCGATGGCGTACTTGAATGACATACTGAAGAAGGCAGCGGCGCTGAATGCGCCGCTGTTTTTAAGTGCAGCAAAAAGCCCCGATCCCCATGCCCGCCCAGAGCAGCTCAGGCGAGTTCAGGGCATAATAAAGGGGTCAGCCCAGTGAGGCTGACCCCTTTATACTCAAGTCTTACCCTGCAAGTGAATCACTGTTAATCGGGAAAGTGAAGTAGGTATCCGGATAGGGTTCGTCATCCAGTGTGAAATGCCACCACTCTTCTTCCAGCGGTCTGAAGCCGTGCTTCATCATGACTTCACGCAGAAGCATGCGGTTTTCGTACTGCTCATCTGTAATATCCGTGTAATCCGGATGGCTGAGCTCTCCGAAGTAATCGAAGGTGCCGCCCATGTCCGCCTCTTTCTCGGTGGTCATGTCGAACAGAGTCAGGTCAACCGTGCTTCCGCGGCTGTGGCCGGAGTGTTCGGCGATATATCCCTGCGGGAAGAGGACATCTTTGTCCAGTTCCGGATAGAAGTATTCCTTCATGCGGGTGTCCTCCGGATCAAGGGCCCAGTTCATGAAATTGGTAACCGCCATCTGAGGACGATAGGCATCGTAGATCTTCAGGCGGTAGCCCAGTTCAATGAATTCATCGCTGGCCTCACGGAGCGCCTGCGCAGCTTCCTTCGTAAGAAATGCGAGAGGCTCTTCATAGCCGTCGATCCTGTCGCCGACAAAATTATAAGTCGAATAATAGCGGATCTCCAGAATGGCATCCGGGACCGCTTCGCTGAGCAGGACAAAGTCCGATGCGTCATCCGACAGGAGGACGTCATCTTCAGGCTGTGTGCTGACAGCCGCCTCTGTTTCCGCAGCCGAATCCTGTGTCCCTTCCGCAGATTCTGCAGATACAGCAAAGCCTGCCCCCATCATCACACATGTCATGAATACTGAGAATATAACTGTCTTATTTCGCATATATTGTCTCCTTGCAAATACATTTTATTTACTTGATGCTTCAACCTTAATCGGTGCCACTGGGAAAGTCAAGGTTTGCAGCACCGGCTGCTTACCGATGCTCTTCGCCGTAGAAGTCAAAGCAAGTCAAGGGCATAGGGAATCGCAGAGAACTCAATCCCTATGCCCAGCCGGAGAAGCTAAGGCAAGTTCGGGGCATAGGAATTCACAGGGAGCCCCGATCCTTATGCCCGACCGGGATTCTAAAGAATCTATGATTTCCCGTAAGAGTATGGTAAACTGTCAAGGTTAAGGCGGCAGACTTTTAAGGCGGCAGACTTCCGCTATATAGCGCCCCGCTACCGCATACGCGCCGGGAAAGCGCTGCGCACACATCACAGGAGGAATCTGATACCATGGGAATCGTGATCAGGGATGCACTGGTGATCCTGCCTCAGAAAGAGGCGGATGCAGCCGGCAGGCATACGATCTATATAGACAAAGACGTGATCGCCGGGATCGATGAGATGCCGGAAGGGTTTGCGGAGGATACGGTGATTGACGGCAGGGATCGTCTGGTGATCCCGGGCCTGGTCAATGCACACACGCACACTTACATGTCGCTGATGCGCAACTGCGCGGACGACCTGTCCTTCATGGACTGGCTCTTCAACACCATCGATCCGATCGAAGGAAGACTGGAGCCGGAAGATGCCTACTGGAGCTCCCTGCTCGGACAGATGGAAATGATCCGCTCCGGGACGACGACGTTCAGCGATATGCAGATGCACATCCATCAGACGACGAAGGCGGCGCGCGAGAGCGGCATGAGAGCTGTCATCTCGAGAGGCCTTGTGGGAGATGCTTACAACAGAGAAGACAGCAGACTCTCAGAGGCGCTGGAGGAGATGGAGGATGGAAATGACTGCAGCAGGCTGACGTTCCTTCTGGGGCCGCACGCCCCCTACACCTGCAGCCAGGACTATCTGCGCATGGTTGCCGACGTGGCGAAGGAGAAGGGCCTGGGAGTCCACATCCATCTGTCAGAATCCGTTGCGGAATGCGAAAATATGCGCAGGGATCATGGATGCACGCCGATCGAGTACGCACGCGACGCGGGACTCTTCGAGGTTCCGGCCATTGCCGCCCACTGCGTACAGGTGGATGAAAATGACATCCGGATCCTTGCAGATCACCATGTCAGCGTCGTGACAAACCCAGCATCCAACATGAAGCTGGGAAATGGATTTGCGCCGGTTTCGGAGATGCTGGATGCAGGCATCAATGTGTGCCTTGGCACAGACGGCGCCGCGTCCAACAATAATCAGAATATGTTCAGGGAGATGGGACTTCTGGCCCTGATCCACAAAGGAACCCACAAGTCGCCCCAATGCGTCAGCGCAGGGGAAGTCTTCAGGGCCGCGACGATCAGCGGCGCACGGGCACTCGGCATCAACAGCGGCGTGATTGAGAAGGGAAAGAAAGCAGATCTTGCGATCCTTCGCACAGACGTGCCGTCCATGATGCCGGTCAACAATCCGCTGGCCGCACTGAGCTATTCCGCAGACGGGTCAGAAGTTGATACCGTGATCATCGACGGACAGATCGTCATGCAGAACCGAGAACTGAAGACGATCGACGAAGAGCGGGTGTATTATGAGATCCGCAGGAGATGCGAGCGGCTGGGCCTGGGGAACCTGTAGATTTGGCCGGTGGGATTTGCAGATTCGGCCCGGGAAACGTGAAAGTCTTCAGGGGCCCTTGCAAATATGGATATCGGATGCTGCACAGAAGCGAATGGCGCAGAAAACGCAGAGTAGAAGATACAGAGTAAGAAGAGATGAAACAGAAGACACTGCGCAGAAGCGAATGGCGCAGAAAAAGCAGAGCAGAAGATATTGAGCAAGAAGACATAGAAATAGATTCAGAAGAAAAAGAGCAGAAGAAACTGAGCGGAAGCGACACACAGCACATAAAGGAGAGACGCCGGTATGGCAAGTGAGATCAGAGACATCAATCTGGCAGAATCAGGATACAGAAAGATCGAGTGGGTGAAGAGAAACTGCCCGCTTCTGACAATGCTCAAGGAAGAGTTTACGAAGACGCAGCCGTTCAAGGGACAGAAGATCGCCCTGTCGGTTCATCTGGAAGCAAAGACTGCGTACCTGTGCCTGACGCTGGCGGCAGGAGGCGCGCAGATGTATGTGACGGGGTCAAATCCCCTTTCCACGCAGGATGATGTGGCGGCCGCCCTGGTGAAGGAAGGGCTGGAGGTGCACGCGTGGCACGGCGCGACGCCTGAGGAGTATGAGGCGCACATCCGCGCGGTCCTGACGCCCGGCCCGAATATCATTATTGACGATGGGGGCGACCTGGTTCACATGATGCACACGGAGCTCACGGATCTGATTCCAAATGTGATCGGCGGGTGCGAGGAGACGACGACGGGGATCATCCGCCTGGAAGCCATGAACAGAGAAGGCAAACTCGCATTTCCCATGATCCGGGTCAATAACGCCATGATGAAGCATTTCTTTGATAACCGCTACGGCACCGGCCAGTCTGTGTGGGACGGGATCAACCGCACCACCAACCTGATCGTCGCGGGCAAGGTCGTTGTGGTCGCCGGCTACGGCTGGTGCGGCAGAGGCGTTGCCATGCGGGCAAAGGGCCTCGGGGCGAGAGTGATCGTCACAGAGATCAATCCGGTCCGCGCGATTGAGGCGGTCATGGACGGATACGACGTGATGCCGATGGCGGAAGCCGCGAAGCTGGGCGATTTCTTCATCACCGTAACCGGCTGCGACAAAGTCATAGACGAAGAAGATTTCCTCAACATGAAAGACGGCGCCATTCTGTGCAACGCAGGGCATTTTGACTGCGAAGTCGACATTGCGTGGCTGAAGGAGCATGCGCTCGAGAGCGCGCAGATGCGCGACAATATCATTGGCTACCGCCTGGAGAGTGGCGCGTGGGTCTACGTACTGGGAGAGGGCAGACTGGTGAATCTGGCGTGCGGAGACGGACATCCCGCCGAGATCATGGACATGTCATTTGCCATCCAGGCGCTGAGCGCGAAGTACCTGGTCGGGCATCAGGGACAGCTTCAGGAGATGCTGATCGACGTTCCGGAGGAAGTGGATATGGATGTGGCGTCCAAGAAGCTGGCCTTCCTGGGCAAGCAGATCGACACGCTGACGCCGGAGCAGGAGAGGTACCTGAACGAGTCGGGTGTGTAAGAGCTCGGGGAGAGACTGCGCGGCGGGCAGCTTCATGGGAGGCAGATCGACACGCTGACGCCGGAGCAGGAGAGGTACCTGAACGAGTCGGGTGTGTAAGAGCTTGGTGAGAGACTGCGCGGCGAAGGACTGTGCGATGTGTGACAACTGAGGAAGACAACTGGGGGAGGCATCCTCAGCAGGGAGTTACGAGTGGGTATGAGTGAAGAAAGAAAGGATCAGGATAATAACGCGCGGAAGGCGAGAGGGCCGAGGAAGCGGGATGTCCAGGCGGTTGTCGATGAAAATGGAATGTCGATTGCCTCGAAATGGAAGAGCGGTTTGCTTTCGCTGATCTTCAGCAGATTTGCGCTGATCTTTGGGATGTTAGTGCTCGAAGCTGCCGTGATCCTGATGATATGGAGCATGTTCGACGAGATGCTGACGAAGCTCTCCGCCTGGGGAATCACGGCGGTTGGAATCGGAACCTTGCTCTATCTGATCAACACGGATATCGATGCAACGGGGAAGATCACATGGATGCTGATCATTGCGGTGCTTCCGTTCTTCGGCGCCCTGTTTTACTTCTGGACGCGCATGGAGTTCGGCCACCGTAGAATCGCTGCCAGAGTCAGACAGATCACGGACCTGTCAAGGGACACGCTGCAACAGGATGAAGATGTGTACAAACGGCTCAAACGCGCGGACCGCGACTCCGCGTCCATTGCATCGTACACCGTCAAAGCCGGCAATTTCCCGGTCTATGAAAATACAAAAGTAACTTATTTTCCTTTCGGACAGGATAAGTTTGAGGCCCTCCTGGTCCGTCTGGAAGGCGCCAAGAAATTCATTTTCCTGGAATATTTCATTATCCAGGAAGGATATATGTGGGGGAAGATTCTGGAGATCCTCAGCCGGAAGGTGCAGGAGGGCGTGGAAGTCAGAGTGCTCTTTGACGGCACCAACTTCCTCAGCAAGGTTCCTGCGGATTACCATGAGAGGCTGCGCTCGCTGGGAATCCAATGCCGCGTGTGGTCGCCGCTTCGTCCGATCATTACTTCATCCTACAACTACCGCGACCACAGAAAGATCCTCGTGATCGACGGCGAAGTCGCATTTAACGGCGGCGTGAATCTGGCGGACGAATACATCAACCGGACGCATCCGTACGGCGTGTGGAAGGACACCGCAGTCATGGTCGAGGGAGAAGCCGTCACAAGCTTCACGCTTATGTTCCTGACCACATGGAACGCGTCTTCGGTCTCCCCGGGGGAGCGGCAGAAGAAGAGGCTCAGCGAGGAGGAGCGCAAGGCGGTCGAAGAGGATATCAAAGCCAGCACGCGCGAATCGATCAATTCTTATTTCCCGCAGCAGGTTCCCGTACCGCGCGGGTCCGGCGGATTTGTCCTCCCGTACGGAGACTCACCGCTTGACGAGTACAAGGTCGGCGAAATGATCTATATGGACGTTCTGAATACGGCGGAGGACTATGTCTACATGATGTCTCCGTATCTGATTCTGGACGGTGAGCTGGAGACTGCGCTGAAGTTCGCCGCGCAGCGCGGCGTGGACGTGCGCCTGATCCTTCCCGGGGTGCCGGACAAGAAGGCCGTCTTCGCACTCGCCAAGGCGACCTGCAAGTCCCTTATCAAGGGCGGCGTGAAGATCTACACCTATACGCCCGGGTTCGTGCATGCGAAGGTTTTCGTCAGCGACGACAGGAAAGCGATTGTCGGGACCATCAACCTGGACTACCGCTCCCTGTATCATCATTTTGAGTGCGCTACGTACATGGTCGACACAGGATGTGTTTCCGACATCAAAGAGGATTACTTCAAGACGCTGGAAGACTGCGAGGAAATAACACTCGAGACGCTCAGAAACGAGAGCATTATTACGAAGGCAACCGGTGCTGTCCTGAAGATGATCGCACCCATGCTGTAAGGCAGAGCGCGGGAGAGAAGTCCGCAGAAGAGTGCGCCTTGCCGGGGAACTGGGAGATGCCTGCAATAACCGGGCGGGATGCCTGCATATTACCGGGAGAGAAGATCCTATGAGAAAAGACTACAGACATATACTGACTGCCGCCGCGCTGAGCCTGGCGATGCTGCTGGGAAATGGCGCTGCATGCATGGCTTCGGACATGACGCTTGCCGGGGCGGGCAGCGCTGATGAGGAGGCGGACCAGGGGGATGAGATCCTTCCGAAGGACGAGATGCTTACGGTTCTCGGATCCCACAGCATCCTGACAAATGAGTTGGTTGCGGATGAGTATGAGTGGGTGAAGGTGAACCTGGCCGGCAGCTATATGCCATACGTGATCGAGCACGCCGAAGGCAACCCGAACGTGATTCATTTCCTCTATGAGCGGGCCCATGGCGGGGAGTCGCCGGAGTCATTCGAGTACACGGATGAGGAGCGTGCGCATAAGCTCCCTCTGCTGGGCGATGACGTGACCGCGCTTGTCCCGCTTCTGATGCAGTGGGACTGGAGATGGGGATTTGACTGGTACGGCGGAGGCCCCGCAGGACTGACTGCGTGCGCGCCGACCTGCATGGCGATGATCGGCTTCGGACTGACGGGGGACGAGTCCATCACCCCGCGCCAGATGTCGGAGTACTCCTGGAATTCAGGCTTCTGGGTGGACGGGTCAGGCACCTCATGGTCCCTGGTGACCAATGCATTTCCGGACAAGCCGATCTCCTGCCAGAAGATCAGCCCCGACATGTACACGATCAAGGCGGAGCTGGACGCGGGACATCCGGTCCTGATCAACGTCGGCATCGGGAAGTTCTCAGCGGTCGGCCACTTCATGATCCTGGCCGGAACCGACGCGGACGGCAACTTTATCCTGAACGACCCGAACAATCTGGAGAACTGCTCCAGGACCTGGCCGTGGGACGAACTGTCCACCGAAGTACAGGCTGCGTGGAGCTACGTATATAACGGGTAAACAACAATGTCCCAAACAGTACTGATCACAGGAGCATCCGGCGGGCTGGGCCTGGAATTTGCCAGGATCTTCGCAGCGAACGGATACGACCTGATCCTGACCGCACGATCTGAGGACAGACTCAGAGAGATTGCCGCAGCGCTCAGCGACCGGCATTCGATCCATGTCGATGTGATCCGCGCTGACCTGTCAACGGAGAACGGGGCGGACGATCTCTATGCGCAGGTCAGGGCCCTTGGCCGGCAGGTAGATCAGTTTGTCAACAATGCAGGCGCGGGGAAGGCCGCGTCCACGATCACGATCGATCCGGACGAACTGAAGGGCCTTCTGCATCTCGACGTCACTTCATATGCGATGCTGTGCCGGTACATCGGCGCAGACATGGCGGCGGCAGGACACGGACGGATTCTGAACATATCGTCCACCACCGCATTTTTCCCGGATCCATACTTCAATATCTACGGACCTTCCAAGGCATTTGTCATGTCCCTGACCGAGGCTATGGCAGGTGAACTGAAGGGAACCGGCGTCAGCGTCACGGCGCTGTGCCCGGGACCGGTCAGGACCAACTGGGCCGTGCGCGCGGGCAAGGCGTACCCTGCGGTGGCGGCGGATCCTGCGAAGGTCGCCCGGACCGGCTACAAAGCCATGCAGGCAGGGCGCCTGTACGTCATCCCGGGGATAGGGACGGCAGTTGGAACCTTCTTCCTGACACTGCTTCCGAGAAAGCTGCGCGTGGCAGTCGGGGAGAAGTGGCAGCGGTCCATGATTCATAAGGCGGATACCAAAGGAAACAAAGAATCAAGCCGGCAGTGAGCCCGTTTAAGCCCGGCCTGCGCATAGAGTGTCTGCGCACAGAATGCCAGCCCATAGAAGACATGCCGGGCTGCGAGATCATTCAGAATCCAGAATGGCCAACATCTTTTTCGGCCTTGAGGTCCGTAAGCAGGCCGAAAGGCGAAGTCAGACAGAGGTCAGTTCAGAGATACACCGAACTTAGAGAGGAAGGAGAGATTCACCATGGATCTATATCAGCACCCGGGATTTCCCGGTCAGCGATGAGCAGAAAACGTATCTGGAAGACTGTGCCCACTCCGGCACAAGGCAGGCAGAGGTGATCTGGCGCGCTCCGGACGAGATGACGCCGGAAGACTATGAGAGCGCGTCCGCGCTGCTGAATTTCTTCCCACCGCAGCAGGTCCGCCTTGCGAAGCATCTTGAATGGATGCAGCTTGCTTCTGCGGGCGCAAATCAGTTCTGCGAGCCGGGCATTCTTCCCGAAGACGCCGTCCTGACCAACGCATCCGGGGCGTATTCCATTTCCGTCGGCGAGCATATGATCGCGATGACCTTCACCATGGTGCGGAATTTCGGACAGTACCGGGTGAACCAGACGCAGCATCTGTGGCAGAGTGAGGGGAAGATCCTCGCCATAGAAGGCGCACACATCCTGGTCCTCGGCATGGGAGACATCGGCTCATTTTATGCACGGAAAATGCATGCGCTGGGGGCGCATGTCACGGGGGTGCGGCGGTCTGAGCGCGAGAAGCCGGACTACCTGGACAGGCAGGTAACCCTGGAGCATCTGGAAGAGGTCCTTCCGGAGGCGGACATCGTGGCCATGGTCCTTCCGGGCGGCCCCGCGACCGAGCATCTGATCGGAGAAAAGGAATTGGCCCTGATGAAGGAAGGCAGCTATATCCTCAATGTGGGCCGCGGCAGCGCGATCGACCCGGCGGCGCTTCGAGGCGCACTGGATGCGGGCCATCTTGCAGGCGCGGCGCTGGACGTGACAGAGCCGGAGCCGCTTCCTGAAGACGATCCGCTCTGGGACTATAAGAATGTCCTGATCACGCCGCACGCCGCCGGGTGGTGGCACCTGCAGAAAACATTTGACTTAGTCGTCGGGATCTTCGGGGAGAATCTGAAAAATTTTGCACATAAAAAAAGTTTTAAACATGTCGTTTCCAGAGAGCTGGGATATTGATTCTTTGCCTGTTCTGATGCATACTGAGAACAGGTGGAGCAATCGAAAAACACCCTGTCCATAACAGGTGGAGCACTCGAAAACGCCCTGTCTGAAGCAGGTGATACAATCGGAAAACACCCTGTTCGAAGCAGGTGAAGCAATCGAAAAACACCCTGTTAAAACAGGAGCAGCAAGGCGATCGTACATTGCTAAACCGGAAGAGAAGGAAGTATGGATTCATCTCTGACCGGAAGATACAAAAGTTCCGTCAAGACATAACAAACAGGAGGTTTCAGGATGAAGAGAAGACAGATGATAGCACTTGCAGCGTGCGCTGCGATGGTTCTTGGAACATCAGTCACTGCGATGGCGGACGACGATGTCGTCAAGGTCGGCGTATCCTTCGGTACGCTTCAGGAAGAGCGCTGGGATGCAGAGCGCGAGAGGATGCTGGAGATGGCGGATGAGGATCCGGGACTCGAGGTGATCTACACCGACGCCGACACGGATGCCAATCTGCAGAATGATCAGATTGAAAATATGCTTTCACAGGACATTGACGTCCTGGTTATCGGGCCGCAGGACTCTGAAGCGTCCGCAGCAGGCGTGGAAGCAGCAAAGGAGATGGGAATTCCGGTCGTTTCATACTGCCGTGTCGTCAATTCGGACCTGATCGATGTCATCGTCAGCTATGACTATGTCACGATCGGCGAAGAGAACATGAAGATGGCGCTCCAGGCAGTTCCGAAAGGAAACTACATGCTCGTGAACGGCCACGACGCAGACTCTGTTCCGCATGACGAGAACACCGGATATCACAACATCATCGACGAGTATGTTGACAACGGCGACATCACGATCGTATTTGACAACTACATCGAGAACTGGAACCCGGATGAAGCCATGGCTGCGGTTGAGAACGTACTGACCCAGCAGGACAATGACATCCAGGCGATCATCTGCAATAACGACGGTATGGCCGGCGGCGCTGTACAGGCACTGATCGCACAGGGACTGGACGGCGAAGTGTACGTCGCAGGAATGGACGCAGAGCTTGCAGCCTGCCAGAGAGTTGCAGAGGGCACACAGTCCGCGACCGTTATCACCGGATATGACGATCTGGCCGAGGCAGTCATCAAGGCAGCCGTCGAGCTGGCAAAGGGTGAAGAGCTGTCTGACGTCACAGGCACGACAGAAGTCATGGGCAAGGACATCCCGACGATTGCCTGCGCACCCGTGGTCGTCACGAAGGACAACCTGAAGGAGACCGTCATCGACACCGGATTCCGCGCAGTGGAAGACGTATTTGCAAATGTTCCGGAAGATGAATGGCCGGAGTGATATAGAAACGGCATAAGATCCGCGGTTATCAGACGTTGACCGGCTGCCGCACCTGGCGTAAGGTTCTGCGCCCGGTGCGGCAGTTTTTACATCCGGTCCATCAAGCAGGGAACGCATCCGGCCCATAAACCGGTTTTCAGATCCGGTCCATCAAGCAGGGAACGCGTCCGGCCCATAAACCGGTTTTCACATCCGATCCATCAACCAGGTATCGCAGGTAGTTTTCGGAGGAACAGATGAGCGAGAAGTACATTCTCCAGATGAAAGACATCGTGAAGCGGTTCTCCACCGTAACCGTCCTGAAGAGCGTGAACTTTCAGGTCCGGGAAGGGGAGATCCATGCACTCTGCGGGGAGAACGGGGCAGGCAAGTCCACGATGATGAAGATCCTGAGCGGATACTATCCGTACGGGGAATATGAGGGCGAGATCCTGATCGACGGACAGAGCCAGCATTTCGCCGGAACGAGGGAATCTTCCGCCGCGGGCATCGAGATTATCTACCAGGAGCTCGAGGTTGCCGGCAACCTGACAGTAGCAGAGAACATTTATCTGGGAAGCGAACCCGTCCGCAGGGGCGTAATTGACAAAGAGGCCATGATCCACGGCGCGGCAAGTATCCTGCAGCGTCTGAAGGTGGACCTGGACCCGAATATCAAAGTCGAAAAACTGGGCGTGGGCATGAAGCAGATGGTGGTCATCGCCAAGGCGCTGCTCAAGAAGCCCAAGGTGCTGATCCTCGACGAGCCCTCCGCGGCGCTCTCCGAGGCGGAGACGGAGAACCTGCTCTCCATCCTGCGCGAATTAAAGGCGCAGGGCGTGACGTGCGTATACATCTCGCACCGCCTCGACGAGGTCATGGAGATCGCAGATATGATCACGGTCATCCGGGACGGAGAGTCCATCACCACACAGCCGCGCAGCGCCATGGACAAGGACCAGCTGATCCGGTATATGGTGGGCCGCAGCCTCGTCGACCAGTTCGCGGGCAGGGTCATCACCGGCGCGCAGTCAGAGGAGGATGTGGTCCTTCGCGCAGAGCATCTGGACGCGGTGCATCCGAGGACCGGCAAGCAGATCCTGAGAGACGTTTCATTTGATCTTCGAAGAGGCGAGATCCTCGGTTTCGCCGGGCTGATCGGCGCGGGCAGGACCGAGACGGTCATGGCCATCATGGGCGTGCTGGACGCGAAGGTGACCGGCACCATCACGCTGGAAGGCAAGCCGGTGCGGAATAAAACGCCCAGGGAGGTCATTGACCAGGGCATCAACATTGTCACGGAAGACAGGCGCGTGTACGGACTTGTGCCGGACGAAGACATCAAGAGCAACGTGATCCTCTCGAGCCTGGACAAGGTCTCGACGGGCGGCGTCATCCGGCAGAATGAGGTCATCCGCCTGACAAATGATTCCATGAAGAAACTGAAGATCAGGGCAAGGTCCATTGACCAGGAGGTCAGCAGACTGTCCGGCGGCAACCAGCAGAAGGTCATCATCGCCAAGGCGCTCCTGACAGAGCCGAAGGTGCTCATCCTCGACGAGCCCACCCGCGGCATTGACGTCGGGGCGAAGGCGGAGATCTACCAGATCATGGAAGACCTGGTGGAACAGGGCGTGTCGATCATCATGGTCTCCTCGGAGCTTCCGGAGATCCTCGGGATGGCGGACCGGGTCGCAGTGATGTGCGAAGGATCCCTGACAGCCATTCTCGACAACCATGACCTGACACAGGAGACCATCATGCGCTATGCAACGGAGGTGGGAGCATGAATACACAGCACAGGGACGGCAGATCTGTCATGGCACTGATCAAGGCCAACATACGCTCTTATATCATGATCATTGCGCTGATCGTGCTCTGGATCATATTCGGGATGCTGACAAACGGCGTATTTCTGCGTCCCAGGAACCTTTCCAACCTGTTTCGGCAAATGGCGACGACCGGCATTATCGCAGTCGGTATGACGACCGTCATCATCTGCGGATACATGGACCTGTCGATCGGATCGGTGGCAGGCGCAACGAGCGCCCTGACCGCCGTCATGGTCTCGGAACACGGGGCCAGCCCGCTCGCCGCGATCGCGGCAGCGCTGCTGTTCGGCTTCCTGATCGGCGCATTTGAAGGATTCTGGACCGCATACATGGGCGTCCCCGCCTTTATCGCGACCCTGGGCGGGCAGCTGATCTTCCGCGGGGCGACGCTCTTTATCACAAGAAGCAAATCCATCAAAGTCAACAACCCGGACATCATTTTCATCGGGCAGGGCTATGTACCGCTGGCAGTGGGGATCGTCCTTGCCGTCGGCGCGGCGCTGATCCTGGTGATCCTGGAGATCCGCTCCCGCTCGGGCCGGAAGAAATACGGACTCACGGTGCAGCCGCTCTCGCGCAGCATCCTGAAGCTCGTCGTCATGGTTGGCCTGATCGCGGTGTTCATGGTGCTGATGTACGTCTACAAGGGCATCCCGATCGCGCTGCTCATCCTGCTGGCACTGGCAGTGGCGGTGGATTTCGCCCTGACAAGGACCCGCTACGGAAACAGCGAGTACGCGATCGGCGGAAATGCGCAGGCAGCGCGCCTGTCTGGCATCAACGACAAGAAGATCGCATTTATCTCCTTCCTGATCCTCGGCGTGACCGGCGCGATCACGGGCATCGTGCTGACCGGACGCCTGGCCTCCGGCACCCCCTCGACGGGCACCGGGCTGGAGCTGGACGCGATCGCGGCATGCGTCATCGGCGGCGTGAGCCTCTCGGGCGGCAAAGGCCGCGTGTGGGGGGCGCTGGTCGGCGCACTGATCATGGCGAGCATCGCCAACGGCATGAGCCTGCTCTCCCTGCAGACCTACCTGCAGGACTGGATCAACGGCATGGTGCTGATCCTCGCAGTCTTTGTCGACGTCGTCAGCTCGCGGGTGCTGTCTGAATAAAACGGAATGAATCTGGGTAAATGAGACTTGGATAAATGAGACACGGAGGAATCAGACCTGGAGGAATGAGAGCATGGCAGGAATACCGGATGATTTTCTGATCGGAACGTCCAGCAGCGCCTGGCAGATCGAAGGAAACGGGGGCAAGGGAGCGGGCCAGAAGAGCTGGGCGGACCTGTTCTACGAGACGGATCCGTCCCTGTGGATCGGAGGCCAGTCCCCGGACAGGGCATGTGACTTTTACCACCGCTACGCGGAGGACATCCGCACGATGGCAGGGTACGGGATGCGCGCGTTCCGCTTCACGATCCAGTGGGCCCGGTTCATGGAGGACCCGCTGACGGGCAGGGTCTCGCAGGACGCCGTCGCCTACTACCGGGACGTGATCCGGGCGATCCGCGAGAGCGGCATGGAGCCGGTCGTCTCCCTGGAGCACTGGGATATCCCGGCGGTCCTGTTTGAAAAGTATGACGGATGGGCCGGAAGGGAAACGGTCGATCTGTATGAAAAGTACGTGGAGGCGGTTCTGGAAGCCTTCCACGGGGACGTGCAGTACTGGTTCGCATTTACCGAGCCGACCACGCCCATTGACAACGGATATATGGAGAAGCGCTGGTACCCGTTCAGGCACGACCCGAAGGCCGCCTACCAGGCGCATTTCCACAAGATGCTTGCCATATCGCGCGCCGTGAGGGCGTGCAGAAAATACGAAGCGTGCGGATGCCGCATGGGCGTGATGCTCCACCTGACGCCCGTCTATGCGCGCAGCGGCGAGGCGAGGGACGTGCAGGCCGCCTACCTGGCGGACCTGTTCAACGTCAGACTCTACCTGGACCCCTGCCTGAAGGGCGAATATCCGCCGGATCTCATCCGGATCCTTCAAGAGCAGGGCTGCATGTTCGACTGCACAGAGGAGGACATGGAACAGATCCGCAGCTATCGGATCGCGATGCTCGGAGCGGATTATTATTTCCCGATCCGCGTCAAGGCCAGGGAGAGCGCGTATACGAAAGAGGCCTTCCACCCGGAGGTCTTCTACGAACCGTGGGTGATGCCCGGGCGGCTCTTCAACAGCGACCGCGGCTGGGAGATCTACCCGCAGGCACTGCTGGATTTCGGAATCCGGATCCGGGAGGACTACGGGAACATCCCGTGGTTTGTCAGTGAAAATGGGATCGGCATAGCCGGGGAGGACCGCTTCCGCGGCAAGGACGGGATCATCGACGATCAGTACCGCATCGACTTCATCCGGGAGCATCTCGGGTATGCGCTCCAGGCGAGGGAAGCGGGCAGCAGGTGCTTCGGGTACCTGATCTGGTCCTACGTAGACAACCTCTCGCCACTGAACGCATTTAAGAACCGCTACGGGCTTTTGGAAATGGATCTTGAAACGCTGGAGAGACGACCGAAGAGATCCCTTCTCTGGCTGCAGGAAGCGCTTGCAAAGAAGGAAATCGAGACAGGAGGCTGAATATGAGAGACGAAAAGAAACTGCAGCTTGCACAGAAGCTGCGCGCGGCAGATCCCGGGACCGTCAGCGCCCTGATCGGGTTTGACGGATTTGTCGACACGGTCGTACATCCGGTCGACACACGGACAGGTCCGGACACCTACACCCGGATCCAGACGATCGGCGACTATGGAAATAAATTCCTTGCGGCGGCGGGCCTGAGCATGAACATCGAGATGGTTCCCCGCGAGTCCAAGATCGGCGGCATCTCCGCGATCCTTGCCAATTCGCTCTCCCTGCTGGGCCTCGACCTGACCTTCATCGGCGCCTGCGGCGAGGACGCATTGGTTCCCGTCTTCAAAGAGATGGCAGAGCGAGCCAGCGTCTATTCGATCTGCGATCCGGCATCCTCTGATGCGATCGAATTCATGGACGGCAAGGTCATCAGCAGCAAACTCGAGCCGCTCAAGAATTCCGACTGGGACCATGTGGTAAAGCACATCCCGCTCGACACCCTCGCAGAGCTCTATGACAGAGCCGACCTGATCGGATACGGCGGATGGGCGCTGTCCATCAACGTCAATTCCATCTGGAAGGGCGTCATGAAAGAAGTCTGGCCGCGGATGAAGAGCAAGGACGAGAAGCAGATGTTCTTCGACCTCTCCGATCCGGCGAAGCGCACGAAGGAAGATATCCTGGAGGCAATCGACCTGATCCGCGCGCACCAGGAGCGCTTTACGGTCGGGATCGGATTCAACGAGAAAGAGAGCTTTGAGATCTGCGAACTGTACGGAAAGAGCCGGGAGGACTTCTCCTCCATGCAGCAGGTTCCGGAGTTTTTGAAAGAGAAACTGGGACTGTCCTACGTGGTGGTACACCCCGTGAAGAGCGCCTGCGGCTGCGACGGCGTGACGAGCGCCGAAGTGCAGGGCCCCTTCTGCGCGAAACCCGCCCTGACAACCGGCGCGGGCGACAACTTCAACGCCGGATTCCTGACCGCACGCATGCTGGGCCTTCCGCTGGATGAATGCCTCCTGACAGGCACCGCCAATTCCGGCTTCTATGTGCGCAACGCACGCAGCGCAGCCTACGAAGAGCTGTGCGCCTTTGTGGAAGACTGGGCAGAGGGGAAAGTGACAGAGTGAGAGAGTGAAAGAGTGAAAGAACCGCTGCAGAGGAAAACCGGGCAGTCGGGAAAATGACAGAGTGACAGAGAGAGTGAAAGAGTGAAAGAACCGCTGCAGAGGAAAACCGGGCAGGCGGGAAAATGACAGAGTGACAGAGAGAGAAACCCTTGCGGAGGAGGTCTGCAGAGGAAATATAGAAGAGCGATTATACAGACAGAAAGGAGGGAGGGTAGCGCATAGACGGATGTTGCGTTATCCGGAGACTAATGAAAAAGCTCACCAAAAAAGCAGCTGAGATGACCTTGCAGGAACAGGCCGCATACATTGATTACTCCGTCCTGAAGCCGGAATTCACGCCGGAACAGATCATCGATCTGACCAAAGACGGCGTACGGCTGGGATGTGCGACCATCTGCATCAACCCGGGCTACATGGATCTGTGCGACCCTTATGTGCGAGGCACGCAGACGGGACTGTGCCCGGTCGTCGACTTCCCGTTCGGCACAAGCTCCACACAGTCGAGGATCAGCCAGATCTCATTCGTCGCGAAATATGACACGGTCCGGGAAGTGGATGTCGTCGTCAACTTCGGAAAAGTCCGCGCGGGACTGTACGACGAGGTCACCGAGGACCTGAAAGCGTGCGCCGACGCGGTTCATTCATACGGAAGAGAGATCAAAGTGATCTTTGAGACGGACGCACTCAACGAAGAGCAGATCCGCAGAACCTGCCACTGCTGCATGGACGCAGGCGTTGATTTCGTCAAGACCAGCACCGGATTCCTCACCGGATATGAAGCGCACGGCGCAACCCCGGAAGTCATCCGGATCATGCAGGAAGAAGTCGGGGACGTATGCAAGATCAAAGGCAGCGGATGCATCCGCACCAGAGAGCATTTCCTCCAGCTCATCGACATGGGAATCGACCGGATGGGCGTCGGGTACCGCTCCGTGCCGGTCGTACTGGGACTGAACCAGTAAACATCACGATCCGCACACATCGCCGCGCAGCTCAAGCAGGGCTGCGCGGCTTTTTCTGTGCAGGGCTGTGCTGCTGTCACAGTTCACAGGCCAGCCAACTCTGCTTTGAGTTTGTGGGCACACTGAAAACACGTTGCCTACCCGCGCTTTGCATCGGTTGCATTGCAGCCTCTCCCA
>CAJOKX010000082.1 GCA_905235415.1 uncultured Lachnospiraceae bacterium
GCTTCTATAGGAGCTGGGAATGGCTGCAATGCAACCGATGCAAAGCGCGGGTAGGCAACGTGTTTTCAGTGTGCCCACAAACTCAAAGCAGAGTTGGCTCCTGTGAACTGTAACAGCAAGATTCTGTAGAGCGCGGCTGCGGTCTGCCGGGGGCGTTTTCGTTGAAATATATAATTTACACCCCCTAAACCAAATTCTTCCCCTCTTTTTTGCACATATGCGCCTGCGCTATACTACCACATAGTAGTGATTATACCTGCACAGACAGCGGGAAAGAGGTGTCATATGGGCAATGTGATTGTCAAAATGGAACATATCTCCAAAGCATTCTCGGGCGTGCAGGCTCTTGATGATGTAAAGCTGGAGGTTGAGGAAGGCGAAGTGATGGCCCTCCTTGGCGAGAACGGCGCGGGCAAGTCCACGCTGGTCAAGATCCTGAGCGGCGTCTACACCAGGGACTCCGGAACGGTCCAGATCGCAGGGAAAGAATACGGCAACCTGAACCCGTCTTCGGCCCGCGATGCAGGCGTGGCAATCATCCATCAGGAGCTGAATATGTGCCGTCACCTGACGGTGAGCGAGAACATGTTCCTGGGCAGAGAGATCAAGGGCGCGGTAGCACTTGATAACAGGAAGATGGATGAGGAAGCGAAGCATTACCTGGATGAGCTGGGCGTGGATATCAGCCCCAGACAGGTTGTCGGGGCGCTTCCGGTATCGAAGCAGCAGATGGTCGAGATCGCGAAGGCGCTCTCGGTCCATGCAAAGATTCTGGTCATGGATGAGCCGACCTCCGCGCTGACCAGCAAGGAGATCGAGGAGCTGTTCCGCATCGTCAACAGGCTCAAGGAGCAGGGATGCGCGATCATCTACATCTCCCACAGACTCGAGGAGCTGGAGCACATTGCCAACCGCGTGACGATCATGCGTGACGGACATTATATTACCTCCGGCGCGTACAGTGATTTCACAATGGACGAGATCATCGCAAACATGGTCGGACGTGAGATCAAGGAGCGCTATCCGAGGGTTGAATGCGAGAAGGGCGAAAAGGTCTTCGAGGTGAAGCACCTGAACGCCGGCCGCATGGTCCGCGACATCAACTTCTCCCTGTATAAGGGCGAGATCGTCGGATTTGCCGGACTGATGGGTGCAGGAAGAACGGAAACGACGCGCGCGATCTTCGGCGTAGACCCGAAGGAGAGCGGCGAGATCTATCTGGAAGGAAATAAGCTGAAGATCGGCAATCCGCTGGATGCGATCAAGGCAGGAATCGTGTTGGCGCCGGAAGACCGCAAGAAAGACGGGCTGTGCACCAAGCTGTCGATCCGTCAGAATATCGCGCTTCCCAACCTGGACACGATCGGCGGAAAGAGCGGCGTCCTGAACAGTTCTATTGAAGATGAGCTGTGCGACAAGGCCGTGCGGGAGCTGTCCATCAAGACTCCGAGCGTGGAGCGAGATGCGGCGACACTGTCCGGCGGCAATCAGCAGAAGGTCGTGGTCGGCAAATGGCTGGTGAGAGATTCCAAGGTTGTTATGTTCGACGAGCCGACCAGAGGAATCGACGTTGGCGCGAAGGTTGAGATCTACAACCTGATGAACCAGCTCAAGCAGCGTGGAATTGCAGTTATGTTCGTCTCTTCCGAGCTGCCGGAGGTGCTGGGTATCGCGGACAGGGTCATCGTCATGTGCGACGGCAGGATCACGGGAGAGCTGGACGCCAGGTCGACGACACAGAACGAAGTGATGCGGTACGCGACCATGTTTGAGAACAAGCTGGGCAACGCGGACAAGGAAGCAGTATAAAGGAGAGAGGCCGTGGAAAGTAAGAAAAAATCAGGACTTGGTAAGATTCTTGAGGTTAAGGGTATGAGCAGCAGCCTTACCGCGTTTGTCGGTCTGATCGTGATCTACATCGTGTTCGGCCTGATCGACCACAAGGTATTCTCGGCGCAGAACAATCTGAACCTTCTGCGTTCCATGTCCAAGTACCTTCTGATTGGTATCGGACAGAGCTACGTTATGATTACCGGTAACATCGACCTGTCCATCGGCGCCGTTGTCGCCATGGCAACCATGATGGCCTGCACGTTGATGACACACGGGATGGCACCGATTCTGGCCATTGTGATCACGCTTGCAGCGGCAGTTGTGGTCGGCATCATCAACGGCATCCTGGTCGGCAAGTTCAAGCTTCCGCCGTTCATCGCGACACTGGGTACGATGTTCGTGACCAGAGGTATCGCGTTCATGGTCAACGGGAACCGCAACACGGATAACATCGCAAGCGGCATCGGCAAAGAGTCGGCGGACCGTTTCCAGGGTTTCTTCTATTACGGGAAGACGTTTGGGGTGTACAACACATTCTGGATTGCATTCATTCTGTTCCTGGTCTTCTTCTTCTATCTGTCCAGGACGCGTTCCGGACGCCACATCTATGCGATTGGTTCCAACGTGGACGCCGCGAGACTTTCCGGCGTGGACGTAGTGAAGACAACCATGAAGGCCTATGTTGTCAGCGCGATCTGCTCGGCAGTCGTCGGACTGATCCTGGGTGCGCAGGCAGGTATGGGAAATATGGACGCAGGCAATACGTATGAGATGTACGGCGTTGCGGCAGGCGTTATCGGCGGCATTTCCCCGCTGGGCGGCGCCGGGCTCCTGCTCGGAACCTTCGCCGGCGCGGGCGTATGGCAGGTACTTGAGAACGGCCTGAATATGGTCGGCGCGCAGATCGGTCTGCAGCGTATCGTAATCGGCGTGATCGTTGTGATGGCAGTCCTTCTGGATGTGGTCCTGCGCAACGGCAACCGCCCGAAGAGCAGCAAGAAGGCTGCGTAACTTACTTTGATACCTGGACGGGAGGAAGAAACCCGTCAGGAGATAGATTCCTTAAGGAGGTAGTATTATGATGAAGAAACTTATGGCAGTTCTGATGTGCGCAAGCATGGTTGCAGGTATGTCTGCAGTCACATTTGCGGATGAGGAAGTTACACCGGACGGAGATTACTCCCTGGCAGTTATCACGATGGACTCCATCGACCAGCACTGGGTATCTCTGCTCGACGCAGCACAGAAGGAAGCTGAAGCAGACGGCGTTGAGCTGACTGTTATGTCTCCGGAGAAGAAGGATGACGCTCTGCAGATCGAGGCTGTCAACAATGCAGTCGCGAAGGGCGTTGATGCGATCATCATCGCAGCAAACAGTGAAGACGCCATCTCCGGCGCTCTGAACGAAGCAAAAGATGCCGGCATCAAGATCGTCTATGTTGACTCTCCGGCAAATGTTGAAGCAGAAGCTACTTTCTCCACCGATAACAACGCAGCAGGCCATACCGCCGGCGAGCAGCTCATTGCAGCTCTTGAGGCAGCAGGCGTGACCGAAGGCGACATCGGTATTGTTAATGTTAACAACTCCACCAACACCGCGATCCAGCGTGAGATGGGCTTCCGTGATGCATTCGAAGGAACCGATTTCAACCTGCTTGAGACCCAGTACTGCGAAGGCGATGCTGCAAAGGCTCAGACGATTGCTGAGAACTATCTGACCCAGGGTGTTGTCGGCCTGTATGGCACCAACGAGGGTGCTTCCACTGGTGTTGGCAATGCGATCAAGGCAAACGATAGCGCAGATGTTATCGGCGTTGGTTTCGATAAGTCCGACACACTGCTCGGCCTGATCGAGGATGGATATCTGTATTGCACAATGGCTCAGAACCCGGATGTCATGGGTAAGCTTGGCGTGCAGGCTGCAATCAAGGCTCTGAACGGCGAAGAACTGGGCGGCGAAGTCACCGATACCGGCGTTTCCGTACTGACTGTTGACGCAATCGGCGGCGCAGCTGAGACCGAGGCTGAGTAATTGAGCATACTTGATTTCAGAAATTGAAGACATTATAATAATCAAAACGAGGGCCGCCGGCGAAGATTTGCCGGCGGCTCTTTGTAGAAGAGAAAGGATGACGGAAGATGATCTCTGTGGTCATAGCGGACGATGAAGAGCGGATCTGCAGGCTGATCACCGCACTGGGCGAGTGGGACCGCCTGGGGATGCGGGTGAGCGCGGCGGTCCCGAACGGGATAGAGGCGCTGGAAGTCATACGGAGAGAGCGCGTGGATATCCTGATCACGGATATCCGTATGCCCGGACTGGGCGGGATGGACCTGATCCGTGAGGTGAACCAGATCTCTCCGCAGACGCGGATCATCATTATCAGCGGATATTCTTATTTTGAATATGCGCAGACCGCCATCGAGTATGGAGTGAAGGGATATCTGCTCAAGCCCATCAACCGCCAGGAGCTGAATGAGACCCTGCAGAAACAGGCGGAGGAGATCCGCAGACAGACGGAGGAGAAGCGGGTCATCCAGGGAATTGTCGAGGAAAATGAGCAGGCGGTGAAACGGATCCGGGAGCGTCTGGTTACGGACCTTCGCGCAGGCGGCGTGCACGCGCTGACGAAGACGCAGCTGAGTGAGAATTACCGGTTCCGCTACACGGAGGGAAGCTTCTTTGTGATGGTCCTGAAGGTCTGCGGCAGGCCGGGAGAGCCCGGTCCTGCATCTTTGAAGATCTTCCGGGAGAAATGGGAGGAGACCCTGGCTGCACAGATGGAGGGGGCCGCGCAGGACCTGGTCACAGGCTGGGATGAGGACGGGTGTGTGAGCATCCTCAGCAGCGCTCCCTCGAGCGGCGGACAGATCCGCAGGGCCGCGCGGGAGAGCCTGAGCCGGCTGGTGCAGGTGCAGGAGTCGCTCAAGATCCGTATCCTGTCGGTCGGACTGGGCGTGGAGGCGGAAGATCCCGGAGAGCTTCCTTCCTCATTTGAGAGTGCGAAGAAGGCGTCGTATGAGTATCTCCTGTCGGGGAGCGGCCAGGTCTGTGCGGACGATGTGCGCAAGGAAGTGCTCGGCGCTGGGAGCCTGCTGGATCATTATACGCGGAATATCTCCCCGGCGCTGGAGACGGCGGATGAGTCGCGCGCCGCGGACGCGGCCATGCGTCTGAAGGAGGAGACCGCAGCCTCCGGCGGCCGTCACGGATGGGAAGTCCTGGAGCTGGTGCGGCAGGCGGCCGTCATGCTCCTCATGCGTCTGGAGGTGTCCGGACAGGGCGCTCTGAGAGAGGCGTTCTACCGGCAGACGGAAGGATGCAGCAGTGAGGAGGAGCTGTTTGAGGCGCTGAAGGAACTGTCAAAAAGCCAGGTCGCGGTTCTGGCACAGAACCGTCAGGATGATTCCAACCGGGCCGTGCGCATGGCGAAACAGTATATCCAGCAGCATTACATGGAACCGCTGACGCTCGAGCTGGTCGCACAGCAGGTGCAGCTGACGGATGCGTATTTCAGTGTTCTGTTCAAGAAGGAAACCGGTGAAGGATTCGCGAAGTATCTGTCTTCCGTCCGGCTGGATATGGCCAAGCGGCTTCTGCGGGAGACTTCGTATCCGGTGGCCGAGGTGTGCAGGCAGGTCGGCTACAATGATGTGAAGCATTTCACGAGAATCTTTGAAAAGAGCTGCGGCGTGACGCCGTCCGTATACAGGAAACTCTATGGCTGATGCCGCGTCCTCTAAAGGGCGCCGGAGGCGGTTGCATGTTTGAGAAACTGAAAAAGAATATGCGGTATATCTCTTTCCGCTCCATGCTGCTTGCGGTCCTGGCGCTGCTGTTGCTGCTTGTGGTCCTGTTTCTCCCTGAACCGGGCGGCTCCGCACATGGAATCCTGGTAAAGAAGGTCGTGGTCCTGGCGGCAGTGCTGCTGTTTTCGGCAGCCCTGTATTTTCTGCTGATCAAGCCGTACAGGTTTCTTTCGGCCCAGAACCGCCGGTTTACGGAGGGGTACATCACGATCTCGGAGCTTCTGGAGAGTCCGGTGATGTATTCGGCTTCCTCTGAAAATATGCTGCGGCAGCTCGAGCACCAGGTCCAGATGACGGACGCGATCGACCTGAGCAAGCGGCAGGCGCAGTACCGTGCGCTGCAGAACCAGATCAATCCGCATTTCCTGTACAATACACTGGACGGGATCCGGTCGGAAGCGCTGCTGGGCGGGATGGACTCTCTGGCGGATATGACAGAGGCGCTCGCCACATTTTTCCGCTATACGATCAGCCGGACGGAGAATCTGGTGACGCTCGAAGAGGAGCTGGAGAACTGCCGGATCTACTTTAAGATCCAGCAGTATAGGTTCGGAGACCGGCTGCGCCTGGAGATTGTGCGGGATGAAGAGGAGTGGGATCAGCTGCGCAGGGTGCAGATTCCCAAGCTGACGCTGCAGCCGGTGCTGGAGAATTCCATTATTCACGGGACGGAGCTTCGGATGGGGGAGGGCATCACCCGGATCGTGCTGGAGCGGACGCTGAAGCGCGTGGTCATCCGCGTGCAGGATAACGGAGCCGGCATCGAGGAGGAGAAGGTCCGGGAGCTGAACCGGAAGCTGAGCCAGGGGCTGCAGGAGCCGGAGGACTCCACGCACGGAAGGCAGGGCGGCGTGGCGCTGGCCAATGTCAATAACCGCATCCGCCTGATCTTCGGAGATGAGTACGGAATCCATGTCTACTCCATGGAAGGGCAGGGGACCGATGTGGAGATCTCGATCCCGTACACGGAGAGGAAGCAGGGGGAGACGATGCTATGAAGCCTGAGATTCTCCGCATGGAGCGCGTAACCTGCAGAAACCGGGAGCAGACAGAGCTGCAGGATGTGAGCCTTTCCATCCAGGAGGGCGATATTACGGGCCTGGTCCCGGTCAACACGTACGGGCTGGACTGTCTGCTGTCTGTCCTGCTCTTCAACGATCCCATTTACTACGGGTATGTCTATTACTGTGAAACCTGCATCAATTCCTGGAAAAATGAAAAGAGGGGACGCAATCCCATTACGCTGATCGACGGATCGCCGGCGCTGGTGAAGGGCATGACGGTCGCGATGAACCTGTATGCGTTTTCTCCCGGCGGCGAGAATGAGGTCCTGCATGAGAAAAACATGCGCAGGATGCTGGAGCCGTATCTGGAAGATCTGAATCCGGAGCGGTTCGGACTGCCGATCCCGCTGGATGCATATGTGGAGGACCTGACGCCCCTGCAGAGCATTGTCGTCCAGATCCTCAGGGCGGTTGTACTCGGCCACAGGCTGATTATCCTGCGGGAGATCTGCTCTGTTCTGAGTGAGGAGGAGATGGAGGTCCTGTCCGGGATCCTGCGTCACTATACGCAGAAGGGATATGCATTTCTCTACATCAGTATGCATATGGAGGAGATCGGGGAGATCTGCACCAGGGCGGCGGTGTTTTCAAACGGCAGCGTGGATATGGTGCGGGACGTGCGCCGGGAAGAGGAGGACCTGTCCCTGGAGGAGTCCTCCTATATGGTGTATGCGAACGCTCTGTACCGGAGCGTCAGCGGAGCGCTGGAGCGGCCGCAGAAGCGCCCGGAGAACCGGGTCGTGACACAGATTCGGACGGACAGCATCCCGGAGGGAATCCGGGTCTATGAGGGAGAATGTCTGGCGGTCCAGTTCCTGGACACCGGCCCTTATCAGGAGCTTGTCCGGGCGCTTGCAGATCCGGACGGCATGGACCTGGCCCTGCCTGCGCCTGCGGGCGGATCCCTGGGCGGGCGTCAGATCGCCGTCCTTCGGGAAAATGTCGCGCAGACGATGGTGTTCCGGGAGATGAGTGTATTTGACAACCTGTGCATCGCGACGGATCACAGGATGAGCGGCATCTGGCGGAACAGACGGCTTCGGGATCTTGCGCGGAACGAATACATCCGGCTGACCGGAAATGATCCGTTTGAGCGCAGCATATCGTCCCTTTCCAGGGAAGAACTCACAGAGCTTGTCTATATGCGGATCTATATGCAGCGGCCCGGGGTGCTGTTCATAGAGCAGCCGTTCAAGGGCGCGGACGTCCCGATGAAGCAGAAGGTCTGGGAGATGATCGGGAAGCTTCTGGAGGCGGGGATCACGGTTGTCATCCTGACGGTCAACATGGCGGACGCGCTGGCGATTGCAGACCGCGCGGTGCGTGTGGGGACGTCTGGACAAATCGAAGAATATCTGCGAGAATCATTTTCAGAGCTTCCGAAAAATATGCCCTGGACGTCTCTGTACCGGGACAGGAAAGCAGAGTAGCTGCGGAAGACACAGGTTAGAAAGGAGATGCGCATATGAATACACTTGCTTACACGGGTCATGATACCCAGTACTACGGAATCGAAGAGCACCGCCTGGTGGGCGGCAAGGGAGACGGCATGCGTCTTCTGCAGGTGAGAAACGGCAAAGGCCTGGAATTCACTGTTTCGGAAGACCGCTGCGCGGATATTTCAAGACTGAGCTTCCGCGGCATCAACATGAACTATTTTTCGACGTGCGGATACGTGGCGCCCGCGTACTACGACGAGGTCGGAGCCGGGTTCCAGAAGTCATTTACCGCGGGCTTCCTGACCACCTGCGGACTGGCGGCGGCAGGCGCGCCGTGCGAGGATGACGGAGAAGCGCTCGGGCTGCATGGGTCGATCGCGAATACGCCCGCAGAGCATGTGTGGTGGGAAGAGAAGGAGCAGAGCCTGGTGATCCACGCTGTCATGAAGGATGAGGTGCTGTTCCGCCGCAAGCTGATGCTGGAGCGCACGATCACCTGCAGTCTTGAGAAAAATGAGTTTGAGGTGTCGGATAAGGTGACCAACCGCGGCGACACTCCCTCCCCGCTGATGCTCATGTACCATATGAACATGGGATATCCGCTGCTGTCGGAGGATACGCAGATCTACATCTCGTCAAGCAGCGTCCAGGCAAGAGATCCCCGCGCGCAGGAGGGAATCGATGAATGGGACCGTTTCCTTCCGCCGACCCCGAATTTCGAGGAGCAGTGCTATTACCACAGCTTCAGTGAGCAGGCGAAGGCCGCGGTCTTCAACCCGGTCATCGACCAGGGCCTCGTGATCTCCTTTGACCCGGAGAATCTCAAGTGCTTTACGCAGTGGAAGCAGTGCGGCGTCAGGGATTACGCACTCGGACTCGAGCCGGGCAACTGCAATCCGGACGGGCGCGACATCGTGCGCAGCAAGGGCCGGCTGCAGATCCTGGAGCCGGGAGAAAGCGCACAGTTCCATGTCTGTGTCAGCATGATCGCGGGAAAAGAGGCGTGGCAGGCTGTCAAAGGCTGAATAGTGAAGAACTGAATAATGAAGGGCTGAGCGGTGAAGAGCACAGCGCCCAGAATCCGTATTCCGGAACACCTCGGCCTTATTGACGAGCCGCGCCCGGTTGTAATTTAAAAACAATTAAATTTCCAAAAGCCCTCCGGAGGGCATCCTCATTTCGGATGTTATTCTTGTTCCGGGCGGCATCGTCCTGCCCGGAAGACGTCTGCACGGCAGGCGTCTTTCTTTTGAGGTATTTTTCGGAGAAGCCCCAGATGATCTTGGTGAGGTTCGGAACCAGGATCCAGCAGATCATCCAGAATTTATTGGTTTCGTTCACCTCGCACAGACGCCTGGAAACAAAGATGGAGCTGACGAACACACAGGCCTGCAGAATGCACCAGATGACCGTCAGGACGAGCAGGCTTGAATCCATATAGATGGTGTATCCGAGAAATCTGTGCGCGGCGGTGCGCCCCGTTGCGCTGAAATAATAAAAAGCGGGCGTCATCAGCAGGACGATCCCGTCGGATATCGTATAGACCAGCCTTGGCTTTGGCCGGCTGTCTCTGGCGAAGATCCATCCTCTTGCAAAAGGAAGAAGCGACAGATAGCCCGGCTGGTTCCATTTGCGGAACATCCGCCAGAAACCGACTGTTGCAAAGATCGTACAGAGTGCTGTGAAATACGGCAGCAGGATCCGGACAAGATCGATCAGTTTTATCATGTTTACGGAGTGCAATCCTTCCATCTCCCTTCCCGGGATGCAGGCCCGGAATGAAATATTGGCAAGTATCTATACATAGTATACTGTTTCGGATAAAATGGAAACATAAATATATAAATATTCAGAAATGGACGGGCGCCGGCAGGCGCTGCTTTCGAAGGGCCCTGCGCCCTGCGGCTTCTGCCGTCCATGTGAAGAAAGGATGCCGTCCATGCGAAGAAAGGAGAACTTATCATGACAAATGAAGAACTTCAAAACGTACCGCCGGAACTGAAACCGATCTCGATGTGGGGGTATTTCGGATATATGATCCTGTTCGCAATCCCGGTCGTCGGAATCATCCTGCTGCTGGTCTTTTCGTTTGGCGGGACCCGGAACATCAACCTTCGCAATTTTGCAAGGTCTTATTTCTGCCTCCTGATTATCGCGCTGATTCTGGCAGCCATCTTAGTGCTGACCGGCGCGGTCACCGTAGGCGTTGCGGGACTGTCGCAGTGGGCGAGGAGCGTCGCGTGAGGGAGTATCCCTGCGGGCAGTTCGCCTCAGAGACAGAGTGAAGGTCATATCGGGAGCCGATCCGGCAGATGCCGGGCCGGCTCCCGTTTCTTGTTATCTGCCCTTCCCAAATTGACAGATGCCGCAGGGTACTGTATCATGTCATCGTTGCATCACTGCAATGCGCTAAAGCAAAGGACAAAAGAGAAGGAGCGGCCCGGACAGTGAAGACGGAGAAGAATAAGAAGATGGTCAAGAGCATGCAGTACAAGCTGCTGTCGCTGCTGTGCTTTGCGCTGATCATCGGGTTCTGGTGCATCGCCACCTACGGACACCTGGTCGACGAGGTTTTTCTCCCGTCTCCGACCGCGGTGATCGCCAGACTGGTCAGTATGGCCAGGGACGGTTCGCTCTGGCTGCACTGCAAAGAATCCATTTCGCGCGTCATGATCGGATGGATCTGGTCGGTGATCGTCGCGCTTCCCATGGGGATGCTGATGGCCAATTCGAAGGCGTTCAGCGCATTTGTACAGCCGATTATCGAGTTCGCGCGCTATCTTCCGGTGGTTGCCCTGGTGCCGCTGACCATCCTGTATCTGGGCATTGATGAGACGCAGAAATACACGATCATCTTTCTGGGCACATTTTTCCAGCTGGTACTGATGGTTGCGGACACCGTATCGAATGTGGACATCAATATGATCAACGCCGCAAAGACGCTGGGCGCCAACCGCTTCCAGGTCTATAAGGAGGTCATTTTTCCGGCGGCGCTGCCGGGACTGATCGATGATTTCCGCCTGACGATCGGATGGGCCTGGACCTATCTGGTGGTTGCCGAGATGGTTGCGGCAAGCAACGGGCTGGGCTTCATGATCCTCCGTTCACAGCGGTATCTGGCGACGGATACGATCTTTGCCGGACTGATTATGATCGGGCTGATCGGCCTGGTTACAGACTGGATCTTCCGGATCATCAGCCGTGTCGTCGCCCCGTGGCAGGAGCGGCTCAGTGACCGGAAATAAGGAACCCTTGCGGGTAATGGCGCAGGCGGCGTGGAGAATTGCGGAGAAGATATGGAAACCAAGACGCAGGAGAGAGCAGTACGGCTGCAGGTGAATCACCTTGACAAGGTGTTCGGAGAGGGCGCGCAGGCGGTGACGGCGCTGAAGGATGTCAATCTGGAGATCCGGGAGTCGGAATTCGTGATGATTGTCGGCCCTTCCGGCTGCGGCAAGACGACCCTGATCAATATCATAGGCGGACTGGACACACAGACCTCGGGCGAGGTGCTGCTGGACGGCAGTCCCATCAGCGGACCTGGCGCGGACCGCGGGATGGTCTTCCAGGGATACAGTCTGTTCCCGTGGCTGAGTGTGCAGAAGAACGTGGAGTTCGGACTGAAGATGAAGAAGGTCCCCGCATCGCAGCGGGAGGAGGCAGCGCGCAGGTATATCCATCTGGTCGGACTGGACGGATTTGAAGATGCGCTGCCCAAACAGCTCTCGGGCGGCATGAAGCAGAGGGTCGCGATCGCAAGGACGCTGGCAAATGAGCCGGAGATCCTGCTGATGGACGAACCGTTCGGGGCGCTGGACGCGCAGACGCGCGTGGTTATGCAGGAGCTGCTGGCAAAGATCCGCAGGGAGACTAATACGACGATCCTGTTCATTACGCATGATATCGACGAGGCGGTCCTTCTGGGCGACCGGGTCTATGTCATGAGCCGCAGGCCCGGATCGGTCCGCGATGTCCTGCGGGTGGAGCTTCCGGGAGAGCGGAGCCACAACTCGCTGGTCCTGCCGGAGTTTTTGGAGATCAAGAAGAAGATCATGGATATGCTGTGGCAGGAGAGCAACGACGCAGCGATGGACCGGTAAGCCGGACATCCATAAAAGAGGTACCTGTTCAGCCTTATATCGGACCCTGGCGCGGGGCGCCCGGGGATGTGGCTGAATCATATAGAGGAAACATACGGTTTTGCAGCAGAGAATCAGGAGGTTGACTATGAAAATGAATCTGAAGAAGGCAATGCTGCCGGCAGTTCTGTCCGCAGCGCTTCTGCTGGGCGGCGTGAGCGTATCCGCAGCAGAAAACGAGAAGGTTACGATGGCGTTCTGCACATGGACCGGATATGCGCCGATGTTCATTGCACAGGAGCAGGGGTATTTTGAAGAGGCCGGCATCGATATGGATATTCAGATCATCGAGGATGAGTCGACCTATGCGGCGCTTCTTGTGCAGGGCGGCGTCCAGTTCCTCGCGACCGCGCAGGATCCCAACATCAAGATGTACGCCAACGGCGCGCCGAGCCGCTATGTCCTTGCGATGGATGCTTCCTGCGGCGCGGACGGCCTGGTGACCGGCGCTGATATTGAGAGCCTGGACGACCTGGAAGGAAAGACGCTGGCGCTGGATACAGCCGCATCGTCCTATTATTTCTTCCTGACAGCCCTGGAGGACGGCAGCAGCCTGTCCGAGGAGGACATCACGCTGGCAGAGATGTCGGATACGACCGAAGCAGGCCTTGCGTTCATGAGCGGACAGGTAGACGCCGCGATCATGTGGGAGCCGGAGCTCTCCGAAGCCCTGGATTCCGTGGAAGGCGCGCATACGCTGGTGACAAGCGCGGATTATCCGGACACGATCCTGGATTCCCTGGTCGTCAATGCATCCTATGCGGAGGAGCATCCGGAAGTCGTGGAGGCAGTTGCCGACGCATGGTATAAAGCGGTTGATTTCCTCAATGAGAATCCGGAAGAAGCCTATGAGATGATGGCGGGCGGATTTGAAGAGGTGACGGCGGAAGATATCGCCGGCGATGTGGAAGGCCTTGAATTCTTCGGAAAGGAAGACAACGAGAAGCTCAACGACACGGATTCGGAGCGTTCCATCCGCGCCATCAGCCAGGATATGGCCGATTTCTGGATGGAGAAGGGCGAATGCCAGACCGACGAGCTGGACGAATTCTTCGAACTGCTGGGCTAAAGAGAAGGAAAAGAGATATGCAGCCGGGCGGCAGCAGGGGATCGGATCCCCTGCCGCCGCCCTTTACTGTTAGCCGTTTGCGGTTTGTCTTTTGCAGTTAGCCTTTTGCGATTCACCTTATGCGGTTCGCCTCTTGTGGTTTCTCTTACGGTTCACCGTTTACCAGACCCGCGGTATTCTGTCTGTTGAGGGCGGGGCGCCGCGGGTTCTACAGTTCTGCGGCGATGGCCGAGCCGAGGATCAGAACTGCGCCCAGAACGGTCAGGGCACTCATCGGTTCATGGAGAAGTCCTGCCGACAGGAGGACTGCCGTAACCGGGTCGATGTAGCTCAGAAGGGCGCAGGTCTGCGCCGGGAGCTTCTCGATGGCGCCGAAGTACATCGCGTACGCGATGCCGGTGTGCACGATGCCGACGGTCAGCAGGGCGAGCAGCTGTCCGGTTTTGAGCGGGTATGTGTGCAGGGTGCCTGTCGCGAGCATGTACGGAATCATCACGGCCGACGCGGCGCTGAGCTGGAGGATGGTTTTATCATAGACTGGAACGCCTGTGATCTTCTTATTGAGCAGGACAACGCTTGCATACAGCGCAGCGGCTCCAAGTCCCAGAAGCACCCCTTTGAAGGAGGCTGAACCGGCGGCTGCGCCGGGATCCAGGATGCCGGAGACCAGCACCATCCCGATAACGGAGACGATCACACAGATCCCTTTGCGGCGGGTGATTTTCTCATGCAGAAGGAGCGGGGAGGCCAGAATCACAAAAACAGGGGCCATGTAATAGCACAGGGTCGCGACGGCGACGCTGGTGTAGATGTAGGCCTCAAACAGAAGGATCCAGTTGATCCCGATCAGGGCGCCTGAAAGGAGCAGAAGCGGCAGCATCCTGCGCACCGCCGCGCGGTCATGTTCTTTTCCGGAGACCTTCATCACCAGCAGCAGGAAGAGACTTCCCATGACTCCCCTTGCAAATGAGAGGACTTCTGACGGCAGATCAATGGAGCGCCGGAAAATGCCGATCGTTCCGAAGATGAGCATGGAGATGACGATGGCGGCGATGGCCGCATTCTGATTTTTTCTCATAATAATCGGTCTTTAAAAAGGAGAGGACTGCTAAAGGACGGGCTGCATGCAGGATACAGCTGCGGTATTATACAGCGCATCATTGCCATTATACATACAATTGAAAAGAATAAAAGAGAAACACTTGATTTACGCAATGCATATGCGTATACTATACGCAAACAGGAATCAAGGACTTGGATAAAGGACAGAAATCATGGACAGAGAAGAGAAACAGAAAGAACTGATCGGGATCCGGAAGCAGTCCGGGATGAACCGAAGAGAGTTTGCCCGGGAGTATGGCATTCCCTACCAGACCATCACGGACTGGGAACTCGGGCACAGGAGGATTCCGGACTATCTGCTCAGGCTGCTTCGGTATAAGGCGGCGCTGGATGCGCAGAGCAGGTATGACGCCGTCTCCGCGCATGAACAGGCGGGGATGAAGGAGGTCTGGAAGCAGCTGTCGCTGGACTACTGCTGCAGCGTTCAGGACCTGGAGCAGGGAAGAGGGAACCTCTTTACGACGTACCGCCCCCTGGAGGGACGGCGCCGCTATAACGAGACGGACGACGTTTTTCTGAAGATCCTGTCCGTGAAGGGCAGGCTCCTGGTGACAGGCCGGGAGGATATTGTGCAGATCCTCCGGGAGACGGAGGCGGATACCCCCGCGCCCTGGTTTATGGAATCCGGGAACATGCGGAAGCTGGAGGCGCTGATCCGTCCCTACGGGTATCAGATCGGGATGGTGCATCCGTTCTATCTTGCTTTCGACCAGACAAGCGTCCGGTATGACGGGTATGAGATCCGTATCCTGGAGCGGGCCGAGATCGAGCAGTTCAGAGGAGACGAGCGGTTTTCCAACGCGTTTACCTTTCAGCAGTTTGCGCCGGATGAGATCGGAGTCTGTGCATCGGAAGACGGCCGGATTCTCGGGATGGCGGGCGCCAGCGCGGACAGTCCCATCATGTGGCAGATCGGGATCGATGTGCTCGAGGAGGCGCGGGGGCGCCATCTGGGACGCCTTCTGGTTTCGATCCTCAAGAACGAGATCCTGCGCAGAGGGCGGATCCCGTACTACGGAGCGGCCATTTCCCACACACTGTCCCAGAACATCGCGATCGACAGCGGTTTCAGGCTGGGGTGGACGGAACTGGTCACATCTTGTCTGTAAGGCTTTGTATTTTTATCGAATATATGATACACTTACCCTGTCTATGTTCTGTGCGGTGCAGCCTGGAGCAGTGCAAAGGCGGATGCGTCCGGGAGGCTCACAGAATCACAGCATATGGGGTTAATTAAAAAGGGGATGAATCAATTGAGAAAATACTCAGTCAGCATGCTTCTGCTGGCCGCTGTTGTGCTAGGCGCAGCTTTCTGCTGCCAGGCGGGCGGAGTGGAAGATCCGGTGACCAGGAAGGCTGCCAAGTTCGGATCCGTTGAGGTGTCCGGGACGGGTACGGCAGCGATGCGTGTCAGGGGATCCTCTCATGGCAGGAACGTCGATCTTTCCGCGTGGGGACTGGACGGCGAACTGGATTACGTGCACGCCATGTATTATATGGCGAAGGTCAAGTCATCCTGCACCGCTGCCAGTGCGGATTCCAACAAGTCGAAGGTCAAAGTGAAGAAGGGGCAGCAGGTCGTCGTCCTGTATTTTCCCAGGAACCGCGGCGGCAAGGCAGTCTGCCGGCTCAAGAGCGGACGGACGGTGAAGATACCGGTCGGAAAGCTCAAGGTCAGTTTTTATATCTATAATTCTTCATCTGCCTACACAGACGCGCAGATCGAAGAGTGGGTTGCGTCCAGGCATATCACGAGCAAGACGAAGTACATGTTTGTGGCCTCCAAGTTTAACCAGCATGGCTGGATCCTGACGAAGGAATCCGGGAAGTGGATCTGCAAGTATGTGCTGAAGATCTCGACCGGGGCGTATACCAACTATGGCAGTCCCAACGACTGTTATCCGGTTAACAGCTGTTCCATCCAGACGCATTACATCAACAAGAAGAATATCGGCAGGGGCATCAGTTATGCGTCCAAATACGGCGGCAACCAGATCCATTACGGGAAAACGGTGCTGCATCCGTCCACACATGGCTGCATTGCCATGCGGACCAGGGATTATAATTTCGTATACTGGTATCTTCCGTATAAGACACGCGTGGTCTTATTCTGACAGAAGGAACGTACAGAGCAGATAAGGGGAAGGGGTTTTGTATTATGATGAGGAAAAGGTATAAGAAGGCAGCAGCGATTCTGCTGGCCGCAGTTGTGGCATGCGCGCCTGCCTGCATGGCAGACGACGGCGGGGAGGTAAAGAGCGCGGAAGAGACGAATCCGCCGGAAACGAACCCGCCGGAGACCAATCCGCCGGAAACGAATCCGCCGGAGACCAACCCGCCGGAAACGAACCCGCCGGAGACGAACCCGCCGGAAACGAATCCGCCGGAAACCTCCGCACCGGAGACATCTGCGCCGGATACATCCGCATCAGACCAGATTGTGTCTGACCCGGACGCCTCGTCTGCGGGGGAGAGTGACGGGATCTCTTCTGATAAGAATCATTCAAGGGCCATCCCGGACAATCCGGATGAGAAGCGGCTCAATCAGACGATCGTTGACGCGGGTGAGCTGGATGAAGGCGTTTCCATCATTGTCAACGGCAGCAAGCCGGTTGCCATAGAACCCGACAAGAGTTTCCGTGACATTGTGGATTACGTCACAGGCAGCGCCGGATATACGATGGACTACATCCGTCCGGGAACCCGCATGCGGGAGACGATCCAGATCGAAGGGGATGGCACGATTGCGACTGTCTTCAATAAGGTCAAGAGCATGAGCGGCGCATCCTGCGATATTGTTCTGTACCGGAACGGCGGGAATTCGCTGTGGATGAATATGAAAACAGAGGGATCGGTGGATGCGGATGACGCCGCGATTGTGTTTACCACATCTTCCGAGGCGAAGTCCTATACGGTTTCATACGATGAGAACGGCGGCAGGCTCTCGGATTCCATCAGCATCGTCAGAAGAGACGGCGAGTGGTACAGCCATTTTGACGTCACCGCCGAAAAAGACGGAGAGACCTTCTGCGGATGGTACGACGGTCCCGGGGAGGACGCCCGCAGAGTGTTCCCGACCGATCCCGTGACGAAGGATACCACCCTGTACGCGCATTACAACCCGTATGGCAAAGTGGTCATCCTGCTGGATTACGGTTTTGCGACAGAGGGTGACAGCGGCAATCTGGCGCTGCATCTGATCTTCCCGCTCAGGGAGGACGGATCGTATGAGCTGGTGGCGCTGCCGCAGGTGGAGCGTGATTCTCTTGCGATTGCTGACTGGCTGGACGGATCGGGCAATCCCGCAGAGCGCACGGGCCAGACAGCGCCCGATACGCTGACGGCACAGTGGAAAGATGCTTCTGAAGTGAAGAATCAGAAAGAGGATGCATCGGCGTCTGAGGCGGAAGAGACCGAAACCGAAGCGCCAGCTTCGGAAGAAACAGAAGAAGAGACAGAAGAAGAGTGATCGGATCAGAAAAGCGCCTCCGGTGAAAGAGGCGCTTTTTACTGCAGTCAGCGTTCAGTCCTGCATCGTGCAATAAGGTTCGGTCCTGCATCGTGCAATAAGGTTCAGTCCTGCATCGTGCAATAAGGTTCAGCCCTGTATCGTGCAGGAAGGGTTCAGTCCTGCATCGTATTTCTGCGGCCGTACATCTTGGCAAGTCCGCCTTCTGAGGTTTCCAGGAACCGGCGGTTCATGCTGATGCCGGTTTCGTACATGGTCCTCACTGCGATGTCAAAAGAGATCCGCTGTGTGTCGGACAGGAAGAAGGCCAGGTTGCACGCATTCATGGCGCGGTTGGCGGCGACGGCGTTGCGCTCGATGCAGGGAACCTGGACAAGTCCCAGGATCGGATCGCAGGTCAGCCCGAGATGATGCTCGAGGGCAATCTCTGCGGCGTACTGGATCTGGTTGGCAGACAGCCCGTACAGATAGGCAAGTCCGCCGGCGGCCATGGAGCAGGCGGCTCCGATCTCCGCCTGGCATCCGCATTCGGCGCCGGAGACAGAAGCGTTGTGCTTGATCAGGTTGCCGATCAGGCCGGCGACCTCCAGTCCGGAGATCATCTGTTCATCTGTCAGGCCGCGCTGGTTTTTCACATACAGAAACGCTGCCGGAACGACTCCGCAGGAGCCGCAGGTCGGGGCGGTTACCACCGTTCCGCAGTCGGCGTTCTGCTCGCTGCAGGCGAATGCGTACGCGGAGATCAGACGGCATTCCTGGATCTGGGGATGGTCGTGTTCCAGATGGAAGTTGTAGAGCTTTCTGGCTTTGCGCTCCACGCGCAGAGGACCGGGCAGCACGCCTTCGGTCTCCAGCCCCTCCTGAATCGTCCGGTTCATCTGGTCCCAGACGGTATGAAGGTACTCCCGGATCTGCTTACCTTCCGTGAGCTCCACGTACTCCGCCAGGTCCAGCCCCCGGAAATTGCAGAACTCCAGGACCTCCGCGAAGGAGCTCTCCGGGTACACATCTTCCCCGGAGGAAGACTTCTGCCCTTCGATGACGATATCTCCGCCGCCGACAGACAGCGCGCGCATGGTATCTGTCACCTTTCCGTCTTTGAGCGAGAGAAAGTCCATCGTATTCGGATGGGAAACATCTGCAGGGGTCTCCTGGCAGAACTGTACTTCGGTCGGGACCGGTGCGAGCGTTTCATAGAGAACGCGGTCGGTGCCGTGGCCTTTCCCGGTCTTGCATAAGGAACCGTAGAGTCTGACCTGATATGAATCGGCGTCCGGGTGGGATTCTTTAAAAATGCGCGCAGCTTTTTCGGGTCCCATCGTGTGTGAGCTTGAAGGGCCGCGGCCGATCTTGAATACTTCCTGGATAGATAACATAGTGCACCTCCCCGTCAGGGCACGGTAAACTGGGTCTTTCATTCATTATAGGGCGCGCCGGAGCCAACCACAACCGGAGAATGTGCAGGGAAAAGTTTGGTTACAGTTCACAGGCCAGCCTCCGACCTTCTGCATGGAGTTTTGTGGGCACAACTGAAAACCATAGGCAGCCGACTGAGCTTTGCGAGTTGCTGCAGCC
>CAJOKX010000083.1 GCA_905235415.1 uncultured Lachnospiraceae bacterium
TGAGAGAGGCATTCATCTGTGCCGCGCGCCTGTGGCTGCCCATCATTCCGAGATACCCGAACGGCTGCGGAAGGATCTGGTCCAGACACGCACGGTCATAACAGTGCTCCCGCGTCACGACCACAAAGAAGAGATCCTCATCCCGGGGGATCTTTTTCAGCTCGGTCTGGAATTCCCCAAGCAGCACGTCATCCGCCCCGGCAGCATCCGCCGCCTTCGCGAATTCCGGACGGTCTTCAACGCAGATCACTCTCCATCCGAGGAACTTCGCGATCCGGATCACCGCCTGGCCGACCGTTCCGGCGCCGCATACCACCAGTGTCTGCACATGGCCGAGCTTCTCCCTGAAGAGCGCATCCTCCGGAAGCGCATCCAGGTCGCGCATGCCGGCAATCCGGTCCGCGCACTGAAGCTGCCCGTCTGTCAGCAGGATCTTCGCCCCGGCATACCCGCCTCTGATCACCGTGATCAGTTCATTGTCCCGGCTGTAGTCCAGCCTGTCCAGCTTGCTGTAGAGTTCGTTCATGGATTCTCTTCCTGTCCTCTCCCGGAGTCTGGTCCGGCTCTTCCTGCGCCCGGTCCGGAAGGATGCTTATACTTCCAGCTTCAGCTGCGCTTCCTGCTCTGCCTCTGCCTTAAAATCTTCTACCTTCACAGGATTGATGCGGGGCAGTTCATCGATGGAATCCGTCCCGAAATGCCGCAGGAATTCTTCGGTCGTTCCGAACAGGATCGGGCGGCCCGGCGCGTCCAGCCTGCCGACCTCCCGGATGAGCCCGTACTCAATCAGCCGGTTGACGGCGTGATCGCATTTGACCCCGCGGATCCTCTCAATCTCCGCCCTTGTCACAGGCTGCTTATACGCAATGATGGAAAGCGTCTCCATCACAACGTCCGACAGATTGATCTTCTGCGGCTGCCTGGCCATGCGGATCAGGACCGGATACAGTTCTTTCTTGGTGGCAAGCTGATAGCGGTCCTCAAGGCGCACGATCCTGATCCCGCGCCCTTCGTTCTCATAGTCTTCCTCCAGGCTGCTTATCACCGTCTGGGCATCTTCCTCTTTCAGGTTCAGAACCCGTGCAAGCGTCCCGATATCAACGGAATCCCCCATCGTAAACAGGATCGCTTCCACAGCCGCCTTCAGGGCCGTTATATCCCCCGGCAGCTGGTCCGGTATCTCCTCAACCGTCGTCAGTTCACCGTTTCTCGCTTCCAGTTTCAGCTGTGCCATGTTCTGTGCCTCACTCTTCCGGGGAATCCGTCTCCTCCGCCCACTCGCTTATAAAGTCTTCTTCGTCCTCGATCCACTGGGACCGGTCATTTGCCTCAATCTCGATCTCGCCGAAATTCTCGTCCTGCACCGCGTATATGTGGCCTCTTTTCATCAGTTCAAGAATCGTCAGGAACGTCACGACCGTATACATCCTGCCGCTCCTCAGCATCAGGAGCTTCCGGAATGTGCAGCGGCGCCTGCTCATGATATAGCGCTCCACAAACTGCATCGTTTCGGCTGTGTCGACCGTCTCTTTCTCGATCCGCCCGAAATCCGCGCGGATCGGGTCGCGCAGGTCCTCCCGCCTCTTCATGACCTCCTGGAAGACCTGGTACAGTCCCGGGAGCGTCACGCCGGCCTGCTCAAGCACCTTGTCCGGGTCCACCGGCTCCTTATAGCGCCTGACTTCATCCGGCAGCTGCTGCCTGCGGAAATAAACGCCTTCCGCATTCGCTTCCCGCTCGCGCAGTTCAAACGACATATATTTGTAGGTCTTGTATTCCAGAAGCTGACGGACCAGCTCTTCCCTGGGGTCGATCTCCTCTCCCTCTTCATTCTTTTCCGCAGGGAGCAGCATCCTGGACTTGATATCCAGAAGCGTCGCGGCCATCACCAGGAATTCACTCATGGTGTCCATCTGCATGTCCCGCTGCGTCATGGCGTCTATGTATTCCATATACTGCTGTGTGATCAGCGCGATCGGGATATCGTAGATGTTGACTTTATTCTTATCGATCAGGTGCAGGAGAAGATCCAGCGGTCCTTCGAACGCCTGCAGTTTTAATTCTATCGCCATCTGCCCAGTGTGTCCTCACTCAAATTCAATCAGAACCAGTTCCGCAGGATTGTTGATCCGAAGCGGGATCGTGTGAGTCCCAAGTCCCGCGCTCACGATCATGGTCGATCCGTCCTTCGTATAGCGCCCGTGGTCATATTTCGGAAACAGCTGCGGGTCCGGACTGATCACGCCTCCCAGAAGCGGAAGACGGACGATGCCTCCGTGCAGGTGGCCCGAGAGCGTCAAGTCCGCCCCCCATCCGGCATATGTCTCAAAATATCTGGGATGGTGCGCAAGAAGGATATTGAACGCGCCCTCTTTCCGCTGCCCGACGCTGCTGCGGATCACCTCTTCATCCAGCGAAGCATGCAGAGGTCTTTTGAAATAAGAGCGCTCCAGTTCCAGGCCGCAGATATGGAGCGGCACATAAAAGAGGGTGATGTCGGCCGTTTCATTGACCAGATTGACAGCGCCTGCTTTTGCAAGCTGCTTCATATAGCTGTCGTATTCATCCGGAATGAGCCGCAGCATCCGGGTCTCATGGTTCCCGTTCGCAGTAAAGACAGGGCACAGCGCGGAGAGCTTTGAGACCAGCGCCAGCGCCTGGTCCACGGCAAAATGGCCGTTCTTCATCACGACCAGGTCTCCGGCGGACAGGACGAGATCGCACTCATTGGCGCGCACACAGCTTACCACCGTGTCAATATCCGAATGATAGATCTCATTGTGCAGGTCCGCAAGAACGGCAGCACGAAAAGGCCTGTCTGCTTTCAGGCCATATCTTGTCAGCGGTATCGTATAATGACGGCACTTTAATTGTCCCATAGAAACCCTTTTATCAAAAAACCCCGGCCATATAGACCGGGGTCATGATCAATCAGATCAGTTGTACTTGCGCTTACGAGCAGCCTCAGACTTCTTCTTGCGTCTGACGGACGGCTTCTCATAATGCTCTCTCTTACGAATCTCCTGCTGGATGCCGGCTTTCGCGCAGCTTCTCTTAAAACGGCGCAGAGCGCTGTCCAATGACTCGTTTTCACGAACGATTATATTTGACATTCCGAATATTCCCCTCCCTCCAGTTGTGAATTGTGCACACCAACTGTCAGGTTAAATTCTGCACGTCGATAAGTATACCACCCATCAAAGCGAAGCGTCAACACCTTTTTACCGGATCTGCTCCGCAAGGACTTCCTGCGCCTTGGCAAGGGCCTCGTCCACGCCGGCCGGATCCTTGCCGCCGGCCATGGCCATGTTCGGTCTTCCGCCGCCGCCTCCTCCGACATGCTTCGCGATCCCCTTAATCAGGTTGCCCGCATGGGCGCCCTTCTTCATCGCCTCTTCGGTGGCGGTCGCCATCAGCTGCACCTTTCCGTCTGTCACGGATGCAAGCACGATCACGCCTTCTCCGATCTTCGCCTTCAGGCTGTCTCCCAGTTCACGCAGGCCGTTCACGTCCACGCCCTCCATCCTGGAGGTAATGAACTTCACGCCGCCAATCTCCGTCTGTGTGAGGTCGCCCATCGCATTCCTGGCAGCCTCGCTCTTGAGAGAATCGATCGCGGAGTGCGCTTCTTTAAGTTCATTCTGCAGGGAGGCAATCTTATCCAGCAGGTCGCCTCTGGTGGTCCTGAGCATGGATGCCGCTGCGATGACCTCCTGCTCCATCTCTTTATAATAACGGATCACATTGTCGCCGGTCAGCGCTTCGATCCTGCGCACGCCCGCGGCGACGCCGGATTCGGACAGGATCTTGAAGTTCTTGATCTGCGCGGTGTTGGATACATGCGTTCCGCCGCACAGCTCCTTCGAGAACTCGCCCATTCCGACCACGCGGACTTCTTCGCCGTATTTCTCTCCGAACAGTGCCATCGCGCCTGTCTTCTTCGCATCCTCCAGCGACATGACATTCGTGACGACCGGGATTCCTTCTTCAATCTTCCGGTTGACGATATCCTCCACTTCACGAAGCTCTTCCGGCGTCATCGCCTGGAAATGAGAGAAGTCGAACCGTAAGCGGAACGGATCCACATAAGATCCCTTCTGCTCGACATGCGCGCCGAGGACTTCCTTGAGCGCCTTCTGGCACAGATGCGTTGCGGAGTGGTTCCTGGCGGTTGCCCTGCGCAGGTCCTCATCCACCTTCATGCTTACGCTGTCGCCGACCTTCAGCATACCGGAGACGACTGTTCCCACGTGGCCGATCTTGCCGCCGCGCAGATGGATGGTCTCCTCTACCCGGAATGTGCCTTCGGGACCTGTGATCATGCCCTTGTCGCCGACCTGGCCGCCCATGGTTCCGTAGAACGGGGTGACGTCGGTCACGATGGTTCCCTTCTCCCCGTCTGTCAGGGCCTGCGTGATCTCATTTTCCCCGGCAATGGCTGTGATCGCCGCAGTCTCCTCCAGTCGGTCGTACCCGTTAAACTCTGTGGTCAGATCCACCGGGAGGTCATCATATACGGTCGCGTCCGCGCCCATGTAGTTGGTGGTCTTCCTGGCTGCTCTTGCCCGCTCTCTCTGTTCCTTCATGCAGGCGTCGAACCTCTCCTGGTCCACCGTATATCCCTTCTCCTCCAGGATCTCTTTCGTCAGATCCAGCGGGAATCCGTAGGTGTCATACAGGGTAAATGCATCCTGGCCGTCCAGCACGGTGCTCCCGGTCTCTTCCATCTTCTTTTCCAGGTCTGCGAGAATCGTCAGGCCGGTATCGATGGTGCGGTCGAAATTCTCCTCCTCCTGAGAGAGGACCTTGAAAATGAATTCGCTCTTCTCGCCCAGTTCCGGATATCCGTCCTTCGAAGTATCAATGACAGTCCGGGAGAGCTTTGAGAGGAACGCCCCGTCAATTCCAAGGAGTCTTCCGTGTCTGGCGGCACCGCGGATCAGGCGGCGCAGCACATATCCCCTTCCTTCGTTGGAAGGCATGATCCCGTCGGAGATCATGAAGGTCGCGGAACGGATGTGGTCCACGATCCTGCGGATGGAAACGTCCTTCTTCTCATCCGCATGATACTCGGTATGCGCAAATTCGCACACCTTGTCTCTCAGTGCGACGATCGTATCCACATCGAACATGGAGTCGACTTCCTGGCATACCACGGCCAGTCTCTCCAGACCCATTCCGGTATCGATATTCTTCTGGGCAAGCGTCTCGTAATGACCCTTCCCGTCATTTTCAAACTGCGTGAAGACATCGTTCCAGATCTCCATATAGCGGTCGCAGTCACATCCCGGCGCACAGTCCGGTTTCCCGCAGCCGTACTTCTCGCCGCGGTCATAGTACACTTCCGAACACGGACCGCACGGGCCTGCCCCGTGCTCCCAGAAATTGTCTTCCTTGCCGAACCTGTAGATGCGCTCTTTCGGGACGCCGATCACCTGGTTCCAGATCTCAAACGCCTCGTCGTCATCCAGGTAGACGGACGGATAGAGCCTGTCCGGATCCAGTCCGACCACCTCGGTCAGAAATTCCCATGTCCACTCAAGCGCCTCTTTCTTGAAATAATCCCCGAAAGAGAAGTTGCCCAGCATCTCAAAGAAGGTGCCGTGGCGGGCGGTCTTGCCGACATTCTCGATATCGCCTGTGCGGATGCACTTCTGGCAGGTGGCGACTCTGCGCCTGGGCGGGGTCTCCGCGCCGGTAAACCAGCTCTTCATGGGCGCCATGCCCGCGTTGATCAGCAGAAGGCTGTTGTCATTGTGCGGAACAAGCGAAAAACTCGGAAGGATCAGATGCTCCTTGCTCTCAAAAAAGTCAAGGTACATTTTGCGAAGTTCATTTACGCCATACTTTTTCATCTGTTTCAGCAACCTTTCATAGATTCAAAATGGATTCATCAATTCTGTTCACAGAACCACTTTGGCAAACTTTTTCTTTCCTTTGCGCAGAACAATTCCGTCTGCCTTCAGTTTCTCCTGGTCCAGGACTGCATGTACGTCCGTAACCTTCACATCGTCGACCGTGACGCCGCCCTGCTCAATGTTCCTGCGGGCGTCGGAGCGGTTGGTCGCAAGCTTTGACGCGACGAGCGCGCCGATCAGGTCGATCTGCCCGTCGCGGAAGGTATCGATGTCAAGCGGGATGGCCTCCAGGTCCGACGTGTTGGCGCCGCCTGCGGCAAAGAGCTTGCGCGCGCCTTCCTGCGCCGCCTTTGCCTCTTCTTCGCCGTGAACCATCTTCGTCAGCTCATAGGCAAGGACTTCCTTGACGCTGTTCAGCTCCTGGCCTTCCTTCTTCTCAAACTCCGCAATCTCGTCGAGCGGAATAAAGGTCAGAAGCTTCATGCACTTGATGACGTCCGCATCGCCCACGTTTCTCCAGTACTGATAGAAATCGAACGGGCTTGTCTTGTTCGCATCCAGCCACACCGCGCCCTTCGCGGTCTTGCCCATCTTTTTGCCCTCGGAATTGGTCAGGAGCGTGATGGTCATCGCCTCGGAATCGGAGCCCGGGATCTTTCTGCGGATCAGTTCGCGTCCGGCGAGCATATTGGACCACTGGTCATCGCCTCCGAACTGCATCTGGCAGCCGTACTTCTGGTAGAGCATATAGAAGTCATATGCCTGCATGATCATGTAGTTGAACTCAAAGAAGGTCAGGCCCTTCTCCCAGCGCAGCTTGTACGCCTTCGCCGCCAGCATCTCATTGACGGTAAAGCAGGTGCCGACCTCGCGGAGCAGATTGATATAATTCAGATCCATCAGCCAGTCCGCGTTGTTGACCGTGATCGCCTGTCCCGGCTGATCCCCGAACTCGATGAAACGGCTCATCTGTTCCCTGAAGCAGTCACAGTTGTGCTGGATGGTCTCAACGGTCATCATCGGACGGGAATCCGTCCTGCCGGACGGATCGCCGATCATACCGGTTCCGCCGCCCAGAAGGGCAATCGGCTTGTTGCCCGCCATCTGAAGCCGCTTCATCAGGCACAGCGCCATGAAATGACCGACATGGAGACTGTCTGCAGTCGGATCAAATCCGATATAGAAAGTCGCCTTGCCGGCGTTGATCATATCGCGGACCTTCTCCGCATCCGTCAGCTGCGCAAGCAGACCGCGCGCCTGCAGTTCCTCATAAACTCCCATATCCTCTGTCCTCCGATCCTGCGCGGCGCCCTTTCCGTATACCGGCGCGCACAGCATATTCTGCATAATCTCTTCTTATGTTATCCAAACAGAACCAAGTATACAAACCGCGCGTCCAAAAATCAAGGAACTGTGCGAAATCGGATGCGTAAAAATAAAGAGGCCAGACCCATTTTGCGGGATCTGGCCCCTTTACGCCCTTTATACCATATCGTAGATGGTTTCGATCAGTTCTACGCTCTCATCCCATCCGAGACAGGGGTCTGTGATGGACTGTCCGTAGACGTGGCTGCATTCGTCTCCGATATCCTGTCTTCCGTCCACCAGGTAGCTCTCAATCATAAGACCCTTCACCAGCTGCCTGAGATCATCGTTGTAGGAACGGCTGTTCAGGACCTCCTTGGCGATCCGGATCTGTTCCAGGTGCTGTTTGCCGGAATTGGAATGATTGCAGTCGACAACCACCGCCGGATTCTTCAGGTCATGCTCGTCATAGAGCTTCCTGGTCAGCAGCAGGTCTTCATAATGGTAGTTCGGAAGACTGTTGCCGTGCTTGTTGACGGAGCCGCGCAGAATGACGTGCGCCAGGTCATTTCCGTCTGTGTTGACGTCCCATCCTCTGTAAATGAAATTGTGCCGGCTCTGGGCGGCGACGATGGAGTTGAACATGACCGACAGGTCTCCGCTGGTGGGGTTCTTCATGCCCACCGGAACGTCCATTCCGGAAACCGTCATCCGGTGCTGCTGGTCCTCCACCGATCTGGCGCCGACCGCGACATAGGCCAGCAGATCGTCCAGATACCGGTAGTTCTCCGGATAGAGCATCTCATCTGCCGCAGTCAGGCCCGTCTGCTCGATCGCACGCAGGTGCAGCTTGCGGATCGCGATAATCCCTGCCAGCAGATCCGGCTTCTTGTTCGGATCCGGCTGGTGAAGCAGTCCCTTGTACCCCTTCCCGGTCGTCCTGGGCTTGTTGGTATAGATCCTGGGAACGATCATGATCCTGTCTTTGACCTTTTCCTGCTCCTTCGAGAGCCTGCCCAGATAATCCAGGACAGCCTCTTCATTGTCCGCGCTGCACGGGCCGATGATCAGGACAAAGCGGTCCGACTTTCCCGAGAAGATCTCCCGAAGCTGCCTGTCCCTGTCTTCCTTGATCCGTCTTACGTTATCGGAGACCGGGTTCTGGTGCTTGATCTCAGCGGGGATCGGAAGTTTTTTTTCGAAATGCATTGACATAAGGCACTATCTCTCCTGTCCGTCTGTCCGGTATACACAATACGCCGGATGAAACAAAGTCTTGCGCACGGTCTCCATCATACCTGTAATTCCCGTGGAAGGCAAGAATTAATTTTGCTGTTTAAAGCAGTGAAGAGAGCGCCTGCCACCGGCCCTCGCGTCACGGGCCCTTGCGTCACGGAATGTCGACGCCCGGATCCGGGATCAGGTCGTCTGAATCGGCAGCCTGCGTGGCCAGGGCGTCGCATCGCTCGTTTTCCGGATCTCCGTTATGCCCCCGCACCCAGTTCCAGGTGATCTCGTGCGGCTCTGCAGCTTTCAGCAGTCTCTGCCACAGGTCGACGTTCTTCACCGGCTCTTTCCCGGACCGCTTCCATCCCTTCCGCACCCAGTTCTCAATCCAGTGCTGATTGAAAGCGTTGACCAGGTACTGGGAGTCGGACCACAGCTGCACCTCGCAGGGGCGCCTGAGCGCCTCCAGCGCGGCGATCGCCGCCATCAGCTCCATCCGGTTGTTGGTCGTGCGTATATATCCCTGGGAAAGTTCCTTTTCGTGGAGCTCTCCCCTGCTGTCCACATATTTCAGGACGGCGCCGTAGCCGCCCGGTCCGTCCGGGTTGCCGCGGGCCGCCCCGTCTGTATAGATCGTAACTTTCTGCATATGCAACTCCTGCCTGCTTGGTTTCGCTTCACATCCGGGGACTCCTCTCAGAGCACATCTCCCGGCATCGGATCTCCCGGGGAAGCCGCTCCCGGTGTCGGGGTTCCCGGCAGCTCGTCTTACTGCATCGGCTCTTCCGGCAGCGCGTCTTACTGCATCGGATCTTCCGGCAGCGCGTCTTACTGCATCGGATCTTCCGGCAGAGCATCTTACTGCATCGGATCTTCCGGCAGAGCATCTCCCAGAAAGAAGTCGCTCCTTGCCGGATCACGGCTCATCTGGACGCGGATGCCCAGTGTGCGGCATGTAACGCTGATATCGTCCCGCACGGCCGGATCCTTCACATAACAAAGCACATAGTCCATTCCGTACAGGTCCCTGCGCTCATACGGTTTGCAGCGAACGTCCGCTCCGGGGGCTGCTTCTTTTACAGCTTCTTCTATAGATTCTTTTACAGCGCCTCCTGCTGCCGGCCCGCTCTCTTCCGGCCTGTTCTGTGCCGGCCCGCTCTCTGCCGGCCTGCTCTCTTCCGGCACGCTCTCTGCCGGCCTGCTCTCTGCCGGCACGCACTCTTCCTCCCCGCATGTCAGAAGGGTCAGATGTTCTGTATAACCGTTCAGATACCGGACCGCTCCCAGGGCCTCTTCCCCGCAGCCTGCCACCATGACATTTTTCTGCGTTACGTCTGTATACAGCGGGATATAAACTCTCTGTCTGTTCATCAGTCTGCACGCTCCACCTTCCGTCCGCGGCGCATGCCGCATACATCGCTCAGGTCTGCTGGGACCAGTCGCACTTTCTGCGCGACAGGTTGGGGTTGTAGGCCGGGTCGCCGTCCCTGAGCCACTTTGCCCATCGTCTCCGGAATACCCGCTTCTCCTTCTCAAACCGTTTCTTCTTTTCGGGCGAATCTTCCTGGCCCCGGGTAAGGGATTCATGATGCACCATCAGCGCCGAAGGTTCCAGGACATTGCGGTATCCTTCCTCGACCAGCCGCAGACAGAAGTCCACATCGTTCAGCGCGACGGGAAGGTCCTCCGCCATGCCTCCGCACTCCAGATAGACGGAGCGCTTCACCATCATGCAGGCGGCGGTCAGCGCACTCATGTCCTGGGTCAGGCACCCTCTCCCCATATAGCCGGGATCCGAGCCGTCCGAGAGCACCATCATCGAACCGGCAAATCCCATC
>CAJOKX010000084.1 GCA_905235415.1 uncultured Lachnospiraceae bacterium
GCTGCAGCAACTCGCAAAGCTCAGTCGGCTGCCTATGGTTTTCAGTTGTGCCCACAGAACTCCATGCAGAAGGTCGGAGGCTGGCCTGTGAACTGTAGCCAGAGGCGTCCGCAGCCAAAACAGCCGGCAAAAACAGCCGGAGGCGTCCGCCCCCGGCTGCAGAAATCCTGCCTGTATTGAAATGATCATCACTCCGGCTCAATCATGCCATAGGTGCCGCCCTTTCTCTTGTAGACGACACAGACCTGGTCCGTCTCCGCATTCCTGAATACGTAGAAGGAATGTCCGAGCAGCTCCATCTGCACGCATGCATCTTCCGGATACATGGGCTTGATGTCAAACTGCTTCATGCGGACGATCCTGATCTCATCCGAAGGCTCCGTCTCATTTTCAAGGAACTCTTTCTTAAAGCTGCCATCCTGATGGCGGTCAACCAGTTTCTGTTTATATTTACGAAGCTGTCTCTCAATAACCTCCTCAACCAGATCGATTGAAACATACATGTCATTGGAAACCTGCTCAGAGCGGATCACATTGCCCTTCAGGGGAATCGTCACCTCAATCTTCTGACGGTCTTTCTCTACGCTCATCGTGACAATGACATTCGTCTCAGGGGTGAAATACCGTTCCAGCTTTCCAAGCTTCTCCGTAACTGCCTTGCGCATGGAATCTGTCACTTCCAGGTTCTTACCGCTGATTGTAAACCTCATAAGCATACCTCCTTTGGAAGGATCATTTGTTGATACAAGTATAGCACACGCTGAACATGTATACAATGTAATTCTTCATCACGGCAGTCAGATAAAGTGTCCCATCCCGGCATCCGCGCGATATCCCGGCATCCGGGTGACTTTCAGGGACACGGGGGCGATATCCGGCGCACTTTTGATTTTATATTCTTGCAAGCACTTCCCGGTACGGCATATTGCCGCCGAACAGATCCAGCGCGCTTCCGATCGTCACATCCACTCTTCCTTTTCCGCGCTCCCGGAGGTTCTCCAGATCCTCAAAGCCGGACACGCCGCCCGCGTAGACCGCGGGAATCGGCGCCTCGCACAGAAGGTCGACCAGCGCAAGCTCAGGTCCTCTGCGAAGGCCCTCCGCGTCCACTGCATGTACGAGAAACTCGCTGCAGCTGCCTGACAGCTCCCGCAGCGTGGTCTCATTGAGTTCGACGTCTGTAAAGCGGCTCCAGTGATCCGTCACGATGTAGTACTCAGATCCGCTTTTGCGGCAGCTCAGATCCAGGACCAGATGCTCTCTTCCGACCGCGGCCGTCATCTTCTGCAGATGCCGCTCATTGAAGACGCCGTCCTGAAACACATAGGACGTCACGATGACGTGCGTCGCGCCCGCATCCAGGAACTCATCCGCGTTGTACGGAGTGATGCCGCCGCCTGCCTGGAACATGCCGGGGCTCTGTCTGAGCGCGTGCAGGGCAGCGTCCCTGGTCGGACCGTATTCCGGTGAACTGACGCTGTTGAGCATGATGATATGCCCGCCGCTCAGGCCATCCTGCGCGTAGAACTTCGCAAACCACGACGCATCGTGCTCCGAAACGTAGTTCTCCTTCGCAGTCTCGGTTCCGGCCGACAGGCTGCCGCCCACGATCTGCTTTACTTTTCCGTTGTGAATGTCGATACAGGGTCTGAATCTCATGCAGACCTCCTTCCTCCCGGGGTTCTCTGATCCCTATGCAACCCTTGCTTCTTCATACCGGACGCGGGGCACAGCGCTTCCGGGTTCTCCTGATCCCTATGCCCTCACCGGCTTTGCGGCAGAAGAGGCCTGCCCCCATGCCATGTCCTCAGAACAGTCCGGATACTTCGCCGGTTTCTGTGTCTACGTCGACTCTGCGGTAGGCGGGGTTTGATCCCGTTCCGGGCATCATGGAGATGGATCCTGCCATCGGGCAGAGGAATTTGGCCCCGCCGTATTCCAGGATGTCGCGGATCGGAAGACGCCAGTTCTTCGGCACGCCTTTGAGGTTGGGGTCGTGCGACAGGGACAGATGCGTCTTGACCATCATGGTCGCATAGTCGGCGTACTTCGGATCTTTCTCGAAGCGCTCTGCCTTCTCAAGTGCAAGCGGCTCCCAGTCGACGCCGTCTGCGCCGTAGACCTGTGTCGCGATCTTCTCTACACGCTGGCGCAGCGGCATCTCCAGATCGTACAGATACCGAAGATCCGTCGGCTCCTCGCAGGCTTCCACGACGGCCTGTGCCAGTTCGATGGCGCCGTCTCCGCCGTACTGCCAGTGCTCGGACAGTGCGCAGCGCACATTGTGCTCAGCGCAGAGTCTGCGGATCAGTTCGACTTCAGCGTCTGTGTCTGTATAGAACTTGTTGATGCAGACAACAGGCTTGATGCCGGACATCTGCACATTTTTCACATGATGGAAGAGGTTCTCGCACCCCTTCTCCAGGAGTTCCAGGTTCTCTGAGGTGTACGCATCCGGAAGCGGCTTGCCGGGTTTGACCTCCGGTCCGCCTCCGTGCATCTTCAGCGCGCGGATCGTCGCAACCACGACCGATACATGCGGCTTCAGGCCGGAGAGACGGCACTTGACATTCCAGAACTTCTCAAATCCGATGTCGGCAGCGAAGCCGGACTCTGTCACATGATAATCAAACAGCTTCAGGCCGAGGCGGTCTCCGATGATGGAGGACTGTCCGATCGCGATGTTGGCAAACGGGCCTGCGTGCACCAGGCAGGGCTGATGCTCGACCGTATAGCACAGGGTCGGATTGATCGTGTTGCGCATCCACGCTGTCATGGCGCCCGCAACTTCCAGATCCTCGGTTGTGACCGGATTGCCCTTCTTGTCATAGGCAAGGACGATCTTGCCGATCCGCTCGCGCAGATCCTTCAGATCGGTCGCAACCGCCAGGATCGCCATCAGCTCCGAAGAGACGGCGATGTTGGTCCTTGTGCGCATGGGATAGCCCATCATCTTGCCTTCGCCAAGGCCGATCTCCATCTCACGCAGCGCCTGGCAGCAGAAGTCCATGACAAAGTTCCATTCAACCCGCTCCGGGTCGATGTCCAGTCTCCTGATGCCGATCTTCGCAAGACGCTCGTCGTCATAGTTGCGTTCATGCTGCATTCTGGCGTTCAGGGCAACCATTCCCAGATTGTGCGCATTGCTGATGTCATTGATATCGCCGGTCAGGCCCAGTGAAAATTCCGTCATCGGGATCAGCAGCGCATTGCCGCCGCCCGCCGCGGTTCCTTTCACGTTCATCGTGGGGCCGCCGGAAGGCTGGCGCAGGCATCCGCCTGCATTCTTACCGAGCTTTCCGAGTCCTTCGATCAGTCCCAGAGAGGTCGTTGACTTGCCCTCTCCCAGCGGGGTAGGCGTAATCGCCGTCACTTCGATGTACTTTCCGTCCGGCTTATCCTTCAGCCGGTTCATGATCTTCATGAAGTCCAGCTTCGGCGTTCTGCCATACGGAATGATCTCATCCTCCAGAAGTCCCATTTTTCTGCGGAACTCGTCTACGGACGGAAGGCTTTTCTCCGCCTCCTGCGCGATCTGCCAGTCTTTGTACTGAGTAGGGTCAAGCATATCTTTCTCTCCTCATAGATGCAGCCCCTGTCCGGAATGCCGGGCACAGGTGCCGGTAAATGGTTTCTTCTAGCCGGGGAACCGGGAAGGGGCATCCGCAGGCGGAGTCCTTTCATCCGGCCATCCCGGAAGAATTCATGAATCTTAATGCCCGGGGCGCTGTCCTGTCCGGCGCGCTCAGATCGCCTCCAGATCTTCCTGCCACAGGGCGCATACCGCGTCGCTGGGCATGCGGAGGTCGCCGCGGGGACTGATGGCTGCCGATCCGACCTTCGGGCCGTCCGGCACGCAGGATCTCTTGTACTGCTGGGAGAAGAATCTCCAGTAGAACTTCTTCAGCCAGCGGAGGATCGTCTCATCGTCGTATTCTCCCTCAAAAGCACGCTGCGCGATCCGGTAGATCTTGTGCGGCGCAAAGCCGAAACGGAGCACGTAATAGAGGAAGAAGTCGTGCAGCTCATACGGGCCGACCAGGTCTTCGGTCTTCTGCGAGATCTGCCCGTCAGAGGGCGGGAGCAGCTCCGGGCTGACCGGGGTGTCCAGAACGTCCAGCAGCACGCTGCACAGGATCTCGTCCCCGCACGTGTCCGCATAATAGCGCACCAGATGCCGCACCAGCGTCTTCGGGACAGAGCTGTTGACCGCGTACATCGACATATGGTCCCCGTTGTACGTCGCCCAGCCCAGCGCCAGCTCGGACAGGTCGCCCGTTCCGACCACGATGCCGCCCGTCTGGTTGGCCAGGTCCATCAGCACCTGCGTTCTCTCCCGGGCCTGCGCATTTTCATAGGTCACATCCGTCACTGCCGGATCGTGTCCGATATCAGAAAAATGAAGGGTGACTGCGTCTTTGATGTTGATTTCTTTCAGTGTACAGCCGAGCGCTTTCGACATCGTACAGGCGTTGCTGTAGGTCCGGTCGGTCGTTCCGAAGGCCGGCATGGTGACTGCCAGGATCCCGCTCCGGTCCAGTCCCAGCAGGTCAAACGCCCTGGCAGTAACCAGGAGCGCAAGCGTGGAGTCCAGCCCTCCGGAGATCCCGATCACCGCGCTCTTCGCGCCGATGTGTTCCAGGCGCTTCCTGAGGCCGAGCGCCTGCAGAAGGAAGATCTCCTCACAGCGCGCAGTCCGGTCCTGCGTGGAAGACGGAACGAACGGCCTTGGATCGAAGGTTCTCGATATGTCTGTATCCTCGGAGTCGAGATCGAACAATGTCGATGTGAATCTCCCGGCAAGGGGCGTGTCAAATGTCGTCAGCCTTCTTCTCTCGGAGCGCAGGCGGTCCACATCAATCTCGCTGTATGTGATGCCCGTGGTAAAGCGTCCCGAGTCCGCCAGGATGGTTCCGTTTTCCGCAATCATCCGCTGGCCGGAAAATACCAGGTCCTGGGAGGATTCCCCTTCCCCGGCGCTCGCATAGATATACCCGCACACAAGTCTTCCGGACGTCATCCGCACCAGGTCCCTGCGGTACGCAGTCTTCCCGGTCACTTCAACCGAAGCAGACAGGTTCACGATCACATTGGCGCCGGCAAGAGCTGCCGATGTGCCCGGCGTGTCCGCGGCCCACAGATCCTCACAGATCTCCGCCGCAACCTTCAGCCCGCCGGGAAGGCGCTGCTCCTCACAGTCACAGACAAAGAGCTGTCCGGATCCGAACAAAACCAGGTCCTTCTCAAACAGGATCTCCCTGACGCTCTCACTGCCCGGCGTAAAATGCCGTCTCTCATAGTATTCATTGTAATTCGGGATATTCCGCTTCGGGACGAACCCCAGAAGCTCCCCGTCCGACAGCGCGGCCGCCACATTGTAGAGTTTCCCGTCCACCTCCAGCGGAAGTCCCACAAAGGTGAGCGCTTTGATCCCCGCGCTCTCTTTCACAATCTTCTTCAGGGCCTCTCTTGCCTTCTGAAGAAGGCTGGTCTGCAGAAACAGATCCGAGCACGTATAGGCAGTCAGGACCAGTTCCGGAAATACGATGATCTTCGCGCCGTTTTCTGCGGCCTCTTTGTACAGGCTGATCACCTGCTGCGTGTTGTACTCCACATCAGCGACCCGAATCTTCGGGGTCACCGCAGCCACTTTGATAAATCCATCTCTCATCCTTCACTCTGCCCTCCCAGGCAGCCTCCCGCAGGTTTTATGCTCTATCGTGCAGCCTGCTCTTCGCCTTGCTTGTTCTTCGCACGGCTTGCTCATGACCCGGCTTGCTTATGGCTCTGCTTGCGCCTTTGCCCTGCTTGTTCTTCACACGGCTTGCTTATGGCTCTGCTTGCGCCTTTGCCCGGCTTGCTCTTCACACGGCTTCTGCCAGTCTATTTATTTCCTGTTCCTTCTTCCCTGCGTCTGGATCTTCAGAATCCGTTCCAGATCGGGTACGTCAAACCGGTACTTCTTTCCGCAGAACTGGCAGCCCACCTCGATCGGCTCGCCGTCCCGGATCATTTCCCGCACATCCTCCGGCCCGATCGAGATCAGTGCCTTCTCGATCCGCTCAGACGAACATCCGCAGTAAAATGACACTTCGTTCTTCTCCATGACGCTCAGGCCGAAGTCTCCGAGAAGCTCCTGCAGGATATCTTCCGGCGTCATGCCTTCCTCGAGCATGGTGGTGACGCTTGCGACATTCGCAAGTTTCTTCTCCAGAGAATCGATCACTTCATCGGGCGTCGCTGGAAGCAGCTGAAGAATGAATCCGCCCGCCTGCTTTACGCTCCAGTCCCGGTCCACCAGGACCCCCAGTCCCACGGAGCTCGGAACCTGCTCCGACTCTGCAAAATAATAGGTGAGGTCTTCGGCAATCTCTCCGCTCGGCATGTCAATGGTGCCGACATACGGCTCCTTCAGGCCCAGGTCGCGGATCACCGTCATCGTCCCGCGGCCGATCGCGCCGGACACATCCAGCTTGCCGTTGCTCTTGAGCGGGATATTGACATGCGGATTGTTGATATACCCCTTCGCATGAAAATGCGAATCCGCCGTGACGGTCATGCCGCCGGCAGGTCCGTCCCCACGCACCTGGATCGTGACAAGCGCCTTGTCCTCCTTGAGCATGCTGCCAATCATCACGCCGCCCGTGAGAAGCCGCCCCAGCGCCGCCGTACATACCGGCGTGGTATCATGCGCAAGTCTCGCGTCCTCGACCATCTGTCTGGTCGTCGCGGCAAATGCGCGGATCGAATCATCCGCCGCAGTGGCGCGGATCATATAGTCTGTCATAGCTATCCTTCTTTCCTGTCCTGCTGCAAATGCAGCGCTTCTTCTTTTATCCTGCAGCAGATGCAGCGCTTCTTCTATTCTGCAGCAGGTGCAGCGCTCCTTCTTAAATCCTACAGCAGGTGCAGCGCTCCTGTAAGCAGTCCTCCCAGAACGCCTGCGGCGTAGAGGATCGCTGTGATCTGCAGCGTCTCTTTTCTGCTGCGGTTCGTCCTGAGCAGAACCAGCAGACCGACTCCGGCGCCTACCATCAGGCCCGCCATCATCGCGCCGGCGCTCATGGCGCCGTCCAGGTACATCGTTGTCAGGGCCACCGACGCGGCGCAGTTCGGAATCAGGCCGATCAGGCCGGCAAGGATCTCCCCGATCACAGGCTTGTTAAAGACCAGATGCTGCAGGTTCGATGTCCCGATGCCTTCTACAACCAGGTTCAGTACAACGCTGATCACAAAGATGAAGAGCGTAATATTCAGAGTATGCTTCAGTGCGGAACGGAAGATGCTCTGTTCACAGTCACAATGCTCCGCTTCGCACAGTCCGTGAATCCCCACTCCGATCTTTCTGAGGTTCAGCCGGCGGAACAGGAAATCCACGAGGAATCCTGCAAGGATCCCGTAACACGCCTTGATCAGCAGAATCTTTCCGATCAGAGACAGTTCGACATGATTCGACAGGAAGATCGGAAGCATCTCGTCAGAGGTGGAAAGAAATACTGCAATCAATGTACCCGCGGTAATCACCCGTCCTGCATACAGACTGGCAGCCGCCGCGGAAAACCCGCACTGCGGGAGCGCTCCCAGCACGCCTCCGAACAAAGGCCCCATCCTGTCCGCCTTGCGGATCATCGAGCGGGTTTTGTCAGACGTCCTGTGCTCGATATACTCCATCAGGAGATATGTGATCAATAAGAACGGAACCAGTTTCACTGTGTCCAGGATTCCGTCAACAACCGCGTCCCAGATTATCATACTTACCCTTTATCGGATTCATTTCCCTCTGACACAAGTGTGCCCGGGCTCATTTTTCAAAAAAAACAGGAACAGAATCTATGATACCACAGATTCCGCGCCTGTTCGATTCTCAACTGATATAATATTTGCCCCGAAGATCAGAGATTTCTCGTGATAAATGCTGAAAGCGCCGGTTTCGGAACGAACCCGATCTGCTCGTCAACCTTCTGTCCGTCCTTAAACACCGCCACATACGGAATGGAAGCGATGCCGTAGGTCTGCGCCAGTTCCGGATTGTCGTCGACGTCCACCGCATAGAAGGAAGCCTTGCCCTCCAGCTCTTCGGACAGTTCTTCCAGGACCGGTCCGAGCATCCTGCACGGCCCGCACCAGGTCGCATTGAAGTCTACCACTGTGATGCCGCTGCTGATGGCATCTGCAAATTCCGCATTTCCAATCTGTTTCACGCTCATGTCTGTTCTCTCCTTTTCCTGATTATGTACCGTACTTGCACCGCCTGCCCACGCATTTGGCTTCTGTGTGCCGCTTCTGCAGCTCCTCCCTGCGCGCCTTCCTCATGTGATCTTCTGTGCCCTATTCTCATTTCCCCCGGGATAATACGTCAACGTAAGATACTGCGCTGAGGGCGGCTGTATTCCCCTCGCCCGCTGCTTTCACGTACTGGTAGGGGGTTCCGGTGATATCGCCTGCCGCGAACAGTCCCGGAAGGTTCGTCGCCATCTTCCGGTCAACCTTCACGTGACGATCCTCTACCTCCAGGCCCGGGACCAGCCTGTCGGGCGCAACACTCTCCCGCAGCAGGAATATGCCGTCCGAGACCATCTCCCCCAGCCCTGTGTGCAGAACCATCTTCCCGTCCTTCTTCTCAATCGACTCCGGCTTTGTGTACTTTACGTCGATCTTCGGGTTTTCCGAAATCCGCTGAGAAACAACTGGGCCGCTCTCCTCTTTTCCATAAACGGGAATGTACGTCACCTTGTCCGCCAGCTCCGCAAGGAACACCGCGTCGGCCTCTTCCTTCGGGGCGTATCCAACCACGACCGCTTCCTTTCCCTTGTACAGCGCTGCGTCGCACGTCGCACAGTAGCTGACGCCTCTGCCCAGGTTCTCGTCCTCTCCCGGAAGCATCTTTCCGAAGCTGACGCCGCTTGCAAGGATCACGCTTGACGCCTCTGCGAAGTCCTGACCGATCTGCAGACTGTAATAAGAGCCCATCGCGTAGACCATATTGACCCTGCAGTCTGTAATCGCGATGTCCATCACCCTCAGGTGCTCCTGCAGTTTCTCAGCCAGTTCCGCGCCCGGAATATCCGGAAGCCCCGGATAGTTCTGTATCCTGTGCGCTTTCGTCACCTTGTCCGAGAGAAATGCGCTTCCCAGAAGCAGGAACTTCTTATTTCTCACCTTCGCCGTGATCGCAGCGCTGATCCCCGCCGGCCCGGTTCCTATAATCGCTATATCGTATCTTCCGTCCATAATATATTATCCTTAATTAGATTGTGTGCAATCTTTGTGAATCTATCATACGTTCATTTTCCGCTTCTGTCAACTACAAGCTTCTGTCAACCACAAAAAACATCCCCGGCCAGGGGATCTGACGCCCTGTCCGGGGACTGCATGTCACGCAGACACTGTTTATATCAAGTTTATTCATCATACTGAGATTCCGGGAGGCATCAGCATCGACGAACACGGAACGCGATATCTGTACGATGCTCTGTTCAAAACGATCCGGATGATCTCGCGCAGGGGCAGCATCTTGTCATATACCTTCGCGCCGGTCGTGGTGCCGTTCGCAGCATACAGAGGCTGAAGGTCATAGTCAAACACCTCTTCCTCTCTCTCGCTCTTCTGGAAGTCCGCATCTGACACATTCATATCCAGATAAGCAAGAAAGGTCTTCGCGCGCTCCGAGCCCATCTCTTCCGCAGTCAGGAAAGCAGTGCGGGCCTTCCCGTCTTCCCCGAGCTCCATATAGCGCATCCCCTCAGATTCGTAATATGCTCTGTCTTTCATCTGTACATTCATTTTATCCGTCATAATCGTATCCCCCGTTTTCCCTATTTTATCTATATAAAATGATCCGATCTACGTATGAATGGATCATGTATCAAACACCGGATGCCGGAAGCTTCTGTGCGCCAGCATCTATGTATCCATATACGGATGCGGAGGGGATTATCCATGCACTTTTCGCCGGGTGATCTACCCCCGCCCATTGCATTGCATAGCAATGGGCGGGGCTTCCGGTTTGGGACAATGTCCCTCCCCACGGCCGGTCACGCGGCCGCTAACCCAT
>CAJOKX010000085.1 GCA_905235415.1 uncultured Lachnospiraceae bacterium
GTTATCAATATCGCCTGCATCCTGTCACCTCACTCCCCGTTATAATCATAACCATTAAAAACTTCTTTCCCACTCCATGTATGCCTTGTAGTTTTCCTTCGTAAGCAGATGTTTTTCTTCTTTCATCCATTCCAGTATCTTTGAATTTATATCCTCGGAATAATGCAGATGATCCGAGTAATTATCAAGATCCGTGATGATCTCCGTCTCATCGTTAAAGGAAAAAAGCTTTATATTGGGAATCTCGAGCAATATCTTTGCGGTCTCCTCTTCGATGCTTATCTGCCGGTCAATTCTGCCCTCAACATACATATCCTGCCACCTGGCTATGCTGTAGGGTGGAAAGAAAAGATAAAATATCGTATCGGGATTTTCCCTTGCCTGCCTTACTATATTCTGCTCCAGATTTCCCCTTAATTTCTCCTTCCCCTCCTCATCCAGAACCGCGCAGCACGCCGCGTATGCGTACGCAATATGGCTCTTGGGGTTCGGGACGTTCGCCCCGAGCGGATCGGTCGGCTCAAAGTAGCGGAAGGAAAATGACATTCCCTCCAGCATACAGAGGCAGCGCGCCGGATCTCTCAGGGCAGGAGCGCCGATCCTTGTCTGCGTCCCTTTCCGGCCGTAGGTGCCCTGGTTGAGGCCGGTTGAACTGCCTTCAATTCTTCCGTCCTCCAGGATCGTCATATTCGCACTGACGTAGGGCCCCGGATCTGTCCCGGGCGCATATTCCATGCCGGTACCGTACGCGGCTTTCTCATTGTCCGGCCGGCGCGGACTGGTATATGCGCAGGAGGTCTTCAACTCCTCCAGGATGCATCTTCGGACCGTCTGAGGGTCTGCCTTCTCTGCATCCATCCCCTCTTCCGGGAGCCTGTCTTCGACGATCTGCGCGGCGCACATGGCGTCCCGCAGAAGAAACGCGGCGCCGCGGACGGCTTCCCCGGTCACCAGCGTCTGTCTGGAGCCGGAGGTTGTTCCGGAATCAGGCGCGTTTTCCGTGCTGCTGATTCCCATGCGGATGAGGGACTTCGGAAGGCCGGTTGCCTGGGCCGCGTCCTGGGAAAAGACGGTATAGCCGCCCTGCCCGATATCGGAGGCGCAGGTATAGATGACCACGATCCCGTTCTCCACCTTCAAAAGCGCGTTGCCGTCATCCGGCAGGCCGACGCCCACGCCCGCGTTCTTCATGGCGCAGGCAATCCCGGCGCGTCCCGGATGCGCTTCGTAATAGGGCCGGACAGCCTCCAGCGTCTCCTTCAGCGCAGTGGATATGTCCGCAATCTGCCCGTTCGGAAGTGTGTTGCCCGGCCCGATCGCATTGCGATATCGGATCTCCCACGCAGAGATGCCTGCCTTTTCGGCCAGGACATTCAGGAGGGATTCCAGGGCAAACTGCGTCTGGCAGACCCCGAACCCGCGGAAAGCGCCTGCCGGCGGATTATTGGTATAGTATCCGTACCCCCGGATCTCAGTATTATGGTAGTTGTACGGGCCGACCGCATGCGTGCAGGCCCGCTCGAGAACCGGTCCGCACAGAGAGGCATAGGCGCCCGTGTCAAATGTAAACGAACAGATCAGTCCCTGCAGGATGCCGTCCTCATCGCATCCGAGTGTGAACGTCCCCTTCATCGGGTGCCGCTTCGGATGGAAATCAATAGATTCCTGCCGGCTAAACTTTGCTTTCACGGGGCGTTTGAAGATCCAGGCGGCCAGTGCGCTGATGTGCTGGGTCGTGACGTCTTCCTTCCCGCCGAACCCGCCGCCGATGAGCTGGTTCTCCACGACGATGCGCTCCGGCTCCCATCCGAACATGTGGGAGACTTCAGACCGTGTCGCGTAGGCGCCCTGGTCCGTTGAGAGGATCTTGATTCCGTCTTTGTACGGAAATGAAACCGCGCACTCGGGCTCCAGGAACGCATGCTCGGTAAACGGCGTCTCAAAGCTCTGTGTGACGACATATTTGCTATGAGCGATCGCTTCCTCCGGATTGCCTCTGACAATATGCCTCGAAGCGCACAGGTTCCCTTCGACATCCATCTCCGGATGAATCTTCGGGGCATTCTCCCTGGCAGCTTCCTCCGGATTCCTGACCGGTTCAAGCGGCTCATACTCGATGCGGATCAGTTTTTTTGCTTCTTCCAGGATCAGCGGGGATTCGGCGACAACCAGGCAGATGGCATCCCCGCACATATGCGTGATGCTGCCCTCTTCGATCATGACATCCCAGTCATGGATCAGGTGGCCGACCTTATTGACCGGTACGTCGCGCGCTGTGAGAACGCCGAGAACCCCCGGAAGCGCCTCTGCCTGTGCAGTATCGATCTTCAGGACGCGGGCGCGGGCGTATTTTGAACGGACCGCCGAGCAGTACGCCATCGGCGGCATATCGGCGCTCACGATCATACAGAGATTGCAGCCCGGATCATCGATCCGGCGGATGTGCGATCCGGCCATCAGGTGACCGGCATTGTCAAAGAGCGCGCCCTGCGATGCAATCTCACCTGCCTCTCCTGCCTCTTTGAGCTGTTTTTCAAGCAAAAGCGCCTCAAGGCTTCTCTCGCGCACGAAGAATTCAGGCCCGATGTCGTCCGGATACTTGCCGTATCCGAGGACCTTGCGGCGCACATCGACGCGGAATGCTTTCTCCCCGACGCCGTAGTTTCTGCCTTCTTCCAGCGCTGGGTTGATCTTGGCATCCCCCCGCAGGATCGCGCCTGCCAGGGAAATGGCCTCGATGATCTTTACATACCCGGTGCATCTGCACAGATTGCCCTTGATGGCGGCTTTGATCTCATCGGGGGAGGGATCCGGGTTTTTGTCCAGAAGCGCTTTTGCCGCCAGGACCATTCCGGGCGTGCAGAAGCCGCACTGGACGGCGCCGCTGGATCCGAACGCGTAGACAAATGTCTCTTTTTCTTTCAGCGACAGGCCTTCCACGGTCAGGATCTGTCTGCCCGCCGCGCGGCTTGTCTTCAGAATACAGGCGCGGACAGGCTTTCCGTCTGCCAGGATCGTGCAGGCGCCGCATGCCCCCTCCGAACATCCGTCCTTGACGGAATACAGACGAAGGTCATCTCTCAGGAGGCGCAGCAGCGGTTTATCCTCCTGCGTGGAGACTTCTGTTCCGTTGACATAAAAAGTATAAAGATCTCCCATGACGCAGAACTCTCCTGCATGCCAGTCCGCGAAGGATCCTGGAGATTCTTCGCGGACGATATCATCAGATTCAGTTTCCTCTCGAAAGACCGGTTATGATCCGGCCAGATACGGATACTCCTTCACGACCGTCAGGATCATCTTCCTGAGCGGTTCATACACACCGCACGATTCATCGGCGGCATCGATTTCACTGATCTTCCCTGCAAAGCGCAGAAGGACCTTCGTGTCTTCCAGGATCAGGAAGCCGGTATTCTCGGAATTGTCAAAATCCTCACGGTTCCGGTACAGGGTCAGCTTGTCTCTGTAAGGCCGGCCTTCATGCGGGCAGAACACGGCACAGTTACCGCACTCATTGCACATGCCGTCCATATGGAGGATCTGCTCTTTTGCAAGTCCCGGAACCCGGATCGCGATATTGGCCCTGTTCGGACATACGTCCGTACAGACTTCGCAGACTGTAGGACATCCGAGACATCTATTATCCGGCATCTGTCCGGGATCTTCCGACAGGATTCCTTTCTTCTCCCGGTACGCGGCGACAGATCCGTTTCCGTTCTCCTTAGCATACGCATTCAGTTCAATCCCTGCGATATCCTCGGCGGCCGCGATCGCATCCGCGATGCCCTTTACAACCGTTGCGGGGCCCTGTCTGCAGTCTCCGATTGCGTACAGGCCGTCCACCGTGGTCTGGCAGCTCTGATCGACAATCGGGCGCTGCCTTCCGTCGAGTTTTGCGCCGGCCTCCACCAGAAGTCTCGTATCAACTCTCTCTCCAACTGCGGTGATCACCAGGTCGCAGGGGATGGTGAGCGTCTCGTCGGTGTAGACGGGACTGCGGCGGCCGCTCTCATCCGGCTCTCCGAGCACCATCTTCCGAAGCTCCAGCACTCCGTCCCGGAGGCCGACAGGCGCCATCAGTTCCATGAACTGCACGCCGTCCCGGATTGCTTCCTGCAGCTCTTCTTCATCCGCAGGCATATATCTCTTCGTTCTGCGGTAGATCAGCGTCACATCCTTTACGCCCGGCAGGCGGATCGCTGCGCGGGATACATCCATCGCGGTATTGCCGCCGCCGATGACAGCCACATGTTCCCCGGCATTCACGCTGCGCGCATCCTGCTTGACGGATGTGAGGAATTCCAGCGCGTCCATCGACTGTCCGTACTCCATGGCTTCTCTTCCGCTTTTCCAGGCACCGACGGCAACGATGATATCCGTGTATCCTTCTCTCTTCAGATCAGCGATGCTGCGGACCTCGCATCCGGTCCTGAACTGCGCACCGTATCTGGCGCACAGGGCGATATCCTGGTCGATCGAAGCATCCGGGATCCTGAAGGATGGGATCGCCGCGCGCACGACGCCGCCCAGCGTCTGCCTCTTCTCAAATACCGTCACCGGTACGCCGGCGCGGCTCAGGATGGAGGCTGCCGCAAGCCCGGCCGGCCCGCCGCCCACAACGGCGACCCTGCGGTGCTGATTGGGCTTTCCTGCAGGCGCTTCCGACTTCGGGATGCTGTCATACGCCTTCCTGGCCGCGAGCAGCTTCATCTCCCGGATATGGACGCCTTCTTCATAATGGTTTCTCATGCAGCGGTCCGCACAGGTATGCGGGCAGATCGTGCCGGTAATGAACGGAAGCGGGTTGCGCTCCAGGATAATATCCAGCGCGTCCTTCTCCCTTCCTTCCTCCATCGCGCGCAGGTACGCCGGAATATCCTGGTGGATCGGGCAATTGCTGCGGCACGGGGAATCAAAACAGTCAAGGAGCGGCAGCGGCTCCTCCATCTTCCTGGAGGGAAGCGGCTTGATCGGTTTGCGGTATCTCGGATTTTCCGGCGCCTCCGATGCGAGCGCCTCCACTGCCTTCACGTCAACGCCTTCCCAGGGGCCGTCCGGGATGTCCGAGAGGATCTCGCTGATCTGATACATTCTCTGATATCCGCCCGGCTTGAGCAGCGTTGTGGCCATCGTAACCGGCCAGACGCCCGCGCTGACCAGGGATTTGATATTGAGTGCGTCCGCGCCGCCCGAATACGAGATGCGCAGCTTTCCGCCGAACTGCTTCGCAAATCTGGAAACCAGCCGGATCGTCAGCGGATACAGGCTTCTGCCGGACATATACATCTCTTCGCTCGGCAGTTCTCCCGCCTTCACATCGACCGGGAACGTATTGGTCAGCTTGACGCCGATGCTCAGTCCCAGGCGCTCTGACAGCGCGATCAGCCGTTCGAACATCGGAACGGCGTCCTCCCACTGCAGGTCGGTCAGGAAATGATGATCGTCAAATACAATGTAGTCATATCCGAGACGATCGAGCGTTTCCCTGGCAAATTCATATCCCAGCAGCGTGGGATTGCATTTGATATAGGTGTTGAGATGCTTCTCCTCAAGCAGATACGAGGCAATCGCTTCAATCTCCTGCGGGGGACATCCGTGCAGCGTGGATTCTGTGACAGAGTTGGAGATCCTCGACGGAATCGACAGGATGTCCTCACGGGTTACTTTCTTCAGAAGTCCCGAATCGACAGCCTCCAGAGACGCCTTCACGCAGTCCTGAAACAGCTCCGTATCCTTCGCTTCGATCATTTCGTCCAGGAACTTCTGCATCTTGGGCGTTTTGATGCCGTCCAGATCATATCCGACCGACATGTTGAAGACGATGTCATCCGGATTCCCGGTGCCAAGCTCTGTGGCAAGAATATGGATGACAAACCAGGCCTTGACATACTCCTCGTACGCCTGGCCGACCTCAAGCTCTGTGGACCACTCACAGTTGTAGCATTCATCCCCGGAAGCAATGCAGGGCTTGGGCACGCAGGCGGCAAGCTCTCTTCCGTCCATCTTCTGGACCGTCTTCAGTTCGAACCAGGACGCCCCCGCCAGATAGGAGGCAATCAGGTTCTGCGCAAGCTGCGTATTGGGTCCGGCCGCGGGGCCGAACACCGATCCGATTACTCCGTCAAAGATCGGATAGGACTTGTCTCTTTTTGCAATCTTTGAAACGCCGAATATGCTTCCCTGTTTCCTGTATTCTTCAACAGACCATCTCAGAAGCTCTCTGTATGGTATCAATCGCATCAGGTCACTCATAGTATTTCAACCTCCCAAGCGTCACAGATATTCCTCTGCTTTATAGTCTCTGTGGTTCAGGGCGCCCCACAGGCTGCATGCCTGCTCCATCGTCCAGGCGTTGATCTTCTCCTCGTCAATGTCGACGAATTCTCTGTCTTTATAAAGCACCTTCCCGTTGATGATGGTCGTGCGGCAGTTCTTCCCCGACAGACCGAAGATCATATGGCCTCCGAGATTGTTCTCGTCGATCGGGGTGAACGGATGGTAATCCATGACGATCACGTCTGCGGCCGCTCCCTTCTTCAGGACTCCGAGCGGCTTTTTGAAATACCGTTCACAGATCTTCGCGTTATTTTCGAAAAGCAGCTGCAGGTCTTCGCCGAACGCCACATTCGGAAGGCCCGCGTTGTGCCGCTGGATGATCAGGAAGACCTTCAGGGATTCCAGCATGTCATGGGTATACGCGTCGGTTCCCATTCCGACCAGGATGCCTTTTTCAAGCATCTGCAGAACCGGCGCACATCCGACCGCGTTGCCCATATTGGATTCCGGGTTGTTGACGGCCATGGTGCCGGTCTCCTGGATGATGTCCATCTCATGGGAACTGAGGTGGATGCAGTGGCCAAGGAGCGTCTTCGGCCCGAGGATATTGTTGTACAGGAGCCTCTCCACAGGTCTGCACCCGTAGTTTCGAAGGCTGTCCCAGACGTCATTCATACCCTCGGAAACATGAATGTGGAAACCGGTCCTGCCGTCATTGGCCTCCACCATCTTTTCGAAGGTCTTGTCTGAGATGGTAAAGAGCGCATGTCCGCCGAACATGGCCTTGATCATGTCATCATCCTGCGCCTTTGCCCAGGTGATGAAGTCCGCATTCTCTTTGATGGCTTCCAGGCACTTCTCTTCTCCGTCCCTTTCGGATACTTCGTAGCACAGGCAGGAGCGCATCCCGAGTTCTTTCGCGACGTCTTTGATCGCGAACAGACTTCCCGGAATCTCCAGGAAGGACGCATGGTGGTCAAAGATGGTCGTGACCCCGTTCCGGATGCAGTCGAGGATCGTTGCATAGGCGCACGCCTTCGTCCCGTCGAGCGTCAGATGACGGTCAATGTTCCACCAGGTCCCGTCCAGAACCTCATAGAAATTGGTGGGATTGTTTCCTTCGATCGCAAGGCCTCTGGCAAGGCCTGAATAAATATGCGTATGCGCGTTGATAAATCCCGGCAGGATCAGCTGCCCGCGCGCATCCACAAACTCTGCCTGCGGATATTTCTGTTTCATATCCGGATAGCTTCCGACTTCCAGGATGGTGTCCTGATCCAGGACGACAGCGCCGTCTTTCAGATACGGACATGCAGGATCCTGTGTAAAAACCCTTCCGTTACCTACCAAAAGCATAGCCATACCTCCTTGTCAAAACAGTTTGTTTACCTTACAATAAATCTGTTATCAAAGTATGCACATCATACTCTTATGATCCTATAAGAAAAGAGGCGCGTCCTATGATGAAACAGTCAGAACAATTCGATTTCGCAAAAAGAATGGTCAAAGCGCTTGCCGCACAGTACGGAGATTCCAGTGAAATCGTTCTGCATGATCTGACCCGCGGGGATCACGAGCATACTGTGATCGCAATCGAAAACGGTCATATCACCGGACGGAAGATCGGCGACGGTCCTTCCAGGATCGCCCTTGAAGCCCTGCAGGATGCGGAAGAAACGCATTCTGACAGACTGGCCTATCTCACGAAAACCCGTGACGGGAAGATCCTCAAGTCGAGCACTGTCTTTCTGAGAGATGAAAAAGGCAGGATCATCGGCATCCTCGGGATCAATTCGGATATAACACTCACCATTGCCATGGAGAACAGCCTCCACAGCTACAACACCTCCCTGCAGGATACGCACGAGCCGGAGACCATCTCCACCAATGTTGCGGACCTTCTGGATTCCCTGATCGAACAGTCGATCCGCATGGTCGGCAAACCGGCGTCTCTGATGGACAAGTCGGAAAAGATCCGCGCGATCCGGTATCTGAGCGATGCAGGCGCTTTCCTGATCACCAAGTCCGGCCCGAAGGTCTGCCAGGTGTTCGGCATCTCCAAATATACGCTGTACAGTTATCTGGATGAAGCCAGGCAGACGGGCGAAGATTCCGGGAACGGAAACTGACGCATCCTTCTATCCACATGATAAAACAAGTTAGGAAAATAGGCAAGAATACGGGCCTGATTTTCCTAACTTATTTTATGGTCTATAAAATTATTTTTGATCTGTTATTTATACTCTTCCCGGTTGACAAGCGCCTCCAGTTCTTCCTTCAGGCTGCGCCCCTTTTCTCCGGACGCAGTCTTCTTCTTTGCGGCCGGTGCTTTCACGCCCTTCACGCTCTTCTTTGTTGCGGACGCAGCAGTCTTTTTTGTTTTTCTTGCAGACGCTGATGCGGAAGATGCCTTCTTCGCCGTATCGGGCGTCTCTTCCACACGGGTGCAGGAGAATACGCTGATTCCAAGCGGCGGTACGGTGATCCGGACCGAGTTGGGAAGCTCGTCGCACTCTTCCGCCTTGGATCTCTTCAGTCTCGGATTGATATTGTTGTCCCCGCCGAACGCCTCCAGGTCAGAGTTGAAGATCTCTTTGTATTTTCCTGCGAACGGGACGCCGATCTTGTGATTCTTGTAGGTCAGGTTCGAGAAATTGACAACGACCAGCAGCATCTGTTCTTCGATGGAGGACTTGCGCAGGAACACGAGCATGTTCTCGTTGGCCGAGATATTGTTGATCCATTCAAAGCCTTCCGTATCATAATCCAGCGCGTACAGCGCGGGATTCTCCCTGTAGAAATGAAGGAGGGCTTCGAAATAGTCTGCAAACTGCCGGTGCTCTTCCTCTGCCAGAATGTTCCAGTCTACGCCGCGCACCGGATTGAGTCCCGCTTTCTGCGCCACGTCGCAGCCCATGGCAAGAAGCTTCTTGCCCGGATGCATCATGAGATACCCGTACAGGACGCGCAGATTCGCAAGCTTGGTCTTCTTTTTCCCGGGAACCTTTGCATAGGCCGATCCGTACGCATCCATCACGTCCCCGATACTGACCGGAAGCATGAACTGTTCTGAATAGTTATACACCATGCTGAAGATCAGTTCCTGGTGATGCGGTCCCCTGAAGATCGGATCCAGCTGCATGTAATCGATCAGCGAATTCCTGAAACCGGCGTTCCATTTAAAGTGGAAACCGAGCCCGTCCTCCTCGACAGGCGCAGTGACCATCGGCCACTGGGAATTGTCCTCGGCGATCATGACAGCGCCGGGGCATTCCTGCCTGTACACCGAATTCAGATGCTTGAAGAACTCGACCGCGTCGAGATTCTCATTGCCGCCGTACAGGTTCGCAACCCACTCGCCGGGGCCCTTGCCGTAATCCAGATAGAGCATCTTCGCGAGATCGTCCACGCGCAGGCCGTCTGCATGATAGACCTTTGTCCAGAACAGGGCGTTCGCGATGAGGAAATTCGTTACCTCGGGACGGGCGTAGTTGAAGATGAGGCCTCCGTCCGCGCGGAAATCCGACTGCCTCGGATCCATATGTTCATAAAGGTTGGTCCCGTCAAAGCCGATCAGGCCGTTGAGGTCCCGGCCGAAATGACTCGGAACCCACGACAGGATCACGCCGATCTGGTGCCTGTGCATGGTATCCACAAAATACATGAAATCCTGCGGACTTCCGAAGCGGCTCGTCGGCGCGTAGTATCCGTTGGTGAGATACCCCATGCTCGAATCCTCGGAATACTCCATGACC
>CAJOKX010000086.1 GCA_905235415.1 uncultured Lachnospiraceae bacterium
ATCGGTTGCATTGCAGCCTCTCCCAGCTCCTATAGAAGCGTGGTCGCTTCCGAGGCTGCAGCAACTCGCAAAGCTTAGTCGGCTGCCTATGGTTTTCAGCTGTGCCCACAGAACTCCATGCAGAAGGTCGGAGGCTGGCCTGTGAACTGAAACCAAAACTAATCTCCCCTCGCAGATTCCGGGGCAGAAACCATTTGCGATATCTGGTATACTGAAGGGATGATGAAGGAGGGGGAAAATGCCCGGGATCTATCATGACACACCCATACCCCGCAGAAAGGACGGCCGGACGCGCCGGCCCTCTTCAGTGCGCCCATCCCGCACCTCCGGCTGGAACTTCATCAGCCAGGAGGAGCTGTACGGCGGCAGGCGGACGGGAAGGGCCGAAGCGGCTGTGGCACAGGCCCCGGAGAAGATCCGCGCCCTTCTGGAAATGACCGCGCAGTACGAGGTGGAAGAAGAGAAACGTGCTGAGGCGTTCCTCTCGCAGGCGCGCCTGATGGAGTCCTATGAAGACGACTACCAGATGCGCTCAGTTCCGGTGAGGCACATTTTTACCGGATATCAGGAGATGGGGGCAGATGAGCTGCGCGGGTATTTTGCCTGGCGCTCCCGCATCCGTGCGGGGGAGAAGCCGCCGGCATGGCGGGACTTCATCCGCCTGTACTGCGCCGAGCAGATCAACCTCATCGGCGCCAAAACGCCGGAAGAGGCATTCGGCAACCTGCTCCGGATCCAGGCACTGTCACAGGGACAGACCAAAGAAGGCACCTATGAAGACCTGGCGACGAAAGGGGTCCTGAGAGACTTTGTCATCGCCTACGGGATGGACCGGGACCTTGCGCTTTCATACTGCATCGAGGATGCGGAAGAGGAGGCGGAAAGGCTCTGCCTTGCAGACGCCGATACGGCGGACGATTACTCGCTGTACGCGGCCATCTGCCATATGATTCCCACACAGGTAGAATCGTCTCGTTTTCTCCCGACGGTCCGCGAGGATGCGTGCCATGTGATCGCCCGGAGCATCCGCATGCTGAACCGGAAGGAACGAAAGCAGAGGGAAAGCGGCGTGCTGGACCGGCTGCTTGGCCCTGTGAAACAGACGCGCCATCCCCTGTTTGCGTGGCTGCCGTTTTGCGCAGAACATGCAGACGGATACAGGTATGAAGTGGATCCCGTGCGCGCGTACGAATACCGGGAAGGGACCTGGTACTGCGCAAGCCGCAGCGCAGCCCACGACCCGGATGATCTGAAGCTGCTGTCGGAACTGGTCAGGGAATGCGAGCGGATCCTGCGCAAATCCCTTCATTATAAGAATGTGCTTCCGGACCGCCGCAAAGATCCCGCGGCCGAAGCCGTGATCCGGGAAGTGATCCGGCAATGGCTCAAAGAAAAGGAAGAAAGAAACCGACCCGAGGTCAGGATCGACCTGACCAGGCTCTCCAGGATCCGCGCCGAGGCCGACGTCACCACGCAGAGACTTCTGGAAGGAACCGAGGAGGCGGAGGAGGAGGCCCTGTGGGCCCTGATGCCGCCGGAAGATCCGAAAGCGCATGAAAAGAATGAAGTGCATGAAGAGCATACAGAGCATGAAGAGCACGGACAGACGCAGGGAGAGTATGGACAGACGCAGGCAGAGCACGGACAGACGCAGGCAGAGCATGGACAGACGCAGGGAGAGCACGGACAGACGCAGGCAGAGCATGGACAGACGCAGGAAGAGGAAGCTTATTTGCCTGAAAGCAGTATAGGCGAGGGGGCAGAGGAGGAAGAATCGTCAATTTTCACAAAAGAGGAAACGGCTTTTCTCCGGCTGGTGCTGGAGGGAAAACCATGGGAAGCATTTCTCTCAGAGCGGCATCTGATGCTGACAGTTTTCACAGATGCAATCAATGAGAAGGCATATGACCTGATTGGAGACAGTATTATAGAGATCGAAGACGGCGTTCCGGAACTCGTGGAGGACTACAGGGAAGAGGTCCTGCAGATGATCTGACAGGTGCATGTTCGAACAAATAAATCCGATTTTGTGCAAGTTTTACAAAATTATCAATCAGGGATGTTAAAACAAGAGCAAAATGGTATACTATTCAAATACTAGAGTAGTATGCCATATTATATTTTCACGCCATTTGTGCGGATCGCATGTGAAAAACCGGCACTTCGGAAACAGAGAAGGCGTGGATAAAAAAAGAAAGTTTACAGGAGGCAGCACAGTATGAACAGATCAGGAAGAACGAGATGGATACTGGCAGCCCTGCTCGCGGGAACCATGGCGTTTTCCGGAGCAGGGGCGGTGAGCGTGTTCGCGGAGGATGCGTCCGCAGCCGCAGATGCAGTATTGAAGGAGCAGCGTCTGAACACCTGGTATTCCCAGGCGATCAGCAGCATCGATGCGGGCGATTATGAAAACGCTCTGATGTGCCTGGATCTGTGTACGACAGTCTGTAACCGGGAGAACAATCCGGAACTGTACGCAGACCTGTATCTGAAGCGCGGGTACTGCTACTGTATGACGGGAAAGCAGGAGGACGCGCTGGAGGCGCTGGATGAAGCGCTGGATACGGATCCCGAGCTGGAGAACGCGGTCCTTCTGAAGGTATCGGCCTACTCCGAGCTGGGACAGTTCCCGGAAGCCATCGATGCACTTGGCCGCTATATCGAACTGACCGGCGACAGCTCCATGTATGAGACCATGGCTGTGCTCTACGAGGCGCAGGGCGAAGCGGAGAAAGCGTATGAGACATACGAGAGCTTCGCACTGGAGACCAGTGAGAATGAAGGCGCTGCCTATTTCCTGTGCGGATCCTACCAGATGAGCCGGGGCCGGTACGAGGAAGCAGCGGAGCTGTTTCAGAAGAGCCTGGACAGTGAAGATCCGGCGGACGATGCCTGGTACAACAAGGGACTGTGCTACATGTCTCTGAGGGAATACGAGCAGGCTGCCGAGAGCTTCGGAGCTTGTGTGGAGGCCGGTGAGACCAGCGCCGCAGATGCGCTCTACACGAAGGCAACCTGCGAGATGACGATGCTGGATTACGACAGCGCGGTGGAAGACTTCACAGCCTGCATCGACCAGGATACGGAGACGGACAACAGCAGGGTCAACAGAGGAATCTGTTATCTGCTTTCCGGGAAGTCGGAAGAAGCGCTTGCGGATTTCAACGAATCCGAACAGGTACCGACCACTGCGGACGAAGCCAGATTCTACCGCTCCTATGTATATCTGGCACAGAAAGAGTATGATCTGGCGCTCGAAGATCTGACAGCCTGCATCGACAACGGATACGATCTGGCTGCAAGCTATCTGCAGAGAGCGCAGGTATATAAAGAAATGGGCGATGAAGACGCCTACAAAGCGGATCTGGAAGCATCCAGAAATGCGCAGGCAGCAGGAGATGAAACGGAAGCGGAGATTCTGCCGGCCGAGACGGAAGCGGAAACCGAAGCGGAAACGGAAGCAGCCGACATTCCTTAAGGAGAGGGCCATCGCAAAAGAAGGTCAGAAGGAATTCGGAAGGAATCAGAGTTGGCAGATACTGCATCTACCTGAAGGAGTAATCGTATGAAGAAGAATAAGAGACGTCGTCATTATGACATCGGACTTACACTTCGGATCAAACGCGAGAAAGCGCTGGAGGAACAGCGAAGGAGACGGCCCAAGCTGATCCTCGCAGTATTTCTCATGCTGTTCTACTGCATGTCGGGCTGCATGACCATTGCTATCGCTGAGGAGCAGGATCCTCAGACGATCGAGGCTTCGGCAGATTCCGGCGAGCAGACGAAGGAAGTCTCGACGCCCGCACCGGCACCGGCCCCTGCCCCAGCGCAGGCATCGGCTCCGGCGCCTGCGCCTGCACCGGCCCCTGCGCCGGCACCGGCACCGGCCCCTGCGCCTGCACCGGCCCCTGCACCTGCCCCGGCAGCTTCTGAGCCTGCCCCTGCGCCTGCACCGGCCCAGGAAACGGCTGCACCCGCCCAGGAAACGGCTGCACTGGCCTCGTCAGGGGAAGAGTCTGCCCCTGCACAGGAAACGGCGCCTGCCCCGGATGCGGGACAGGAGGCTGCTGACGCTTCACAGAATGACAGTACAGACAACGTAGCGCAGGGCGAAGAATCGTCCGGCGCTGAAACTGTTTCTGAAGAGGAAGCGTCCCAGGATGCAGCAGCTGCGCAGGAGGAAGAGATCCTGCAGGCGGCCGACGAGGGCGGTGACGGAAAAGAGTCTGAGAAGCAGACCGAGAAGGAGAAGGAGACCGAACTTCCCGCCGGAGCGGCGTCAATCATCAGCCGCATGGAGAACGGACAGGAGTCGACGGATTCCGAATCCTTCAAGAATGACGTCATCGTCGATAAGGCGGTCGAAAACGCAAAGAACGCGATCCAGAAGGCGATCGAAGCGGTTCTGGAAGGAATCACCGAGGCAGTCACCAGCGCCACCATCGAAGTGGAAGACGGCGACTACCGCGGAGACATTTCCATTAATGCGGAACTTGCGAAGCTCGCGAGGATCAGCGAGAACTTCGTATTGAATATCGTGTCCAAGAGTGCTGCGCACACGACCGAGGACGGCAAGGTCGATCTGGACAGCTCCACCAATAAGGTCAACACAAAGGCGGACGGCGGAAACGGCGTCAAGATCAGCGGCAACATCGTGATCGAGGGAATCAACGTCCTCCTCAGCGGCCTGAGCATGGCGGACGGGAAGAAGATCACCGTAAAGGATGCCGACCTGAGTGTGTACGGAACATCCAAGGATGACAAGCTGTCCGTTGAAGTGGATGAAAATGCGTCGGCCGATATTCATACCGGAGACGGCGACGATACGGTCAATGCAGTATCAAAGAAGGACTCCAAAGATCTGTCGGTGGATACCGGAGACGGAGACGACACCGTCGGCCTTGAAGCGAAGACCGGAACAAAGGGCGACATCAAGGTCGAAACCGGCGGCGGAAATGATACCGTGAACCTGAAGGGGTCCGGAAGCAAAGACGACGGGAAGGCGGAAGACAAGTCCCTGAGCGTCAGCACCGGCGACGGAAAGGATACGGTCAATCTGGATGTGTCTCTCGGAGACGTTTTCGGAGATGTGAAGATCGACGGCGGCGACGGGAAGCAGGACACCATCAATCTGTCCGGGAAACTGGCGGATAAGGTGAACCGGATCGCAGGCGATTCCGCAGCTCTGAGAATCAAGAACAGCGACTATTCCCTGGAAGACAACGAGACTCCGGACAATAACACCTATGGGTACCTGAATCTTACCCTGTCCGGTCTGGAGAGCTACGCGGATACGCTGGAAGGAAAAGAGGAAGTTGAGCTGAAGGATGACAGCGATGACTTCTCCGACGGCGTATATACGTATTCCGGAATCATCAATCCGTTCACCAATTATATTCTGAAGACAAACAGCGCCGACATCACAACGCTGAATATGGCCGGCGCGGATGGAAGCAGTCCCTTCCTGACCAACCTGATCATTGACGCGGCGAAGGCAGGCGATGACGGCAAGGTCGTCATCAACAACCTGACGGCTGCCGGGTTCAATGTAAAGGTCACCGGCGAGATCCTCGAGGTGCTGGGAAAGGTGATTGCCCAAAACCTGATTCTGGAAGCAGAGGACGGATCCAAGGATACGCCGTCCCTTCCGGACAAGTTCTCGCTGGACAGCAAGATGATCGACCGGATCAAGGACTCCGTCGAAGACGCGGGTGACGTCCTCTCCGATCCGCTGTCGTACATCTTCAACGTTCCCCATACGGCAAAGATTACGATCGGCAAAGATGCAGAAGTCTATACGACGCAGGATATTTCCGCGACCGCGAAGGTGAACCAGAGCGGAGCGATCCTGAATCTGCCCAAGCTGGACGAGATCACCAACCTGGTGAACGTCAAGATCGGCACGGCGCAGATCGATGTATCCGGCAAGCTCTTCGCAGGGTACAACGGAGACGGAAGCGAGACTGCCAATGAAGGTTCCGTAACGCTCAAGACAAGCGTGGAGAGCAAAGTGGATACCGGCAGCAGCAACGACTATCTGTCTTCTCTGGCGGTTGCCGTTGCGGTGGAGGATTCCAGCATCAACCTGCATAAAGGCAGCCAGATCACGGCGACGAAGGATATCGCCGCAGAGGCGAAGAGTTCGGTGTCCGCGAAGGTGGAAGCCAGCGCGGCGAAGTTCCCGTTTGCCCTCGGCGTAGGCGTCGTGCTGAATGACGCGCATGTGAATGCCAACGGAACAAAGCTGGCTGCGGCGGGCAACATTTCCCTGTCGGCAGACGGCAAGACGGAAGTCAACACGAAAGCAGCGCGCGGAGATTCCGATGCGTCCGCTTCGGGATACTTTGCAGTGGACGTCGTGCTGCAGGACGTCTCGACAAAGATCAGCTCCGATACAGTGATCGAGGCCGGAAAAGATGTAAAGATCCACTCCGGCGCCGAGGAGAAGGTGGACACCACCGCTGTTTCCGCTGCAAAGGCAGAAGAGAAGAAGGACGACAAGAAAGACGAAGGCGAGAAGAAGAAGAGCACCCTCGACATGGTGAAGGACGTGGCGGCTCTTCTTGTCGGACAGGTTGCCAAGAAAGTCGGACTGGACAGCGTTGCCGACAAGATGCTCTCCGGACTTACAACGGACAGCTACAAGGTCGGCATCAGCGGCGCGTCCAACAATGAGACGATGGGTACGGTCGGTCTGGACCGGTCCAAAGCCAATAAAGATACAACCGTAAAGGTCACCCTGACCCCGAAGGAAGGCTACCGCGCGAAGGAAGTCAAGGTCAGGTACCTGGTTCCCGGAGACGACCATTATACCTATATGGATGCGGATAAGATCCTGAAGGTCAACGGGAAAGAATACACCTTTGCGATGCCGGAATACGATTCCACCGTCTGCGTGACCTGGGAGAAGATCCCGGAGGGAGCGCCTGCGCAGGATGACGATGACGACATGGGCGCATCCCTGGACAATCTGTTCAACGGCCCGGAGGAAGAAGACGGCGTCTACGATCTGTCTGATTTCTTCGACAATGCCGCAGGCAGTACGGCCGGCGACGCGGATACGAATACGGCGTCTGTGACAGAGAATTCCACAGCGGCTGACGCGATCACGATCGAATGCGAGAAGGTCGAGGGCGGCGGCATCCTGATCGCCGATGAGATCAGCAAGGTCGACAAGGGCGGCAGCGTCGAAGTCATCGTGAACCCGAAGAAGGGGTACAGCCTGGTAGAGGATTCCCTGCAGGTCACCTATACCATCCACAGGGAGGGACAGGATCCCCTGACGGTCACCAGCGCGATCACAAAGAATGATCTCGGAAAGTATATCCTTGCGACGCAGGACGATGCATACGAAGGAAGCCTGAAGATCACCGCGCAGTTCAAGAAGGATAAGGAAGACGAGACCGAGGCGGAGACCGAGGCAAAATCCGAGAGCGCAAGCGAAACGCAGTCTGCGGGCGCCGTAGCGGTTACGGTCGCGCAGAATAACAACAGTGCCATCGTTGACGCCGGAGAGGGACATATCACCGCCGGCGGAGATGTGATTGTGGAAGCCGGGGCAAACGGCACTGCAAAGACAACAGCGGACGGCACCGGCGTGACGAAGGAAGCGCAGAAAGAAGCAGAGAAGAAGGCAGAGGAAGATAAGGACAAGGACGAAACCAAGTCTGACTATGCACAGGGCGGCACCTTCCTGGTGAAACTGGATGAGATCCAGGGCGGCACAGTCAGCCCGGCAACAGCCAAAGACGGAGACGACCAGGTACTCGTCTTCACGCCGAACGCCGGAAAGGGCAAGAAGCTCGGCAGCGCCGTCTTCACATATACGGACCGGCTGGGCAAAGAGCAGACGTTCACCTATGACCTGGCTTCCTGGGACGGCCGTTCCGACATCAGGATCAAGGTCACCGGCGATGTCAGAGACATCTGGGCGAAGGACGGAACCACCATCACGGCGAAGTTCACCTTCGCGGATGATCCGACCCATACGGACGGCGAAGAAGACGCTTCCCAGGATGAGAAATGGTTCATCGGAAAGACGATGGAGATCGAGACAACCGGGAAGGGCGAATTCAAGCAGCTGTCCAACAACATTGTCTCCGGCGACGGAGCGAAGATCAATGAGTATGCTTTCTCCATGAATCCGGAGAAGGGATATAAGGAAGGCAGCGTCAAGGTCACCTATACGGACGCAGATACCGGCGAGCAGAAGACCGAAGACATGCAGTCCTCTTCCTCCAGCGGGACAAAGACCTGGTTCTTTGATACCAACAAGGCGAAGGCCGGAACCAAGGTCACCGTTAAGGTAATCTTTGAGAGAGATACCCGCCCGGTGAAGGCAGTCAATGATAAGCCGGAGGAGGGCAGCGTATCTGTCAGCACCGGAACTGCAAAGGCCGGAGATGAGATTACGGTCACCGTCAAGGCGGGCAAAGAGTATCATCTGAGCAAGGATGATAAGATTACCTATACCTACACGGACAAGGCCGGAGACCCGCAGAAGATCGACATCCTTGCAAAGGATATTGACGCTGACGGCAAGGCGAAGATCAAGGTTCCGGAGATGAAGGAAGGAACGGAGCTTTCCGTTTCCGCAACCTTCACGGCCAATGACCTGGCCCTTGAGTGGGAACTGGGCGAAGGATCCGGCGTGGCGGACGGCCACAAGGCAGACGTGGTGAAGCTCTCCGCGGACAAGTCCTATAACGGAGGCAAGGTCACCATCTCCATCAACCCGGACAAGACAGAGTATCAGACCTATGTCATCAGCGAAGTGACAGCCTACGCCCTGGCGGATACCATGGGCGGAGTCGTTTCCGATGATCCGGTGAAGATTGAAGGCATCACCTTCAATAAGGCGGACGGCACCGTCACGCTTCCGGAGAATGTAGACGGAACGGCAGTGCGCTTCGAAGTGAAGGTCATCGAGAAGAAGATCGAGGTCTCGACCCCGAATGTCTCCGTGATCCAGCATGGCACGCTGACCGCGCCGGCAAAGACCTCGGCAGGCGAGACGATCAAGGTTGAGGTGAAGCCCGAGGACGGCTACCGCGTGAAGAAGGACAGCGTGAAGGCTACCGTCACGGACGGCGCGAAGATGCGGGTCCTCACCGGCAAGAAGAACAGCGACGGAACATACAGCTTCAAGCTGGACGATGATCTGAGTGATTCCGCACAGATCGTCATCGGTGCAGAGTTTGAGGCAGGGAAGGATACTTCCGAATCTGACAGTTCCTCCCTGAGCATGGGCGCGGCTGTGTCCATCGCGGTAGTCAACCAGAAGAACAATGCACTGATCAAGAGCGGAACCGTGAAAGCAGCAGACGGAAATGTGTCTGTGAAGGCTGTTGCGGGAAGCAGTGATAACAAGGCCGGTTCAGAGGCGGTTTCCAAGGCCGGTTATTCGGCAGGCGATGTCGGCATCGGCGGCGCGGTCACGGTGAATGTGGCCGGGTCTGTTTCCAATGCCCTGATCGCAAGCGGCGCAGCAATTGAGGCCGGCAAGAAACTGTCCGTCACATCCGATTCCAACATTCATTTCGGAACAGACGCGGATGCTTCCGGCAACAAGAAAGCAGGCGATGTCGGGATCGGTGCCGGGATCGGCGTGGCAGTGACGGGCGCGGACACGACCGCTGCCATCCAGAGCGGCGCGAAGATCGCGGCGGACAAGAACCTGGCCGGACTGAACGTCATCGCAACGCAGAAGGAAGACGACGCAGTTACCGCCAAGGCAGGAAGCGCAGGCGGCGTGAGCGTAACACCGGTGCTCGCACTGAACATCAGCGGTTCCGGAGCGACTGCATAGGTAGGAAAGGTTTCCGATACGGCGCTGGATATGGCAGCCACAGAAGGAACCACCCTGCAGACGGCGGTTGTCTA
>CAJOKX010000087.1 GCA_905235415.1 uncultured Lachnospiraceae bacterium
TGCTGGACGAACGTCCACTGGACGTTCAGCACCATGGCTGCAGCAACTCGCAAAGCTTAGTCGGCTGCCTATGGTTTTCAGTTGTGCCCACAGAACTCCTTGCAGAAGGTCGGAGGCTGGACTGTGGAATGCAACGTAAAGTGATAAACGCCGGTCATTTCTTTCCGAACAGATGCGTCTTACTTTCTGTACCGGCGATCAGCCTTGAAATGTTCTGTCTGTGCTGCCAGCAGCACAGGAGCGTCAGAAGAAAGGCGACCACATACAGTTCGATCAGATGCGGCCTGGTCATATGGAACGCCCCAGCCATCCCGTAGAGCAGGACCTGGATAAAGAACACAGCATAGCAGCACAGAGATCCGAGGGATACATATTTGGTGATGGCTGCCACGCCCAGGAAGACTGCAAGACTCACCAGGAAGATCCTGATATCAAAAGCAGCCACCAGTCCGGCAGAGGCCGCGACCCCTTTTCCTCCTTTGAACTGAAGATAGAACGGGAAATCATGCGCGATCACAGCGCCTGCCCCCGCGTACATCTTCAGGATCGGAAGAATATCCGGATACCGGTTCTTCATCAGGGCGCCGACCAGCACAACCGCCAGAAAGCTCTTGAAGAAATCGCCCGCAAATGTAATCAGTCCGAACTTTGTCCCCATCGTGCGGATCATATTCGTCGTACCCGCGTTGCCGCTGCCGTGCTCACGGATATCGATCCCGTTGATCCTGCCGATGATATAGCTGGTCTGAAACAGTCCGAATGCATATCCGATCAAAAAACAAATGACTCTGTTCATAATTCAGGCGTCTCTTTTCTGGACCTCTCCCTGGTAAAGATACGGATCGCGGTCCCTTTGAATCCGAACGCTGTCCGGATCTGGTTTTCGATGTAGCGCTCGTAAGAAAAATGCATCAGCTTCTTATCATTGACAAACAGGATGAAGGTCGGCGGGGCAACCGCAACCTGCGTCATGTAGTAGCATTTCAGGCGCTTGCCCTTGTCCATCGGAGGCTGCTGCAGCGCAACCGCCTCGGTCAGGATCTCATTGAGTACGCCCGTCTGTACTCTCCGGTTCGCACTCTCCATGATCTCATCCACCATGGTATAGATCCTGGAAAGGCGCTGCCCGCTCTTTGCGGAAATAAAAACGATATCGGCGTATGGCATAAAGGAAAGGGTCTGCCTGACTTTTTCCTCAAACTTCTTCGCCGTATGGGTATCCTTCTCCACCGCGTCCCACTTGTTCACCGCAATCAGGATCCCCTTGCCTCTCTCATGTGCGATCCCGGCAATCTTCGCATCCTGCTCGGTCACGCCCTCGACAGCGTCGATGACCAGCACGACCACATCCGCTCTCTCGACGGCGCCGACCGCACGGACGATCATATAGTGCTCCAGATCCTCCTTGATCTTGTTCTTGCGGCGGATGCCTGCGGTATCGATGAAGATGTACTCTTTCCCGTTATACTTCACCACGGTGTCGACCGCATCGCGTGTCGTTCCCGCAATATCTGACACAATCAGCCTGTCCTCGCCCAGAAGCCGGTTGATGATCGAACTCTTGCCGACGTTCGGTTTGCCGACGATGGCAACCTTCGGACGCTCATCTTCCTCCTCCGATGGATCTTTCTCCGGAAGCCTCCTGAGCACTTCATCCAGAAGGTCCCCGATCCCGGTCCGGTTCGCCGCGGAGATCGGATACGGATCCCCGATGCCCAGGTTGTAGAATTCATAGACGCCGGCCTCGTCCCGCGCAAAGCTGTCCACCTTGTTGACGACCAAAAGGACGCTCTTGTGGCTTCGCCGCAGCATATCCGCGACCTTCGCGTCCGCATCGACCAGTCCCTGCTTGAGATCTGTCATGAACAGGATCACGTCCGCGGTATCAATCGCGATCTGCGCCTGTTCGCGCATCTGCGCGAGGATAATGTCACTGGTGTCCGGCTCGATGCCGCCCGTATCAATCAGTGTGAAGCTGCGGTCCAGCCATTCCACGTCCGCATAGATTCGGTCCCGGGTGACGCCGGGGGTGTCTTCTATAATCGATATTCTGGAACCGGCCAGTGCGTTGAAAAGCGTCGACTTTCCGACATTCGGCCGTCCGACAATTGCAACAATCGGTTTACTCATAATTTCCTGCCTGTTCTTATGCCTTTATGCCTGTCACTGCCTCTACGAGGCTCCGACCGTCCGATTCTACAATAACCGTTTTTATTTGTAAAGAATCCCCGATCTGTCCGAGCGTCCAGTCATCCAGAAATACATCCTCTCCGCTCCGGAGCATGCTCGACGGAAGAAGCAGCGCATCGCCCAGGTCCCTGCCGGCCAGCTGCTCATTCAGGTCTCCTCCCGTAACCAGCCCGGAGACTGTGATCAGCTCGCCGAAAAAGTGATTCACGATCGGGGCAACCTGCGCCTGCACCTGCGGAATGCGTTCCATCAGTTCATCCATCAGACACTGCAGGGTCGGCGCGATCAGCGTGCCGCACGCCAGTGTAACCCTGCGCGGCGCAATGTCCTCCGGCCCGATTTCCTTCAGTGCCGCGTGCACTTCCTCCGTTAATAGACGCACCATGCCGACCCCGTTTTCCAGCTGAAGGTATCCGTCGTACGCCTCTTCCTGCGGAAGCTCCCGCCCGGACAGCAGATACCATTCATCGCTTGCATGCACCAGATGGGTGCCGTAGTGTTCCATATAATACGCCTGCCAGCGCTCGATCTGATCGATCACCGTCCCTGCGGACTGTGCGTCAAACGGGATCAGCTTCGGAAGATGCTCCCTATAGCGGGTCAGGCCGACCGGAACCACAGATACACTGCGCAGAGACGGAAGATACTGTTCCAGCATTTTCAGCGAATACTCCAGCTCCTCCCCGTCATTGATCCCCCTGCACAGGACGATCTGGGCGTTCATCTCGATCCCGGCCTCCTTCAGACGAAGGATCTTGTCATAGACGTCCCCTGCCGACGGATTCTGCAGCATCCTGCACCGAAGGTCCGGATTCATCGTATGTATCGAGATATTGATCGGTTCCAGATGATACCGGATGATGCGGTCGATATCATGATCTGACATATTGGTCAGGGTGATGTAATTGCCCTGCAGAAAGCTCAGCCTTGCATCGTCGTCGTGGAAATAGAGGGACTTTCTGAGTCCCTTTGGATTCTGGTTGACAAAACAGAAAATGCAGCGGTTTCTGCAGGAGCGGTATTCATCCATCAGACCGCTGTCAAATTCGATTCCCAGATCCTCCTCGGGATCCTTCTCGATGTCCAGTTCCCAGACCTCGCCTTCCGCATCCGGCCCGTCTGTGTCCGGCGCGGCCTTTTCGATCAGGATCGTCAGGGACTGCTCCTGCGTCAGATACCGGTAATCAAAGACGTCCTCAACCTCCTGGTCATTGATCCCGAGCAGGAAGTCTCCCGCCTCCACGCCGAGTTCTTCGGCGATGGAACCCGGCGCGACCGCGCTGATTCTGTGTGCGTTCCTCTCTTCAGTCTGCATGCGGCAGGACCCCCCATTATTCTGAAAAAGCCCGGAACAATCCGGGCTTTGTCTGTCTGTTTCTTCCTGGAGATGCAGCCGTTTACCGGTCCATCTGTTCCAGCATCTGATTGATCTTCGCGGTCGGCGACTGGATCTGGCTGGTCGAGAGATCATGATTCATATGATCGATGATCGAAGCGATATACTCCGTCATATCCGCCTCCGCGTACCATTCGCGCGTCAGAAGTTCGGGCGGCCGGTAATTGAGGTTCGTGGTCACGACCTTGGAGATATACCCCTTCTCATAATATTCGTCGAACGCCTCCAGCCCGTCTGTAAACAGTCCGAATGTGGTGCAGATAAATACCTTGTTCGCGCCTTTCTCCTTGATCTGACGCGCAACGTCCAGCATGCTTCCGCCGGATGAGATCATATCGTCAATGACCAGGACATCCTTGCCTTCCACCGGAGAGCCGAGGAACTCGTGCGCGACGATCGGATTCTTTCCGTTGACGATCTTCGTATAGTCTCTCCTCTTATAGAACATCCCAAGCTCCAGCCCGAGAATATTCGCAAAATAAACCGAACGTTCCATCGCGCCTTCATCCGGGCTGACCACCATCGCGTTGTCCTTGGTCAGGTGAAGATCCGGGACGGTTGATACCAGCGCCTTGAGGAACTGATACGTCGGCATATAACAGTCAAATCCGGCAAGCGGAATCGCGTTCTGCACACGCGGGTCATGCGCGTCAAACGTCACGATATTCGACACGCCCATCGCGACCAGCTCTTCAAGAAAGACAGCGCAGTCCAGCGACTCTCTCTTCTCCCGCCTGTGCTGGCGGCCTCCGAACAGGAACGGCATGATCACGGTGATCCGCTTCGCTTTTCCGTTCGCAGCCGAGATCACCCGCTTCAGATCCTCATAGTGATTGTCGGGCGACATGTGATTGACCTGCCCGCACACCTTGTACGTGATGCTGTAATTCAAAACGTCGATCATGATATAGAGATCCGCCCCGCGGACCGAATCATTGATGACGCCTTTTCCCTCGCCTGTGCCGTACCGCTGACAGCTGAAATCAAGCAGATAGCTGTCCTCCACATACCCCTTCAGAGGCAGATGGCTGTTGGCCAGCGGCGACTTCCTGCGCATCTCAACCAGATCCCTGTCCACGACCTTCGCGATATCCCTGCAGCCCTCGAGCGCTGCGATCTTCAGCGGTCCCACGGGAAAAGAATCTAACTGTATATCAATCGGCATGTCATCCTCCTGCATTCATACTCAGTCCGGCAGGCCCCTGTGCCTGACCGGCATACACATTATAGTCGAGCGGTATGCTCCACGCAAGATGCGAGTTCACCGCATCCGCTGCGCCGGGCGCCCCATCAGCGAAGCATCAGAACCGCGGCGTGGTTTCCGCGCCTTCCCTGGCTTGCGCGGTGCGAGAACAGGAACTCCCTGTTGCAGGCTGTGCAGATATCCGGCAGGGAGATATGCTCTCTCTTCATCCCTGCCTCCAGGAAGTTCTCAAGGCAGGCGGCCTGCAGGTTCACATGATACTTCTGCTCTCCCTCATCCGTGATACGTCCCGGGCGGACCAGATCCGGGCAGCGTGCCGGATCATACTTCTCACAAAACAGCTGCGCCACATCCTCGCTCACCTCAAAGCAGTCCTGGCAGATGGACGGCCCGATGGCAGCAACGATCTTTCCCGGATCGGATCCGTACACCTCATGCATCTTCTGGACCGCCTTCGTGCCGATCCCTTTGATCGTCCCTTTCCATCCGGAATGGACGTTCGCGATGGCCTTGTGAACCGGATCTACCAGCAGAAGCGGCACACAGTCCGCATGAAAGGTCATCAGGGCCTGCCCGGTGATGTCCGTCATCATCCCGTCCGTATCCTGATATTCATTCGGCCGGGTGAATCCGTTCCCCCGGTCTATGTCCTGCATGATGCGGATATTGTCGGTGTGCGTCTGGTTCGAAAAGATCAGCGCGTCGGCCGGATATCCGACGGCGGCAGCCAGCCGCGCATGATTCTCGTTCACTTTTGCGCGGCACGCTTCTTCCGATTCCTCCATATGCATGGCCACTTCCCGTGCAATGCTCAGGTTCAGGGAACCGACGTCTCCCTCGGAGACGCCTCCGACGCGTGTACTGAACGCGTGAATCACAAAATCATACCTGTCCAGGAGCGGTGACGTGAACCATTCCACGCCCCGGGAGCTGTGATAGGTCAGATGATCCGCCCTGCGCCTGGTCTTTTTCCTGATGTAGTCTTTTTCCATGTCATTTTCCCCTTCTCTCAGTCCAGCCACTCAAATGCATTACGGATCAGGGTGATCCCGTCCGGCCCGCAGGAAACAACGTCAAAGCGGACCGGCGTGCGCGCGCTGAGCCTGTATCTGTACAGATAGGAGCGGGCTGCCCTGCAGATGCGTTTCTGCTTTTCAGGGGTCACCGCCTCCATCCCGCTTCCGCATCGCAGGCTGCTTCTCTGTTTCACTTCCACAAAGACGAGATACTTCCCCTCTCTTGCGACCAGATCCGCCTCCGCCCTCCTGCAGCGGTAATTGCGCTCCAGGATGCTGTATCCTGAAGATGCCAGATACTGCGCTGCCTTATCCTCATACAGGCTGCCTGTCTGTCTGTTATTCATACCCAAACCCGGGTACTCTCTCCCACTTTGATCAGTGCATGTCCAGCGTCTTTAAAAAAGTCTTCCGGTGAATCATGCACGGGCCGTATTTCTTGATGGCCTCATAGTGCGCCTGCGTTCCGTAGCCTTTGTGTTTGGAAAATCCGTACTCGGGAAACAGGATATCGTACTCATCCATCATCCTGTCCCTGGTCACCTTGGCGATAATGCTTGCCGCGGCGATGGAAACACTCTTCGCGTCTCCGTGAATGATCGGAATCTGTTCGATCCTGACCTGCGGAATGGTCACGGCGTCATTCAGGAGGATCTGCGGCATGATCCTGAGACTGCCGATCGCCTCGCACATCGCTTCATAGTCTGCCTGCAGGATATTGATCTCATCGATCCTGGCAGGGCCGACCACGCCCGCTCCCCATGCGAGCGCTTTGTGCGTGATCTCGTCGTACAGTTCTTCCCTGCGCTGCGGCGACAGTTTCTTGGAGTCATTCAGCCCCAGGATCTCACAGTCCTTCGGGAGGATGACCGCGCCCGCAACGACCGGACCGGCCAGAGGGCCTCTCCCTGCCTCATCGATTCCGCAGATACAGGTGAACCCTCTCTCTTCACAGTCCCGCTCATATACACGCATCTGTTCCAGACGCTCTTTTTCCAGAAGAAGCTTCTCCAGCGCCCTGTGCGCGGAGGATGTCAACGCCCGGACACCGGCTCTTTCATCTGACTCAAACCTTGCAATGAAAGCTTCCAGCGCCTTCGCATCCGATCGATCCGTCTCTTTATAGAGCTGCTGAATCTGCGCTGTCTTTAAACTGTCCACCAGATCTTCACCCTCCGTTGATTCGGCCGAACTTCTTCAGCGGCAGGATTCTCAGCCACGCCTTCCCCACAATATTGTCGCGCGTGATCGGCCCTACGGTCGAATCCCTGCTGTCAAAGTTATTGGACCGGTTGTCCGCCAGCACAAAATATTCGTCATTGCTCAGCGTCATGGCAGAGGACGCGATTCCGCGGTAGGAAGTCGGAGCCGACGTATAGGATTCCTTCAGCGCCCGTCCGTTGATATAGATGAGCCCGTCCATGATCTGGACGGTCTCGCCGGGAAGCGCGATCACTCTGCGCAGATACGTCGTGTCTTCCCCGTGCGCGGCGTCTCCGTCTTCGCCGGAGATCGTGAACTGGATGATGTCTCCTCTCCCGGGCCGCATCAGCAGGTAGGCAAGACGGTTCACAGCCACCGTGTCCCCGATCTCCAGCGAGGGGCCCATGGCGCCGTCCGTGATCCGGACATTCGCGCCGACCAGCGGCGTGAACACAAACAGAAGCGCGAGAAGAAGCACCACGCACAGGATCCATCCGAAGATCACGCGCGCAGTTCCCTTTTTCTTCTTCTTTTCCGCCTTCTCCCGGCGCCTTCTATCTCTTCTGGCCATCAGGGTCTCTCCAATGTGATTCTTCCGATCCTTCCGGAGCGGAAATCGTCGATCACCGCTCTGGACGCTTTCGACAGATCCGCCTCGCCGCCTGTTTTCAGGCAACCTCTTGAAAGCGCGATCTGCCTGAGCATGCCAATGGCAGGATCTTCCACAGACGCCGGATCTTCCGCCGGATCAGGCTCCCGGGCCGATATGCCGTAGCGCTCGGCAAGCAGTTCCGGATACGCGCCTGTCAGATAATGAAGCAGCCAGACTGCCAGCTCTCCTTCATCCGTGATCTCGTCCCGGATGGATCCCAGGATCGCCAGTTTCATGCCGGCCTCCCGGTCCTCAAACTTCGGCCACAGGATACCCGGCGTATCCAGCAGTTCCACATTCTTGTTGAGCCGGATCCACTGTTTTCCTTTTGTGACGCCCGGCCTGTCTCCCGTCTTTGCAACGGCTTTTCCCGCAAATGAATTGATGAAGGTGGATTTGCCGACGTTCGGGATGCCTGCGATCATCGCCCTGACAGGCCTGTTCACGATCCCTCTCCTTTTGTTGCGCTCGAGCTTCTCTGCGCACGCACGGTCAATGAGCGGCTTGAGCTGCCGAACGCCGGATCCTTTTCTCGCATCCACCGCGCAGGTCAGGATCCCTTCTTTTTCATAACACGCCTTCCAGGCGTCTGTCGCCCTGCTGTCCGCAAGATCCGCCTTATTCAGCACGATAATACGGCTCTTTCCATTTGCCATGGCGTCTATATCCGGATTCCTGCCTGACTGGGGCGCTCTCGCGTCCGTCAGTTCAATCAGCAGGTCGATCAGCGAAAGATTTTCCTGCATCATCCGGCGGGCTTTGGTCATATGCCCTGGATACCATTGATAGTCCATTTCTTCTCTCCGATTGATTCAAACTTCGCCGCGCAGAGGATGGCCCGGGCAGCACGCCCGTCCGCCTTACAGGAATCCCCTGTGCTCTGCCGGTGCGAGTACAAACCAGACTTTCCCCTCGATCATCTCGCTGGTAACGATGCCGATCTCGGCGTTTCTGGAGTCTTCGGAATTGTTCCGGTTATCGCCCAGCACAAAATATTCGCCCTCGTCAAGACGGATCGGCTGCTCTGCCATACCAGGGCTGGTAATGGCAGGATAATCCTTCCCCTCCAGATACACCTTGTTGTTGATGTAGATCATGCCGTCCTTGATCTGCACCGTCTGTCCGGGGATGCCGATGATCCGCTTGATATCAGACCTGGCGCTCGAGCTGCCGTTCGGCTTGAAGGAGACCAGGTCTCCCTGCTTCGGGGTCCCGAGCTGAAACGACAGGATATTAACCAGGCAGACATCGCCTCCGGAAAGGGTCGGATCCATCGACTGTCCGACATTCGTCCTCTGCTGTCCGAATGTATACACCGATACATAGGCAAATAAGACCGCGACAACGATCAGAAACGCCCACTCAAACAGAATCCTTGGCAGAGACTTCTTCGCGCGCGGACGGGATCTCTTCTCCCGGCGCTCGATCGCCTCGAGTCTTGCCCGCTCTCTTGGCGTATGACTCTTCCAGTCTTCATTGGTGAAATCGATTGGTTCCTCATTCACGTACTTCATGCATCAACTGCTCCCACGCATCTCACTCTTAATGATGAAATCGGGGCTGCCGCACTTCTCTGTGCGGCAGCCCCGAACCTCTTCGATCTCAGCGAACGAGTTCCTTTACCTTTGCTCTCTTGCCGACGCGGCCTCTGAGATAGTTCAACTTGGCACGTCTTACCTTGCCGAGTCTGACAACCTCAACCTTCACCACTGTCGGAGAATGAAGCGGCCAGGTCTTCTCAACGCCAACGCCGTTCGAAGTCTTGCGCACGGTAAATGTCTCACGGCTGCTTCCGCCCTGCTTCTTGAGAACAACGCCCTCGAATACCTGGATTCTTTCCTTCTCACCCTCTTTGATCCGGGCGTGAACCCTGACGGTATCGCCGACGCGGAACTGCGGAACTTCTGCCTTCAGCTGTTCCTGCTCGATCTCTTTGATAATATCGTTCATGATTGTGTTCCTCCTGTCCTGACGGATGTTCTTAATGCAAGACTATTCTGCAACAGAGGACCATCTCGAAATTCAACACGAGGGATACTATATCACGTTTTCTGCGCACCCGCAAGTGGAATTATGAATTGGTTCACCACAGTTCACAGGCCAGCCAACTCTGCTCAGAGTTTGTGGGCACACTGAAAACACGTTGCCTACCCGCGCTTTGCATCGGTTGCATTGCAGCCTCTCCCAGCTCCTATAG
>CAJOKX010000088.1 GCA_905235415.1 uncultured Lachnospiraceae bacterium
GATGACCGAGCCGTATGGCGCTTTGTGTATTCTGACAGGCACAGCAATAAAGCGCCTGAATATATCTACAGCAAGCCTGGGATTTATAAGCCGGCAGCGGTGTGCCGTCAGCAGCCGTCAGCGTGAAGGTGAACTCCTCGTCCGTGTTCGGCGTAGCGCCGCTCACGATCTTCTTCACCGGGATCGTGATCTCTGTCGGCGTGAAGGTATTGGTGATCTCCACGCTGCCGTTGGTCAAGCCATCCGTGATGGCCGCCTCAAGCGTGCCGTTGTTGTTCGACACCGTGACGGTCACCGTCTTCGGCGTCGTGTCATAGGTCATGCCGGGCGTGGTGCCCGCGGTCTCGGTCACCGTGTAGGTGTAGGTGCCCGGCGTGTCGAAGGTGATCTCACCGAAGCTGCCCGTCTGGTCAGCCTTGATCGTCACCACACGTCCGGCCTCCGCCGGCATGGGCGTGCCTTCGGCAGCCGCCAGCGGGTCATCTGCAGGAATCAGCGCCGCCCAGGGCTCTTTGAACACAGGGATCGCGCACAGACCTTCTGCATTGTGCGGCTCTGTGATGACGCCGAAGTCGCAAAGGCCGCTGGTGACGCGGTAGATCACCTCATCCGTGCTTCCGTTCCACAGCGTATACTGGATCTGTGGAAATAAATCTCTGAAATCTGCGATCCACTCTGCAATCAAGCGCGGGGCGTGGCCTTCCACAGACGCGATATTGATGGAGCCCTGCAGGCCCCTGGACATCTCCAGGATATCTTCTCTCGAACGTTCGGACAGGTAAAGGATCTGATGTGCATACTGGAGAAATGTATTGCCCTCTGCGGTCAGGGTCAGTCCGTGTGAGGAGCGGTCAAACAGCTTCGCGCCCAGCTCATCTTCCAGGTCGCGGATCTGCCGGCTCAGCGGAGGCTGGGCGATCATCAGCTTCTCGGCTGCCCTTGTAAAGTTCAGTTCTTCGGCAACAGCAACAAAATATCTGATATGACGAAGTTCCATGGCGGCTCCTTTCTCCGGGAATGCGAAGCGCATGCTGATCGGAACAATATATATGTGATTAAATATAGCATAGATGCCATTTGAAACAAAATATATAAGTGGTTAGTCATATGATACCCGAAGGGTATTGTGAAAAAGGTACTACCCATACGACTGCGCAGGATATAAAATGATACAGACAGGACGCGGCCGGATGGAAACAGGGCCGCAGAATATCCGGCTAAGAGTGGAGAACAGGATGATTCGGAATATAGTATTTGACGTTGGGTGTGTCCTGCTGGACTATACCTGGAGAGAAACCTTCGGAACGTGGTACGGAGAAGAGGATGTACGTATACTGGGCGGCATTCTGTTCGGGGAAGATGCGCAGGAAGACGGCAGGAGACTGTGGGTTCAGTATGACAATGGGCTGATCTCGGATGCGGAGATCCGCAGTGCGAGTATGGCTGCCCTTCCGCAGTATGCGAAGGCGCTGGAGTGGTTTTTTGAAAATCCGGCCGCCTGGGCTGTGGAGCAGCATGATATGACGGATCTGATCACGCCCCTGAAGGAAAAAGGATACGGGGTCTACCTGCTCTCCAATTATCCGGAAACCCTCTGGAAGGAGCATGTGTGCAATAAGAAGTTCTACGCGCAGGCAGACGGCGCGGTTGTATCCTGGGAAGAGCATCTCGGAAAACCGGATCCGGCTTTTTTCCGGACGCTGCTTACGAGATATTCCCTGACGGCGGAGGAATGCCTGTTTCTGGATGACCGGGAAGAGAATACACGCGCGGCCGGGGAGCTTGGATTTCAGACCCTTACGCTGAAAAGTGCAGATGCGCGGCAGGAGGCGCTGGGCCTTCTGCGGGCGTTGGAGAAACTGACAGGCACGAGAAACTGACAGACACAGGCAGAGCGGGCAGCAGCCTGTGACACTGCATAGCAGTCATACAACGGAACGATCCGTCATACGAGAGGAGGAAGCTATGTACAATTTCACATTCGAAGTATCAACAAGGATTCATTTCGGCCAGGGACAGATCTCTCACCTGAGCGAGCTGAGAGAGAGCGGCGAGAAGGTGCTTCTGTGCTATGGCGGCGGGAGCATCAAAAAGAACGGGATCTACGATGACGCGATGAAGATCATGAAGGACGCCGGGCTGACGGTGTATGAACTGTCGGGCGTGGAACCCAATCCGCGGATCGGTACGGTCAGAAAGGGCGTGGAGCTGTGCAGGAGCGAGAAGATCGACATGGTTCTGGCGATCGGCGGCGGCAGCACGATTGACTGCGCGAAGGTCATCGCGGCGGGCGCTGTATACGACGGCGACGCGTGGGACCTGGTTCTGGATTCTTCCCTGATCAAAGGGGCCCTTCCGGTGTATTCGGTTCTGACGCTCTCGGCGACCGGCTCCGAGATGGATATCTTCGCAGTCATTTCCGATATGGAGAAAAATGAGAAATGGGGCACCGGGTCGCCGTATATCCTCCCGAAGATGTCGGTTCTGGATCCGACCTACACGTACACCGTTTCCAGAAAGCAGACCGCCGCGGGCACCGCGGACATGATGAGCCATACATTTGAGAATTATTTCCATCACGAGAAGGGCGCCGACCTGCAGGAGCGTTTCGCGGAGGGAATCCTGAAGACCTGCATCAAGTACGGACCGATCGCGCTTGAAGAGCCGGACAATTATGACGCCAGGGCGAACCTGATGTGGGCGAGCAGCCACGCGATCAACGGCCTGATCGCCAGGGGCGCGCAGCCGGCGTGGTGCGTGCATCCGATCGAGCATGAGCTCTCTGCATTCTATGACATCACGCATGGAGAGGGACTCGCGATCCTGACGCCGGTCTGGATGGAGCATGTGCTCAATGACGGCAACAAGGCAATCTTTGCGGCGTACGGACGCAATGTTTGGGACCTGACGGGCGAGGACGACATGGAAGTTTCGAAGGAAGCCATCGAAAAGACGAGGGAGTTCTTCTTCAAGACCATGGGCATGCCTTCGAACCTGAAAGCGGTCGGCATCACGGATGAGCGGTACTTTGAAGTCATGGCTGAGAAGGCGGCGAAGGGCTCTGTGGGCAGCTTCGAGCCGCTGACGAAGGAAGATATCATCGAGATCTACCGCGCCGCGATGGATCAGTAAGGGACAGGACGGATGACCATGAAGGACAGGATCAATCTGCTGGTGATCGACGGACAGGGCGGAGGCCTCGGAAAACAGCTGGTCAGCGCGCTGAAGGAGCTGGACGGCGTATTTGTCACTGCGGTCGGCACCAACAGCAATGCGACGCTCGCCATGCATAAAGCGGGCGCGGACCAGACGGCGACCGGTGAGAACGCGGTGATCGTGACGTGCCGCGACGCGGACGTCATCCTGGGCGCGGTCGGGATTGTCATGGCGGATGCATTTCTCGGGGAGATCACGCCCGCCATGGCGGTGGCTGTCGGACAGAGCAGGGCGCAGAAGATCCTGATCCCGATGAACCGCTGCGGGATGATTGTGGCGGGCTCAACGTCCAGAACCGTCGCCCAGTGCGTGCAGGACGCGGTCCGGCAGGTGAAGATCCTTTCGGAAAGCCGCTCCCCGGCGGGGGATGAACCGTAAACAGCTTACAGGCGGGGCGAAGATCTGCAGCTTGCATTTCGCCCCGCCATACCATACAATAACTGCGACAATTTAATAATGGGGGAAGCGTGATAAGATTGTAAGGAGATTACACTTATGAGCAGAAGGATATACGCTTTGCTCCTGTCTTCCGCGATTCTTTCGTGTGCACTGGGCGCAGGCCCGGGCGCAACGATGACGATAGCGGACGAGGCGGGAAGCGCTTCTTCCGGGGACGCCGAACTGGTTGTCGGCCTTCCCCAGGACCTGGATAACAGTCTTGACCCGTATCAGATTACGGCTGCAGGAACCAGAGAGGTCTTATTTAATGTCTATGAAGGGCTGGTGAAGCCTGACACAGACGGAAACTTTGTCGATGCCGTCGCTTCCGCGCATGAGATCTCGGAAGACGGGCTTACCTACACCTTCACGCTCCGTAAGGGCGTTCTGTTCCATAACGGAGATGAGGTGACGATCGACGACGTTCTCTATTCCTTTGACACCTGCGCCGCAACTACGACCAATTCTGCCGTAGAAGCGGCGCTTTCTGATATTCAGGACATCACCGCAGACGGAGAGGATGTCGTCATCACACTCGCCTCTGCGAACAGCAGTTTTCTCAGCACCGTCTCCAGCGTGACGATTGTCCCTGCATCGTACAAGGATCAGGCGACGGCGCCGGTGGGAACCGGACCGTTCAAGTTTGATTCCTACTCGCCGCAGGACAAGGCCGTTCTCGTGAGAAATGACGATTATTACGGGGACAAGCCGGCGCTTGCGAAGGTGACATGCAGGATCTTCGACGATGCGAACGCACTGTACACAGCGCTGGATTCCGGCGCGCTGGACATGGCGTTCCATCTGACCGTCGACCAGGCCGGCAGCCTGTCCAACGGCTATGAAGTGTCTGAGGGGGAAATGAACCTTGTGCAGGCGCTGTACCTGAACAATGCGAATCCTCCGTTTAACGACGAGCGGGTCCGCCAGGCACTGTGCTATGCGGTTGACAAGGATATGCTTCTTGACCTGACAGAGGACGGGCACGGAGCCAAACTCGGATCCTCCGTCTATCCCAGCTTCAGGAAGTATTTCGCTGAAGACCTGGTGGATGCGTATCCGTACGATCCGGCCAAGGCGGCGGAGCTGCTGCAGGAAGCCGGCGCAGAGGGGCTGACCTTCACCATCAAGGTGCCGTCCAACTACACGCAGCATGTCGACACCGCCAATGTGCTGGTGGAGATGTTTGCCGCAGCCGGGATCAATGCCGTGATCGAGAAGGTCGAGTGGAACAGCTGGCTGGAGAACGTCTATAAAGGACGGGATTTTGAGGCGACCGTGATCGGATTTGACGCGGCCTATCTGAGCCCGGACGCGCTTCTTCAGCGGTGGGTTTCGGACAACGGGTCCAACTTCATCGGCTACAGCAGTCCGGAGTATGACGCTGCGATGGAAAATGCGCATACGTCGGCGAAGGATGAGGAACAGGTGGAGGCCTACAAAGAGGCGCAGAAGATTCTCTCGGATACGGCAGCCAATGTGTATCTGCAGGATCTGGCGGACTTTGTGGCGCTGAACCCGGAATTCACCGGATATGAGTTCTATCCGCTCTATGCGGTGGATTTCTCCAGAATCCATCCGGCGTCCTGAGAAAAGGATCCCGCGAGCAGCATCCTGAGAATGGATTCTGAGAGCAGAATCCTGTAAAAAGGATCCTGACAGAAGCTTTCTGAGAAAAGCTTCCTGAAAAAGAAGCAAACCAGAAGGCAGAAAAAACAGTAAGAAAAGACATTCAAATCAGAGAAAGGAGGGAGGAAGCGTGAAACAGATTGTGAAAAAACTGATATCTCTCATTATTACATTGTTGCTTGTTTCGCTGCTTGCCTTCCTTGCTTTCCAGATTATCCCGGGAGATCCGACGACCAAACTGCTCGGAACCAACGCAACGCCGGAAAAGGCTGCTGAACTTCGGTCCGAACTGGGACTGGACCGTCCTGTCCTGGTGCGGTATCTGGAATGGCTTGGCGGATTTGTGCGTGGGGAATTCGGAACCAGCTACACATACAGAAGAGACGTGGGAGAGCTGCTGGCGGATAAGCTGCCGGTCACGGCGCTTCTGACGGTGATGTCCTTTATCCTGACGGTGATCATCTCGATTCCGCTCGGGATCTGGACCGGGCGCACCCGGAGCAAGGCAGCGGATCACATCAGTGTGATCCTGGACCAGATCCTGATGGCGGTTCCGCCGTTCTTCTTCGGCATGCTGGCCTGTTATTTCTTCGGGATCGTGCTGAAATGGTTTACGCCCGGCGCTTACGTCGCGCTCTCCGAGAGTGTGCCCGGATGCCTGGGCTATCTGGTCCTGCCCGCGCTGAGCCTGGCGCTTCCGAGAATCGCCATGACGGTGCGGATGCTGCGCTCCTCGATCCAGACTGAGCTCACGCAGGACTATGTATATACCGCCAGGTCGCGCGGCCTGTCAGAATGGGGCGTCCTTCGCCGGCACATTCTGAGAAACGCGATGATCCCGGTTGTCACATTTCTGGCCGTCAGCGCTGCCGAGATCATGACCGGCACCATCATCATAGAGCAGGTATTCACGATACCGGGGCTCGGTCGTCTGTTGATCAGCTCGATCGGAAACCGTGATTTCCCGGTTGTGCAGGCGATCGTGGTGATCCTCGCGACATGGATCATCATCGTGTATTACATTGCGGATCTGCTGAATCACTGGATGGATCCGAGACTTCGCACAGACTGACAGAGGGCCGGAGGATGAAGATCAGGAAAAATGCATATTTCATAACGGGCGGAATCCTCTCCGCGATCCTGACTGTGATCATCGTCACGGGTCTGTTCTGGACGCCGTACAGCACGACTGCCATGAATGCGCAGGAGAAGTTGCAGCCGCCGTCCTGGAAGCACATCCTGGGGACGGACAATTTCGGACGGGATGTGTTCTCGAGAGTCATGGAGGGCGCCGGAACCAGTCTGATCATAGCGCTGCTGGTCGTTGTGATCGGCTGTGTGTGCGGCATTGTGTTCGGGTCTTTGTGCGGGTACTTCGGAGGCGCTGCGGACCTGATCCTGATGCGGATCTGCGACGCGATCACGGCATTTCCCGCCATGCTCCTGGCGCTGGTCATCGTCAGCCTCACCGGAGGCGGGGCGGGGAACATCGTCCTGGCGCTGGGCATCCTGTTCATTCCCAGCTTTACGCGTGTCGTGCGGACGGAATACGCCAGCTGCAGAGATCTCAACTATATCAACGCGGCGCGTCTGATGGGCGTCTCCAACCCCCGGATCCTGTACGCGCATATCCTGCCCAATACACTGTCCGTCCTGATCCCGACGATCACGATCGGATTCAACAACGCGATTCTTGCTGAGGCGAGTCTGAGCTTTCTGGGGATCGGCATCCAGCCTCCGCAGGCAAGCCTCGGATCCATGCTGAAGGACAGCCAGAATTACCTGGCCTCCGCCCCCTGGTACGCGCTCGGCGCCGGAGGCGCCATCGTACTGATGATCCTTGCCGTATCGCTTTTAAGCGAAGGCGTGCAGCAGGGAACCTGCCGAATCTGAGACGCCGGAGAGAGACTGATATGAGCCTTCTTGAAGTAAAAGATCTGAAAGTGCATTTTCATGACGCGGCCGCGGACCGCTTTGCGGTGGACGGGGTCTCATTTTCCATGGAAAAAGGAGAGATCCTGGGCCTGGTCGGGGAGAGCGGGTGCGGCAAGACCGTTACGACGATGTGCATCAGCGGACTGCTTCCGCGCCGCAAGGCGGATTATGAGGGCAGTATCCTGCTGGACGGAACGGAGATTTTTGACTGTTCCGAGGCGCAGCTGAGCAGCATGCTGGGAAGGGCGATGACTGTGGTCTTCCAGGAGCCGATGACCTCCTTCAATCCGGTCTACCGGATCGGGCGGCAGGTGGAAGAAGGCCTGTATGTGCATGAAAAGAATCTGAGCGCAGAGCTAAGAAAAGAGCGCGCGCTGGAGGCGATGCGAAGAGCCGGGCTCTCCGACGCGGAGTCTGTCTGGCAGAAATATCCGCATGAATTGTCCGGCGGCATGCTGCAGAGAGCGATGATCGCTGCGGCGATTGTGACGAACCCGAAGCTCCTGATTGCGGACGAGATCACCACGGCGCTGGACGTAACCGTGCAGGCGCAGATCATTGACCTGATGCTGGACCTGAACCGGAAGGAAGGGATGACGATTCTCTTCATCAGCCACGACCTGCGTGTGGTGCGGAAGCTGTGCAGCCATGTGATCGTGATGCAGCGCGGCAGGATTGTGGAGCAGGGAAGGACCCGGGAGGTCTATGAACATCCGCAGCATTCCTGCACACAGGCGCTTCTGGACGCGATCCCGTCCAGACAGGTCAGACTGAACGACGGCGGGGAGGATGGCAGATGAGCGAACGGATCCTTGAAGTCAGCCATGTGAACAGTTTTTATGAAAATAAGAGCCGCTTCAGGGGCGGGCAGCGCCAGCAGGTGCTGCGGGATGTGAGCTTTGAGATCGAAGAGGGAGACATCCTGGGCCTTGTCGGAGAGAGCGGCAGCGGAAAGACGACCCTCGCAAGGGTCATTCTGGGACTTGCGAAAGACTATGACGGCAAGGTGATCCATGCCACCCGCTTTCCGCAGATGGTCTTCCAGGACCCGTTTTCCAGCCTCAACCCAGCCCGGCAGGTCGGGTGGATTCTGGAGGAGACGCTCAGAGCGCTGGAGCGGCGGGCGGATCAGGAGATCCGCAGAGGAATTGCCGGCAAAAATGCCTATGACTGGATTCCGCGGACGAAGCAGAGCCGGGAAGAGACCGTCCTGCAGACGCTGGAGGCGGTCGGGCTTGGAGAAGAGTATATGGAGCGGATGCCGTGGGAGCTGTCGGGCGGACAGCGGCAGAGAGTCAGCATCGCATCCGCCGTCATTACAAGGCCGCGCTTCATCATTGCGGATGAACCGGTTTCCGCGCTGGATGTGACCATTCAGGCGCAGATTCTGGAACTGCTCGTGCACCTGAAGGAAAAGTACGCGCTCAGCTATCTGTTCATCAGTCATGACCTGAACGTGATCTATCAGATCTGCAACCGGGTGATGGTGATGCAGCACGGAGAGATCGTGGAGCAGGGGGAAGTGGAAGAGTTGTACCGGCATCCGCAGCATCCCTACACACAGGCGCTTCTGAAGGCAGCGCTGTAAAAATGAGGTTGACAGAGAATGAAGCTTACATGGATGGGCACAGCCGCATTCGGCATTGAGAGCAAAGACCTGCGGATTCTGTTTGACCCGTTTCTGGAACTGGCGGGCGGGGAGACGCCCATTGCGGAAGATGCATTTCTTCCCTATGACACGATCTTTGTAACCCACTGCCATTTTGATCATCTTCTTGAAGCACAGGAACTGCTCGCAGAGGGCGGAGGCAGCACAACCCTGTTTGCGACGAAGCAGTGCTGCAGGACCCTGGAATCCTTTCTGGGGGATCAGAGCAATGTGGTGCAGATCCGTCCGGGCCGGACATATGATCTCTACAACGAAGCGCATGCGGACGAAGGGCATGCGCATCCGTCTGCAGGAGAGCCGGGGCATGTGCGCATCCGGGTCCTGCGCGGCAGGCATATCGATTTTCAGCTCCGCCATCTGACAGATACGATGCGTCCGGGGAGAGTGCTGCGCTATGCGGGCAATCTCCCGTTTCTGCTGTGGGCAAACCGGACGTTCAGGGAGGCGGGCGAGATCGTCGCATATGATATCCACGCAGAAGGGCGGGAGATTCTGCTTCTGGGGAGCCTTGCGCTGGATGCGCAGGAGACATACCCGGAGGGCGTGGACGTCCTGATCCTCCCCTACCAGGGGAACAACGACCTGGTGCAGCGCGCGCGGGAGGTCCTGAAACGGATCCGTCCCCGGTCCGTGGTGCTGAGCCATTTTGACAATTTCCCGCCGATGTCCAGAAACGTGGATCTTGGACCGTTTTCGAAAATGATGCGGGATGAGTTTCCGAAGATCAGGGTGATCAGGCCTTCCGCGTGCAAGGCCATGCATCTGTAACAGGAGGACTTCCGAATGCTTCTTGCAATCGACGTTGGAAATACGAATATCGTGATCGGATGCATGGACGGGGAGGATGTGCTGTTTACCGAGCGCCTGTCCACAGACGTCGGGAAGACGTCCCTGGAATATGCGATTCTGATCCGGACGGCGCTTGACATTCATGGGATCCAGGTCTCCATGATCGACGGCGCCATTATCGCATCCGTTGTGCCGCCGGTGACGCCCATTGTCCGCAGCGCGCTGAAAAAGATTACGGGAATCCGCGCACTGGTCATCGGCCCCGGCATCCGGACGGGCCTGAACATTCATCAGGAAGATCCGTCCAGTGTCGGAGCGGACCTGATTGCGGGTGCGGTCGGGGCGCTGCATAAATACAAACCGCCGGTCATTGTGATTGACATGGGAACCGCCACGACGCTGAGCGTAATCGATCAAAACGGCGTCTTTCGTGGCGGCGCGATCATGCCCGGACTCGTCCTGAGCCTGCACTCCCTCGTGTCGGAGACTTCCATGCTGCAGGGGATCAGCCTGGATCAGCCGAAGCGTGTGATCGGGAACAACACGGAAGAAGCCATGCGCAGCGGCCTGGTCTACGGACATGCAGCCATGGTGGACGGGATGCTGGACCGGATGGAGGAGGAGCTTGGAAAGGACGTGACGGTCGTTGCGGCAGGAAACATGGCAGCAGGCATCGTCCCCGTCTGCAGGCATTCGATCGAACTGGACAGCACACTGATGTTCACCGGGATGCAGGTGATCTATCAGAAGAACCGCCGGTCCTAAGGGCGCATTTCTAAATCAGTCAGGGAAGATCAGATCAGGGAGAACAGAAGATTGACATGATGAACATACCGCAGCGGCTTGATGCTCTGAGAGCAAAGATGAAGGAACATGGAATCGACGCGTATCTGGTACCGACGGATGACTTCCACGGGTCGGAATATGTGGGCGCCTATTTTTCGTGCAGGCGTTTTCTGACCGGGTTCACAGGCTCTGCCGGAACCGCACTGGTGACCGGGGAGGGCGCGTATCTGTGGACCGACGGAAGGTATTTCCTCCAGGCGCAGGAACAGCTTGCGGATACCGGGATCGTGCTGATGAAAATGGGCGAAGAGGGCGTTCCTTCGATCGAGCAGTTTGTGTGCGAAACGCTGAAGGAGGGACAGACGCTTGGATTCGACGGAAGATGCATGAGCGCCGCGAATGCGGACAGACTCTCTTCACTTCTGGGCAAATCAGGCGCGCGCACTGTCTCTTGCACAGAAGACGGGCCGCTGGACCTGGTGGGCGAGATCTGGGAAGAGAGGCCTGCCCTGTGCGCAGAAAAGGTATGGAACCTTCCGGTTGAGTACGCAGGAGAAAGCCGGGCGCAGAAGCTGCAGAAACTGCGCGGGCAGATGAGCGAGAGAGAGTGCGCGTATCATGTTCTTGCGTCCCTGGATGATATCGCGTGGCTTCTGAATCTGCGCGGAAAGGATATTCCATGCAACCCGGTCTTTCTGTCCTATCTGGCTCTGACGCCGGACAACGTGCTGCTCTTTGCGCAGAAGGACGCATTTGACCGGGAGATCACAGGCCTGCTGGAGAAGGACGGGGTGCGCCTGATGGAATACGGCGGGATCTATTCCTTCCTCAGGACCATCCCGGAGGGGAGCCGCGTGATGGTGGATTCATCCGCCGTCAACAGCAGCATATGGACCAGCCTGGATCACACGGAACGCATCAGCGTCGCCAATCCGACACAGCTTGCCAAGGCGATAAAGAATCCTGTGGAAATGGAACATATGCGGAAGGCGCATATCGCAGACGGCGTGGCGCTGACGCATTTTATCTACTGGCTGAAGCGCCGGCTTGGGAGCGGTGATTCGGGAGAGTGCATTACGGAACTGGAGGCTTCGCGCAAGCTGCTGAGCTTCCGGGCGCAGCAGGAGCATTTCCTGGATCTGAGCTTTGAGACGATTGCCGCATACGGCCCGCACGGGGCAGTGATCCATTATGCCCCGACCGCGGAGAGCGATATCCCGATCCGTCCCGAAAGCTTCCTACTGGTGGACTCGGGCGGACAGTATCTGGAAGGGACGACGGATGTCACCCGCACGATCGCCTGCGGGCCGCTGAGCGCAGAAGAAAAAGAAGCGTACACGAGGGTGCTGCGGGGGAACCTGAACCTTGCTGCGGCCAGGTTCAGATATGGTGCGTCGGGTACGGCGTTTGACTATCTGGCGCGCGGGCCGCTGTGGGAGATCGGAAAAGACTACAATCACGGGACCGGCCACGGCGTCGGATTCCTCCTCAATGTGCATGAGGGACCGAACAGCTTCAGCTACAAACAGATGCAGGGCAGAAGCACGCCATGCGTATTTGAAGAGGGCATGATCACGTCCGATGAACCGGGCTTTTACCTGGAGGGAAAGTTCGGCGTGCGGTGTGAAAACCTGCTCCTGTGCGTGAAGGACCAAAAGACGGAGTACGGGCAGTTTATGCGGTTTGAGACGCTTACGATGGTGCCCTGGGACCTGGACGCGGTGGAACCGGCGCTGTTGACAGAGAAAGAAAAGGCGCTGCTGAATGCATACCATGCACAAGTGTGGGAGAAGATCTCCGGCTTCTTTGAAGGGGATGAAAAGGAGTGGCTCAGAGAGGCGACGCGGCCGGTCTGACACAAAGCGCGCCCCTTCAGTGGAGGAGGCGTGAAAATGTGCGGATGCGGTTCGTGCGAGGATATGGTATGATGATCTGGTTGTGAGGGTTTCCTGCCGCTGACCCTGCGGTTTCAGGCGGGCGGCGCCGGACATCAGACAGGATATAGACACAGGAGGAATCAGAAGATGGCAGAATTGGATCAGGAATGTTCAAGCGCATCGTCCTGCAGCAGAGAGAGCTGCGAAGGATGTCCCAGTAAGAGTGGCGGTCCGCAGTCCTTCCGCGTGGACCAGAATGCGTACAGTGATATCAAACATGTAATCGGCGTGGTGTCCGGAAAGGGCGGCGTGGGCAAGTCCCTGGTGACTGCTTCCCTTGCCAATGCGCTTGCGCGCACCGGCGCGAGAGTCGGCATCCTGGATGCAGACATCACCGGCCCGTCCATTCCGAAGATGTACGGCCTGACAGGCCCCGCCGAAGCACTGGCAGAAGACCAGATCCTTCCGGCAGTTTCGTCCAACGGCATTAAAGTCATGAGCCTGAACCTGATCATGCAGGATCCGGAGCAGGCAGTTGTCTGGAGAGGCCCCGTGATTGCGGGCGTCGTGAAGCAGTTCTGGACGGATGTCGTGTGGGGAGAACTGGATTATCTGCTGGTGGATATGCCTCCGGGAACCGGGGACGTACCGCTTACCGTGTTCCAGTCGCTTCCGGTAGACGGCATCTTTATCGTGACCAGCCCGCAGGATCTGGTCCGCATGATCGTTGCCAAAGCGGTCAACATGGCAAAGCTGATGGAGATCCCGGTACTCGGCGTGATCGAGAACTACAGCTATCTGGTATGTCCGGACTGCGGAAGAAAGATCGAAGTATTCGGAAACAGCAGGATCGAAGAGATTGCGAAGGAAATGGACATCCCGTTTGCAGGACAGATCCCGATCGTTTCGGAATATGCCCAGCTGTCGGATGAAGGACGCTTTGCAGAAGCGGAAAACACCTACATCGGACAGGCACTGTCCCTGCTGCAGGGGATCTGAGAATACAGAGAGAACTCAGTCGTTCAGAGAAAAATAAGTCGTTGAGAAATCAGTCGTCGCCCGGATGGATCAGCAGGTAATCTGTCAGTTCCATCTGGGTTCCTTCTGTCACCAGATCCTGCATCTGCGAATCCTGCCCGTAGCGGGAAATGATATTGTGAACGGTACCGACGCCGAGGCCGACATGGGAGGCGATTTCCCGGATATAGCAGCCCTTCCTGCGCAGCTTGAGCACAATCAGAATCAGCCGTTCATCAATTTTCTGCGGATTGGAAGCCTCAGGCTCGGTGCGGCCTTCCGCCTGCGCCTTGCGCGAGCGGCGCTCTTTCTTGATCGCCTTTTCCATCATCTCAACGACCTCATTGATCTCATTGAGATGGTCTTCGTCCGGAACCATGAAGCGCTCGACATTGACTGCCTGCCTGGCTTCTCCGCTCAGATCATTCATGCGCGCACGCATCATCTCCATCTCAAGCGTGGCGCTCTGCACCTGACTCTTGAGCTCGGAGATCTGTTTGTTCAGGCTGTCAATCAGTTCGCGGCTGTCAACCGGTCCGTCGTTTGTAGCTGCCATGGCTGCCAATGCTCCTCTGTGCGCATATCGGGTATCTTTGAGACGTATCCATCATAACACAGAACCGGGTGGGATAGGAGCGCAGGATCCGATTCAGCGTTAAAAAACGCAGCAGAGTTAAATGACGCAGATTAAAAAAGGCAGCATAAAGCATTTAAAATATCATTAGCATTTAAACTATCATTAAAAGAAAGCATGCAAAGAAGCACATAAAAAAGCATTAAAAAAAGCTTACAAAAAAAGCGTGCAGAGTGAAAGATTGCCGTTGACAAGAAAATCGGCAGGTGTTAATATACTTCTTGCGCTGATTTCGGAGAAACGGAATCAGATGAGATGATTCATCTCTCTGGAGAGGTATCGAAGTGGTCATAACGAGGCGGTCTTGAAAACCGTTTGTCCGCAAGGGCGCATGGGTTCGAATCCCATCCTCTCCGCTTGGCCGGAGAAGGCTGTGTGATTCGGCCACACAATACAATAACCGATATAATTCGGGCAAGTGTATTTCTGGAGAAGTACCCAAGCTGGCCGAAGGGACACCCCTGGAAAGGGTGCAGGTCGTTAACAGCGGCGCGAGGGTTCAAATCCCTCCTTCTCCGCTCGGACGAAAGTCCGGAGCACCTTGATAACTGAACAGTGAAACGACCTTGAAGATTCTGAAAAAATTTCAGCACCATGAAATCGATGGATTTCTGGAAGGCAAGCTTGCTTGCCGGACAGAAAAGCAGCGATTTCAGGGCGGACAGGGCGCGAAGCGCCCC
>CAJOKX010000089.1 GCA_905235415.1 uncultured Lachnospiraceae bacterium
AAAAAATATATTGAGTCACAACGTACAGAGGAGCATCAACGCAAATACGTTTATTCAGGAAAGTACGCCCGAGGCCGAAAAAAGAAAAAGGCATGAAACACCTGACGGGCGCATTCATCCCCGCACATCCAGGATGGACGGGGTTTTCTGCGAAGGTTTTTGAAAAATACCGAACGGCAAAGAAGAACCCCGTGCCAAACGGCACGGGGCATATAGCGGTTTTGCGTATGGAGTTTTCAGATACGGTTCTGTGTGAATCAGCCGAACTTCGCCGGGTTGACTTTGATGCCCGGGCCCATGGTCGGCGCAAGGACGACGCTCTTGAGGAAGGTTCCCTTCAGAGCCGCCGGTCTTGCCTTCACAATCGCATCCATCAGCGTCTGGAAGTTATCCGTAAGCTGTTCCTCGGTAAAGGAAGCTTTTCCGATCGGAACATGAATGATGTTGGACTTGTCCAGTCTGTACTCGATCTTACCTGCTTTGATATCGTTGATTGCCTTGGTCACGTCCATGGTGACGGTTCCAGCCTTCGGGTTCGGCATCAGGCCCTTCGGGCCGAGCACACGGCCAAGACGGCCGACGACACCCATCATATCCGGGGTTGCGACAACAACATCAAAATCAAGCCATCCCTCATTCTGGATCTTCGGAATGAGTTCTTCTCCGCCGACATAGTCAGCGCCTGCTGCCTGTGCCTCATCTGCTTTCGCATTCTTGGCAAATACGAGAACACGGACAGTCTTGCCGGTACCGTGCGGAAGAACTACGGCGCCGCGGATCTGCTGATCTGCATGACGTCCGTCGCATCCGGTACGGATATGGACTTCGATGGTCTCATCGAACTTGGCAACTGCTGTCTTCTTCGCAAGTGTGACAGCATCTGATACCTCATAGAGCTGGGAGCGTTCAATCTGCTTCGCAGCTTCCTGATATTTCTTACCTCTCTTCATGATATACCTCCTGGTGGTGTTGGCGGGATCGATCCCTCCCACTTAATCAGCATGCACGCTCTCAGTCCTCAACGACAATGCCCATGGAACGCGCGGTTCCGGCGACCATGCTCATCGCTGCCTCAATGGATCCTGCATTCAGATCCGGCATCTTCATCTCAGCGATCTCACGGACCTTGTCCTTGGAGATCGTAGCGACCTTCTCTTTGTTCGGTACGCCCGATGCCTTCTGCAGGTTGCATGCCTTCTTCAGAAGTACCGCTGCAGGCGGAGTCTTCGTGATGAAGCTGAAGGAACGGTCTGCATAGACGGTAATGACTACCGGGATGATCAGATCGCCCTTGTCAGCGGTTCTGGCGTTAAACTCCTTCGTAAACTGCACGATGTTGACACCGTGCTGGCCAAGGGCCGGTCCTACCGGAGGAGCCGGGGTGGCCTTGCCTGCAGGAATCTGCAACTTGATATAGCCTGAAACTTTCTTTGCCATGTTATGCCTCCTTGTGGTTCTGGCGGGAATTCCCTCCCACTTTTCTACATCAGTTCATCTTCTGGACATCTGCAAAGTCCATACTGACCGGTGCGCCGTTCATAAACTCAGGAATGCTGATCTTGACCTGTCTTCTCGATTCGTCAATCTCACGAACCTCACCGATCGTGTTCACCCAGACACCATTCGTAACCCGGACCGAATCGCCGACTTCAAAGTCAACCTCGGTAACCGGAGCACGGACGCCGAGATTCAGCATCTCTTCCTCAGAGAGCGGAACCGGTTTGGTAGGTTCTGAACCGACAAACCCGGTGACGCCCCTCGTGTTGCGTACGATGTACCAGTTGTCTTCGTTCATAATCATATGAACAAATACATAGCCGGGGAAAAGCTTCTTGTTGACAAGCTTCGCCTGCGCCGGTTTCTTCGGCTTGGGCGGAATGCGCTCTCCCTCTTCGGTGTACTGCACCTGGTCAGAATCCTCGTCTTCGTTCTTCCGGGTCTCAAGTACCTCCTGTGTCGGTACACGGACCTCCAGGATCTGATCTTCCAGATGTCTGTTCTTGATCGTCTTGTCCAGATTCGCCTTTACCTTATTCTCATATCCGGAATAAGTGTGGCAGACGTACCAATATGCCTGTGCCATGTGTTATCTTTCTCCCTGTGTTTACAGAAACGGTTCCTGTTTCTTACGCAAGTCCGATCAGGAAATCAATGCCATGCTGGATCAGGAAATCCAGGATCGCAATGATAACTCCGAGAGCGACTGAAACAACCGCGACAACACCCGTCTTCTTAACAAGGTCGCTTTTGGTCGGCCAAATGATCTTGTACCATTCCGCCTTCACGCCTTCCCACCAGGTCTTACTCCTGGAAACGTGCTGTTTTTCTGCCATAGTTCTTACCTCTCAAAGCTATCGTTACTTTGTTTCCTTGTGCATCGTATGCTTCTTGCAGAACGGACAGTACTTTCTGACCTCCATCCTCTCCGGATGGTTCTTCTTCTCTTTGGTCAGGTCGTAATTCCTTCTCTTGCATTCCGTGCACGCCAACGTGATTCGTGTACGCACAACCTCTACCTCGCCTTTCTTGAATTGTCAAAAGACAGCCGCTATACTGTCTCCCGGGCACCTGAGGGGACACTCCGACAGGGACCCGTTTTCCATACGCCGGACAATTATAGCATTGCGCCCGCAGGCACGTCAAGAAAAATCCTCAGCGCGCATCTGCGATCCGCCAAAGTCACATGCATCCTGTCCGTGCTCTCGCATAAACCCGCTTCAGACGGATACAAAACCCGCTTCAGGCGGGGGGATCAAAGCTTTCCTTCCATGTCAGGGACCCGGCCAGCCTGTAAGAGAACACAAGCGCTGCGAGTGTAAGGATCTGCAGTGCCAGAAACAGGATTCCGTTCCGCGCAATGTCCGCACGCCCTGCTCTCTCCCATCCGCCTGCCATGACAGCTTCCGCAAGCCTGGCGCCGATGCACAGGATGCAGAAGATCATGCCGGCAGCCGCGCAGGGCCCAAGTCCCTTCATATGCTTTTTATATGGATATTCCCGCATTCTTCCTCCCGCAAAGGAGATCTCGATCATGTGACGGATGGAGAAGCAGACGGACAGGATGCAGAGCGCATACGGAAGAAGCACGAAGACGCAGCCGTCCATTCCGCTTCCGCGCAGGCACCCGCACACGCCAAGCAGGGCCGCTTCCAGAAAGAGAAGGCCCCATATCAGGGCCGTGATCTTCCTGCGCTTCCCCTGATCCAGCGTACACACCATCCATACGCCCTCATAATACCGGGATCCGGAAGCATCCTGCGCGACCTCCTCCAGATGCCGCGTCGCCCTGTGCGCTCCCTCTGCGTGATCCTTCTGATCCTCAAACAAGCCTCTCATAGTAATACCCGTCCCGCCGCCCTTCCGGCAGCCTCTCCTTTATGCGGAGGTTTTATAATAAGAATAAGACTGCCGCATCCGAACGGATACGGCAGTCCACTGTTCTGTCTTTCAGCCTGGTCATCAGGCCCGGTGTCTGATCAGCGGCCGAACTGCGCGTCGTTGTTGCCGGAGTTGCTCAGCCACATCTCAAGCATGTTGATCGGATCGTTGTAGTCAGCAAGCCATCCCTCACGGGCGAAGTCGAACTGGCCGTTCTTACGGTCGTTCAGGAATACGTTCCACTCCTCAGACTTGATGTCCATGTTGATGCCGATCACCGCAAGATCCTGCTGGATCGACTGCGCGATCGCGATATGTCCGGTTCCGTCATTGGTCAGATACTCAACGGTGATCGGAGTCTCATCAGAGAGCGAATTGTCATCGTTGAACTCAAAGCCGGCTTCCTTCAGAAGCTCAACCGCTTCCTCGAGATTATCAGCGCCGGTAGCGGTCGGATCGTAGTAACCGACTGCTTCCTCACCGTTGAAGTCCCAGGTCACCGGATAGGTGTAGTCCTCATCGTTCTCAGCGAACACGCCGCCCTGGCCGTCTGCCATTCCTGCCGGAATGAACGTGCCTGCCGGCTGCTGTCCGGTCTGTCCGACTGTGTCAACAATATACTGACGGTCGATCAGCAGGGAGAATGCCTCTCTCATCTTGGCAGCCTGTTCCGGAGTCTTTCCATCGAACAGCGGGCTGTTGACGTTGAACGCCACATAGTAGGTGCCAAGGTTCGGTACGATGTAGAAATCATCTTCCTCGATAACGTTGGAGATCTCATCGTTCGGAACGGTGTCGATGAACTGGAGGGAGCCGTCGTTGTATGCGTTGTAGATAGCGGTATCATCCGCGCTCAGCATGAAGTTGATGGAATCGAGCGTCACCGCGTCTGCATTCCAGTAATTCGGGTTCTTCTCATACGTCATGGACTCGTTGTGCTTCCAGGACGTGCAGGTCATCGGACCGGAGGTAACAAATCCGGACTCCAGTGCCCATGCGCCGGGGTTCTCGCCGTCCGGATCCGCCTCGCTCACGGACTGCTCCGGAACCGGGAAGAATGCCGGGAATGCGCACAGATCCAGGAAGTATGCGCACGGCTTGGACAGATGCGCCGTGAAGGTCAGGCCGTCATCGGAAGCCTCGATGCCCAGGGTGCCGTCATCGTTGACTTCAAGATTCATGGATTCGCACAGATAGCTGTAGTCAGCGGCAGTGTTCGGATCCGCCAGACGGTTCCAGCTGTATACGATATCCTCAGCATCCAGGACTTCACCGTCGGACCAGGTCAGGCCTTCCTTGATCTTGAAGGTATAGGTCAGGCCGTCCTCGGAAACCTCCGCCTCGCCGTCCGCCAGTTCCGGAACCAGGTTGCCGTCTTCATCATAGGCATACAGTCCGGAGAAGGACAGGATTGCCAGGCAGGCGCCGTCCACGGAGCTGTTCAATGCAGGATCCAGATGATCCGGCTCGGAAGCCAGGTTCGCGTTCAGCACATTGTCCGGAGCGGTCATATATGCGAAATACTTGTATCCGAACAGATTCGCGTACAGGCCTTCCACGTCCGGAGACATCATGTAAATGTCATTGTAGAAGTAGATCGGGATGACGGCCCAGGTCGCCATCAGCTCATCCTCTGCCTCATGCATCAGAGCTTCACGTGCAGCCAGGTCAGTCTCCTGATACACTTCATTGATCTTGGCATCATAACCGTCCCAGTCCGGAGCTGCCTCGCTGGACTTTCCGGCTGACTCTCCCTCCGTCTCAGCTGCCAGGACCGGCATACCGAATGCGGAAAGGACCATAGCGCCCGCCATCAGAACGGACAGAACACGTTTTTTCATTCTTTCATTCCTCCTTTTAAATGAGTGATGCATTTAAAAACCAGATTTGATTATACAACACCTGCAGAAAAAATAGAAGGAAATGTTCAAAAAATATTCCAAAAAAGAGTCTTTCACTGCAAATATTCGCCCTTTTCCGATATCGGACGCCCCATGCGCCCTCTGACCGGGCATCTGCAGGCCTTCCTTATCGATTCCAGCATGCGGTCAGGTGACCGTTCCCGCGGTCTGTCAGCGGCGGCATCTCCTGCGCGCACTGCTCTGTCGCGAACCGGCAGCGTGTCCGGAAAGGACAGCCGCTGGGCATATTCAGCGGGCTGGGGACGTCCCCCTCCAGGATGATGCGTTTTCTGGACTTGGCCACATTCGGATCCGGATACGGAACTGCAGAAAGCAGCGACTGCGTATACGGATGAATCGGATTGCTGTTCAGCTCATCCGCATCGGCCGTTTCCACCATCTTGCCCAGATACATGACCGCGATCCGGTGCGAGATATGGTGTACCACCAGCAGGTCGTGCGCTATGAACAGATAAGCGACGCCCAGTTTGTTCTGCAGATCCTCAAACATGTTGATGACCTGTGCCTGGATGGATACGTCCAGCGCGGAAACCGCCTCGTCGCAGACGATAAACTTCGGTTCGGTCGCCAGCGCCCTGGCGATTCCGATTCTCTGCCTCTGTCCGCCGGAAAACTCGTGTGCGTAGCGCGTGGCGTGCTCCGCGTTCAGTCCCACCAGCTCCATCAGGTTCAGGATCTTGTCCCTGCGGTCCGCACGGCTGGTATAGAGCTTATGCACATCCAGCGGCTCGCCGATGATATCCTCCACCGTCATGCGGGGGTTCAGGGACGAATAGGGATCCTGGAAGACCATCTGCATATCCTTGCGCAGCGCGCCGATGTTCTTGTCCTCCACCCGTTTTCCTTCGAAGAAGATATCCCCGTCCGTCGGTTTGTACAGGCGGATCAGCGCGCGTCCGACCGTTGTCTTGCCGCAGCCCGACTCTCCCACCAGTCCAAGCGTCTCACCGGGCCGTATGGCAAAAGAGACGCCGTCCGCCGCTTTGAGCGGTATGGTCTTGAAGAAGCCTGTCTTGACCGGGAAGTACATCTTCAGGTCATTCACCTCAACCAGATAGTCCGGATTCGGTTTGTAATTCATATCCATTTCATCCACCTCCCGTCAGGCTCTCTGTCCGGCGTCATGCGCGCCCGCCTCGATCTCAGTGCGAATTGCCTGCCAGCAGGAGGCCATATGTCCGTCGCTCGTTACCGTCTCCGGAGGCTGCTCCTCCAGACAGATCTTCATCGCCTGATCACAGCGCGGACAGAATGCACAGCCCTTCGGCATGTTCAGCAGATTGATGGGCGAACCGGAGATCGGATGCAGGCGCTGCCCCATGGTATCCACGTTGGGGATCGAGCGCAGCAGTCCTTTGGTATACTCATGCGCGGGCCGGTAGAAGATATCCTCCGCCGTTCCCCGTTCGCACACGCGGCCGCCGTACATGACGATGATCTCATCCGCCAGCTGCGCGATCACGCCCAGATCATGCGTAACGATGATGATCGCCATCCCCAGCTGCTTCTGCAGTTCCTGCATCAGTTCAAGAATCTGCGCCTGGATGGTCACGTCAAGCGCCGTGGTCGGCTCATCCGCGATCAGGATATCCGGCTCGCACGCGAGCGCCATCGCGATCATGACTCTCTGCCGCATCCCGCCCGACAGTTCGAACGGATACTGTTTCAGACGCCTGTCCGGCTCATTGATGCCCACAAGCTGCAGCATCTCGACCGCGCGCGCCTTCACTTCCTTTCCGCGGCGGCTCGTATGGAGCCGGATCGCCTCCTCCAGCTGATAGCCGATGGTGAAGACCGGGTTCAGGCTGGTCATGGGATCCTGGAAGATGATGGAGCATTTCTTTCCGCGGAAATCGCACATCTTCTTCTCCGGCCACTTCGTGATATCCTCTCCTTTATAGAGGATCTGTCCGGACTTGATGGAGCCGTTCTTCTCCAGAATCTGCATGATGGAATAGGCGGTCACGGACTTGCCCGAGCCCGACTCTCCAACGATGCCCAGGATCTTTCCCGCCGCAAGGTCAAACGACACCCCGTTGACTGCCCTGACCTCACCGTTGTCCGTCGTGAAGGATGTGTGGAGGTCTTTTACAGACAGAATATATTCATCAGCCATCTCTCTTACCTCCTCAGCTTGGGATCAAACGCGTCTCTCAGTCCGTCTCCGAGCAGGTTGAAGGACAGAGTGATCAGACCGATCATGAGGGACGGGAAGATCAGTTTGTAGGTGTATGTGGTGATTCCGCTGCGGGCCGCGCTTGCCAGAGAACCGAGTGAAGGCATGGGCGCCTTGACGCCCAGCGAAATGAAGCTCAGGAAGGACTCTGTAAAGATGGCCGACGGAATCTGCAGCGCAGCGGAGATAATGATCACGCTGATGCAGTTCGGAAGAATATGCTTGCGGATGATCCGGCTGCTCTTTGCGCCGGACACCTGTGCCGCCAGGACATATTCATTTTTCTTGATGGTCAGGATCTGCCCGCGCACCAGACGCGCCATGCCGACCCAGTACAGCAGGCCGAACACGATAAAGAGCGAGATCATATTGGTCCCGAGCCTTGCCAGGACCCCGTTCCCGTCAAACTTCAGCACTTCATTCAGGACGACCGACAGCAGGATGATCATCAGAAGGTCCGGCAGCGAGTAGATCACATCGACGATCCGCATCATGACCAGGTCTACCTTCCCCCCGAAATACCCCGAGACCGAGCCGTACAAAACGCCGATGACCAGCACGATGATGCTGGCGAACACGCCTACGATCAGAGAGATGCGGGTCCCGTAGATGACGCGGATGAAATAATCTCTTCCCAGTTCATCCGTTCCCATGATGTGCGGGAATACCTTGCCGCCTTCGTCTATATACTGCTGCTCCAGCTTGGAGTACTTGAAGGGCGCCATATTGGTCGCTGTCTTGTCTCTCTTCCCGTTGACGGTGATGATGTCCGAATAGCTGTACGGAACCACAACCGGAGCGATGATGATAGTCAGGATAATCAGGACCAGGACCACGATACTGAACATGGCAAGCGGGTTCTTTCTCAGCTTCCGCATACCGTCTCTGAAGAAGGTGGTGGACTCGCTCATGACGTCCGCCTGCCTCTTCTCTTCGTCCGTGGCTTTTTCAAATTTCTGAAGATCAATCTGCAGAGAGAGGGGATTCTTCTTCGGCATCTGATCTGCATCATACTTATCTGCCATATCTCTGTCCTCCTCAATCCAGACTGATCCGGGGATCAATCAGTGTGTAAACAATGTCTGTCAGAAGATTCATGGTCACCATGAAGATCGCCAGGAAGATCGTGACGCCCATGATCATGGGATAGTCGCGGTTGGTGATACTCTGCACGAACTCTGCGCCGAGTCCGCCGATCGTAAAGATCTGCTCCACCACCAGAGATCCGGTCAGAACCGACGCGATCATCGGCCCCAGATACGTGACAACCGGAATCAGGGCGTTGCGCAGCGTATGCACAAACAGCACCTTCATGGACGATACGCCCTTGGCGCGGGCTGTCCGGACATAATCCTGGTTCAGCACATCCAGCATGGAGGTCTTGGTCAGCCTCGTGATGTATGCCGCCGGATACGCGGAGAGCGCGATCACCGGGAGCACCAGGTTCTGGTGGGTCGGGCTCCACGCCTGCACCCAGCCCAGCTTCACGGAGAAAATGACCAGCAGGAAGGATCCCAGGACAAAACTCGGAAGGGATGTGAACAGGGTGGACAGGAAGATAATAATCCGGTCCGGCGCGTGGTTGCGTGTCAGCGCCGCGATGCTTCCCAGTATCACGCCCACGATGACTGCCGTGAGAACCGCGAAGATGCCAAGCTTGGCGGAAACCGAGAACTTGGAGGCGATCGTCTCCGAGATGTCACGGCCTGTCTTGGCGGAGATCCCGAAGTCCCCGTGCAGCATGTTCTTCATGTAAATGATAAACTGTTCTCCGACCGGCTTGTCCAGGTTGAAGCGTTTCTCCAGCGCAGCCTGTACCTCCGGTGACTTCGCCTTCTCACCTGCGAACGGACCACCCGGAATCGCGTTCATCGTGAAGAACGTAATCGCGCATACGATAAAGATCGTCACGATGGCGAGAAGGATTCTCTTGAATATGTACTTTGCCATACCCTCATCTGCTCCTTACTTTTCAGCTGTATGTGCGGCGCGCCGTGATGGTGTTTATTATACCCTTTACTCCCCACACGCGTCCTTTACCGGCGTCCTTTAGCGGTCCTCGTCCAGCACGTCCCCCGCGTCGAAGAATCCGGTGAAATAGACAGGCGCGTTGACCAGTGTGTATCCGTCCACAAACCGGCGCGTCATCCGCATATATCCGTCTGCAAGTTCGCGGAAGTCCGTGTCCCCCCACAATCCGCACAGATAGACCATTCCCCTGGACAGCAGGTCATCCAGCTTCTGTCCGGGATATTCCACTTCCGCGCCGTACGGATAAAACAGGATGTCCGCATTTCCCGTCAGCGGGGCGACCTGCGCCTCCCAGCTGTCCAGCTCCTGCCTGAACTGTTCGTAGCTCATGTCATTCATGTAGGCGTGGCTCCAGCCGGCGCACGCAATGCTCCAGCCCTCGTCCGTCAGCGCCTTCGAGATCGCGGCGATCTTCTGCTCATTCTCTGACATGCCAAGAGCGCTTCCGGATGCGGAAGATGTGCCCGAGGCACCGGCCAGCATGCCTGCGCCCGCATCCTCTCCCTGCGCATTCTCCGATGCGGAAGCGGAAGATGCGGATGCATCCGGGGACGATAGATCATATCCGAATACGCCTTCGGATCCCGAAACAGACACGATGCCTCTCGCGCCGCGGAATGAGAAATCCGGGTGCTCGTCGATAAAGGTGTCCAGGATCGGGATAAAATCGTAATCGCCCGCGACGTCATGTCCGTCGCTGTCCGTATACTGCGCTTTCACCTTCCCGGACTCATCCAGCACCAGCTTTGTCGCGATCCCGTCTCCGTTGGTGACGGTCGCGTAATTCAGGTTGTCCTGGGACAGGACGATCGGTTTCTTTCCGTCCGGAAGACGGAGCTTTAGCGCTTCCATGGAAGTCGTCCCGCGCTCATCCGTCGCAAGGGCCGCAATCGTGTGAATATCGATCAGGATGTAGCCGTTGTCATAGAGGCTCTGCAGGATGGCCTCAAATTCCTTGCAGGTGACCATCGTGGTCGCGTACGAGCCGGCGCCTCCGTCTCCGTCAAACGCCATGGACGTATCATAGATCAGCGTCGGAAAACACAGATGCGGAATATCGCCGTCCACCCAGTTGACCAGATTCGAATCGCCCTGCTCATAGCGTTCCCTGGCTTCATTGACCCGCTCGTCGCGCGACTGAATCCCGGTGATGGAATTAAGGACGGAAATGGCCTCCTCATAGTTGTATCCGTCGGCGAGCTTCTGCGCCTCCGCCAGAACGGTCGTAAGCGCCTCCTCTTCCGATTCCGACTCTTCCCGGTTCTGGCGCTGCATCGCCATCTGCGGCGTCTCCACGGGTTCATTGTCCGGATACATCCCGGCAGTCCCGATCGCCTCCGCAATCTGGTAATTCATCTGGCTTCTTGTGCAGCCTCCCAGCAGCAGGCAGGATAAAAGCACTGCCGCGCAAACTCTGAATCTGGTTCTTTTCATGAACGATGTCCTCTGTCTGTCATCCCACAGATACCGGTGCAGACCCCTTCTTCAGTATAGAGGATCTTCCCGGCAATATCCACACCTGCCTTGCAGCGCGTGATCAGAGATCGATCTCTCCGTCAAATACACGCACGGCCGGACCGGTCATATAGACCGTATCTTTCTCTGTGTCCCACTCGATCTGCAGATCTCCGCCGCGCAGATGCACCGTGACGGAAGGATCGGTCCATCCGTTGAGGATGCATGCGCACGCAACTGCGCACGCGCCGGTCCCGCAGGCCCAGGTCTCCCCGCTGCCTCTCTCCCACACGCGCATCCGGATGTGCGTCCGGTCAAGGACCTTGATGAATTCGGTGTTGACGCCCTCCGGGAATACCGGATGGTGCTCAAACAGCTTCCCGGTCTTTTCCACGTCAAATGCATCCACGTCGTCTACCGGGACGACGCAGTGGGGATTGCCCATGGAAACGCAGGTGCCTTTCATCACGCTCCCGTCCGCCAGCGGGATCTCTGTCTGCATCAGGATCTCTCCGAAGGGATCAACCCGGGTGGTCCTGAGCGGATCCGCAATCGCAGCAATATCAACCGGTATCTTTTCCGGGGTAAAAACCGGTGCGCCCATGTCCACGCGCGCCGCCGTGCATACGCCGCCTTCTATGGTCAGCTTCAGCGTCCGCACGCCGGAGAGCGTATCGACCGTCATCACATCCTTCGAGACGATCCCGTGATCGTAGGCATATTTCCCGACGCAGCGGATCCCGTTCCCGCACATCTTCCCGCGCGATCCGTCCGCATTGTACATCTCCATCTCACAGTCGGCCTTCCGGGAAGGCTGTATGAGAATCAGCCCGTCGGACCCGATCCCGAAATGGCGGTCCGACACAAACCGCGCCGCCGCTTCCGGATCTTCAACCTTCTCCTCAAACCCGTTGACATAGACATAATCATTGCCGATGCCATGCATCTTGGTAAATCTCATCTCATTCTCCCACTCCGGCTTTGCCGTGCTCTCTTGCAAGGACCAGCATCCGGTCCGTATCCTCCCTGAGCGGATCGTCCGTATAGGCGTCCCTTGCCCAGATAAACTCCATCCCCGCCCTTTCCAGCAGAGTGCGCACCTGCTCCAGAGACCAGGCCCTCTCGCGGTGCGTCTCCCTGCAGCGCTCATACAGCGCACCGCTGCGGCGCACAAACAGGGTCAGGTCATATTCATTGACGCAGCTTTTCGGATCGAAATGATTCTCCCAGATAAAGCTGCCCTCATCCCTGGATTCCGCAAAGGTATGTTCCGCGCACACCTCCCGGTAATGATACTCCGTATTCAGGTCAAACAGAAACACCCCGCCCGGATCCAGATAGTTGTTCACCAGCGAAAAGACCCTCTCCAGGTCCTCTTCCTGCGTCATGTAATTCAGGCAGTCACAGACGGAAACGACCGCGCGGACTGTTCCGTAGAGTTCAAACGAACGCATGTCCTGCAGCAGGTAGAGGATATCGCCGCCCTTGCCCGGCGGCTCATCATCCGGTCCGCCCGCATCTGGGGATTCCGCATCCGGTCCGCCCGCATCTGGAGATTCCGCATCCTGTCCGACCGCATCTGGAGATTCCGCATCCTGTCCGACCGCATCTGGAGATTCCGCATCCGGCCGGCTCTCCTGGAGTTCCTCGAAGCGCTCCCACTCTGCTTCCTGCGCAATCTGCAGCATGTCCTCCGACAGGTCGGCGCCGATCATATCGTATCCAAGGTCGCGCAGGCGCCTCGTCATCTGTCCCGTCCCGCACCCAAGGTCCAGCACCAGCCCGTCCCGGATCCCGTATGCGTCAAGCGTCCGGTGCAGGTACGACGCCCACGCGTCGTACGGCACATTGTCCATGAACGTATCATAGACTCCGGCAAAGCTTTCATAGATATCCATACACAGTCCCATCCCGCCGCATTGGTTATCCGACTACATTTGCAAGGAACGCATAGGAAAAGACGGTCATGATCACGGTTGCAAGCAGCACGCCCAGAAAGATCGGTACGATGGCCTTCTTCCGGTCCATATTCAGGACCGTCGCGATCAGAGACCCGGTCCACGCGCCGGTTCCCGGCAGCGGGATGCCCACAAACAGGAGGAGTCCCAGGAACTCGCCGTGCTTCATTCCCTCGCTCTTCTTCATCCCCCGCTCTTCGATCTTATCCGCGATCTTATGGAAGCGCGTCTTTTTCAGCCATTTTAAGAAGCTCCCCAGAAGCAGGAGGATAAAGGGCACCGGAAGCACATTTCCGATGATGCAGATCGGTACCGCCGTCCAGAGCTTCACGCCCAGGAGCGCCGCGACGATCAGGCCGCCCCTGCATTCCAGAATCGGAAACAGGGAGACCAGAAAGATTACAAGTTCCGCGGGCATAACCTGCCCGAGATTATTCGCAAACCATGTTGCAAGCTGGTTGGTCATTTGTCTGTGTCCTTTCCGTTTTCACTTCATCAGTGCTTCTTCAAGTAGTCCCCGAGAAATGCCAGCAGCGCGTCCATCTCTTCGTCGGTGCCGATCGTGATGCGCAGATAGTTGTCAATCCCCGGCTTGTCAAAATACCGGACGATGATCCCCGCCTGGCGCAGCGCCGAAAAGAGGTCCTTTGCTTTTACGTCCGGATGCGTCACGAACAGGAAATTCGCCTGGGACGGATGGAAGCAGAAGCCCAGCGCTGCAAGCGCGCTCTGCGTTCTTTTGCGCGTATCCCGTACCTTCTGCAGGCATTCCGCATAATACGCCTGGTCTTCGATCGCCGCGACGCCTGCCGCGATGGAGGTCTGGTTCATCGTATACGAGTTGAAGGAATACTTCGCGTCATTCAGATACCGGATCAGCTTCGCAGATCCGATCGCGTATCCGATCCGCATCCCCGCCAGCGACCTGGACTTTGAGAAGGTCTGCACGACCAGCAGGTTGTCATACCGATCGACCAGATGCAGGGCGCTCTGCGGCGGGATCCCGCCGTCATGTCCGTCTGAAAAGTCGATATACGCCTCATCGATGATCACCACGACGTCGCGGTTGCGGGCGATGATCTCCTCAATCTCGTCAAGCCTCTTCAGGACGCCCGTCGGAGCGTTCGGGTTCGGAAATACGATGCCGCCGTTTTCCCCATAATAATCCCGGTTGACGATCCGAAACTCTGCGTCCAGCTTCTTTGTCTCATAGGGGATCCGGAACAGATCCGCCCACACGTCGTAAAAAGAGTAGGTGATTTCCGGAAACAGGATCTCCCGCCCGGAGGCAAAGAACGTGAGGAAGCTCATGGCCAGTACGTCGTCGGATCCGACCCCGACAAATACCTGCTCCGGCTCCACCCCGTATCGTCCGGCAATGGCGTCCACCAGCATGGAAGAGGCAGGATCCGGATACCTTCTCAGCAGATCATCCCCGATGCCTTCGATTGCCTGTTTGACAAGCGGGGACGGCGGGTAGGGATTCTCATTGGTATTGAGCTTGATGATATTGCGGATCTTCGGCTGCTCCCCCGGCGTATAAGGGGTGACCTTTCTGACATTATTCTCCCAGCTCGGCATATGATTCCTCTCCTGACTTTGCTAGCTTCGCGGCCTGGTCTGCGGAGATCAGGCTGTCGATGATCTCATCCAGATCCCCGTCTATAATCGATTCGATCTTATAGAGCGTCAGCCGGATCCTGTGGTCCGTGACCCTTCCCTGCGGAAAATTGTAGGTGCGGATCTTCTCGCTGCGGTCCCCGGTCCCGATCTGGCTTCTCCGCTCTTCTGCCTCCGCGTCGTGGCGCTCCATCACTTCTTTCTGATAGAGGATCGAACGGAGGATCTTGATCGCTTTGTCCTTATTCTTCAGCTGGCTCTTCTCGTCCTGGCACGATACGACGATCCCGGTCGGCTCATGGACCAGTCTGACCGCGGAGTCCGTCGTATTGACGCACTGTCCGCCGTTCCCGGAAGCCCTGAACACGTCAAAATGACATTCATTGAGGTCCAGCTGGAAATCGATCTCCTCTGCCTGCGGCATGATGGCCACGGTGCAGGCGGACGTGTGAATCCTTCCGCCGCTCTCCGTCTCCGGCACACGCTGCACGCGGTGGACGCCCGATTCGTATTTCAGTCTGGAATATGCGCCCTGCCCGTTGACCAGGAAAACGCATTCCTTGAAACCGCCCAGCCCGTTCTCGCTGACGGAGGTCAGTTCGACCTTCCATCCCTGCCGGTCTGCATACCGGCTGTACATGCGGAAGATCTCCGATGCAAACAGCGCCGCCTCATCTCCGCCGACGCCGGCGCGGATCTCCACGACCACATTCTTCTCATCATTCGGATCTCTGGGAAGGAGCATGATCCGAAGCTTCTCCTTCAGCCCCGCTTCCGACTCCCTGGCCAGGGCAAGTTCTTCCTTCATCAGGGCGCGCATCTCGTCATCGCGCTCTTCCTCCAGCATCCGGGTGCAGTCTTCAATCGTCTGCCTGGCCTTCCCGTATTCTTCATACGCCTCCGCCACCGGACTCAGAGACGCTCTCTCCTTCATCAGGCTCTGCAGTCTGGACGGATCCCTTGCGGTCTCCGGCTCCAGAAGCTGCCGGCTGATCTCCTCCAGTCTCCGGGTGACTTCGCTCAGCTGCTCAAACAATCTTCTTCCTCCCCAGAACGACCCTGTCATTTCCGCCAAGGTCCTTCACCACTTTGATCTCCTCGTATCCCTGCGCTTCAAACATGGATCTGACGGCAGATCCCTGGTCATATCCGATCTCCACGATCAGCCAGCCGCCCGGCTCCAGATGGGCGAGGCTTTCCGGGACGATCCTTCTGTAACAGCAAAGTCCGTCCTCCCCGCCGTCCAGCGCAAGCACAGGTTCATGATCCCGCACTTCCTCCATCAGATCCTTCAGGTCTTCGGAGCGGATGTAGGGGGGATTCGACACGATCATGTCAAAGCATCCGTCGATGTCCTCAAACAGGTCGCTTCTGAGAAAGTCCGCCTCAACCCCGCATCGCTGTGCATTGCGCGCGGCAAGCTCCAGCGCGCCTGGTGACAGGTCGCTTCCGCATCCTGTCAGATGCTTTCCCAGCTTCAGGATGCTGACCAGAATGCACCCGGAGCCCGTGCACAGGTCCAGGACCGCATCCCCCTTGCGCACGTGCGAAAGGGCCTCCTGCACCAGGATCTCCGTGTCCTGCCTTGGAATCAGAACGTCCGGACGAACCTCCATCGTAAGCCCCATAAAGCACTGCTCTTTCGTCAGGTGCTGCAGGGGCACGCGCGATGCGCGCATCTGTATCAGATCCATATACCGGGAATGCGCATCCTCCGGCATATTCTCCTGGCGGTGCGCATAGTATCCGGCGTGCGTCATGCCGCATACAAATTGAAGCAGCAACAAGGCGTCTGTATCCGCGTCCGGAACCTGATGCTCCTCCAGGATAGTCTGCGCGCTATGTACTGCTTCAAGATAAGTCATACCTGATATCACTTGATCGTATAGAGATCATCACTTTCGTGCGGCTCGTCCTCCGGCGTCAGCTCATAGTTTGCGCCGAAGTTCTCGTTGAGATATTTCTTCCAGTTAAATACCGCCTCCACGGACGCGATTCCGACTTCGATCTGGCTGTCGTCGGGCTCTTTCGTCGTCATATTCTGCAGCCACAGGCCCGGTTTGCTCAGGGCATTGACAACCTTGTTGTCGTACTTTCCTGCGAGCCTGATAAACTCAAAGGAGACGCCGGCAATCACCGGGATGAGCAGCAGCCGGATCACGATCCGCAGCACCGGGTTGGATGTGCGGATTAACATGAAGAAAATGACGCTGACGATCATAACGATCAGCAGGAAGCTGGTTCCGCATCTTTTATGCTGGCGGGAACTCTTCCTGACATTCTCCACATTCAGTTCCATTCCGTGCTCGATGCAGTTGATGCACTTATGCTCGGCGCCATGGTACATGTAGGTTCTCTGGATGTCCTTCATCCGTGAGATCAGCCAGAGGTACCCGAAGAAAATGACCATTCTCAGGACGGCCTCGCACCCGGAGATCAGAGACTCGTTGGTCGTGACTCTCTGAAGAATCCTCGAAAGGAAATACGGGAGCATCATAAACAGCGCGATGGAAAAGACCAGAGAGACAATGAGCGTCACGGTCAGCAGCACGGAGTTGTCCGAATCCTCGGACTTTCCGTTTCCGGATTCTTCCCGCTCATGCAGCTTCCTGCGCTCTTCGTCGGCCCGCTTCTGCGCCTTGGAAAGGACTTCGTCCGCCTGCTCCTGCTTTCCCGCTGCCTTCAGCTTTTCCGCCTTCTTCTCAGCCTTCTTCAGTTCATCCGAGAGTCTGTCTTCCAGTTCAGACTCAGACTCCTCCGCAAACAGGTCGGCCGAGAACATGAGCGCCTTCATCCCCAGGTACAGAGAATCGATAAAGCTGCACACCCCGCGGATGATCGGCAGCTTCTGCACCTTCTTGTTCCGGATGACGCCCTGATACGTCCCGGTCCTGACCGTGATCTGGTCGTCTGCAGTCCTGACCGCAACCGCCCACTTCTCGCTGTTGCGCATCATCACGCCTTCCATCACGGCCTGTCCGCCGATATTGGAATATTTCATAAACTCACTTCTTTCCGAAGCCATATATGGCAGATAAGAAAGAAGGCTGAGGACTGTGCCCCAACCTTCCTGACAATTCCAGATTACTGCTGGCTCAGACCGTACTTCCTGTTGAACTTATCGATACGGCCGCGTGCCTGCGCTGCCTTCTGCTGTCCGGTGTAGAATGAATGGCACTTGGAGCAGACTTCAACGTGGATCTCCGGCTTGGTAGAACCGGTCACGAATGTGTTGCCGCAGTTGCAGGTAACGGTTGCCTGATAATACTTCGGATGGATTCCTTCTCTCATCGTTATTCACCTCTCTGTCTGATGTTTGTGAACTGCTTACACGCCCCGGCGAGGCGCCGGGCGGTCTGTTCCCGGATCATCCGGGCGATCCCCGCAAGTCCATGCGGTTGTCTGTGCTCCGATCCCGCCAGCTTAAGCGGAACTGCATCCCTGCTTCGGGCACAGCAGATGAATTATAGCACGCTGCCCATGGCAGTGCAAGACAAAGTTTCTCGCGTCCGGTTACAGTTCACAGGCATGCCTCCGACCTTCTGCATGGAGTTCTGTGGGCACAACTGAAAACCATAGGCAGCCGACTGAGCTTTGCGAGTTGCTGCAGCCTCGGAAGCGACCACGCTTCTATAG
>CAJOKX010000090.1 GCA_905235415.1 uncultured Lachnospiraceae bacterium
AGGTTATAATGATGTCCTTCGGCCGGAGGAAGTTCAGGAGATAGTTACAGACAGGTCGTAACACTGTCTATAACTATCTCGCCGAAGGCAAGATCCGATCCATCAAAGTAGGCGGTAAGTATAGAATTCCACAAATTTATCTTCTGGAATTCATTTATCCGGACATGGAGTTTAAGGAAGGAGATGGTTAAACAATGGCAAGACCGAAGAAAAACGGGAAACGAGCGACCGGCATATAAGGACCGGCTTCGGGAAGACCAGAGCAACACAGAGCTGCTTATTCAGGATATCCTGCACTTTGTAGAACTATATGACTACGATCAGCAACAAGCAGCAGACGTTATGGAAATGCTCCGAGAGACCGCCTCCTCAACCTGTCATAGCGACACGAAAAAAGGATACCTGACGGTATCCTTTTTTCGCGTCGATGCGACTGGATTTGAACCAGCGGCCTCTGCGTCCCGAACGCAGCGCTCTACCAAACTGAGCCACGCATCGTTTTGTTGCTGCTTTTTTCAAGCTTCATTATATTAACACCGGGTTATTGGAATTGCAAGTGTTTTTTGGAGGAGGGCAGATGACTTTTTCTGATTGGCCGGAAATATAGAAGATATGGTAGCTGACATATCGCTGTGTGCGTGGTACAGTAGACAAAAATGTGCATAGTGATGGTGATGGACTTGTGTTTTGGCCGGGGCGGTTTCCGGTCAGGAAGGGTTTGTTATGTTCAGGGTTTTTAAAAAATGTTCGCTGCGGGTCTGTGCGCTGGCGGTGGTGTTTCTGTTTGCGGGGATTGCTGCAGAGGCGCTGTGCGGTGTCGGGCTGCATGTGGGCTATGCGGATGACTTTGAGGTGATTCCGGATGACGGTGCATCGGATGAAGAGATCGGGATCGTGAGTGGTTCCGCGGACGATGCGGATGTGCTGGGCATTGAGGGGCTGATCGAGGTTGTGGATGAGTCTTCCGATTCTTCCGGCGGCGGATCAAAGAAGGAGAAGAAGGGCAAGTATCTGATTGTCGGATTCGAGAGCAAGGGATGCCTGTCCTCCATCCATTTTGAGATGGGCGAGAAGCCGTCTCTGGAGCAGCTGCGTGCGCAGTTCCCGTCCAAGCTGTCGGTCTATCTGATGGAGGAGAAGAAGCCGCACAGTATCGATGTCACCTGGAACAGCTACAGCGATGATTACAGTACCACGAACCTGAATTACTATTTCTTTACGCCGTCCTTTGATCCGGATGAGTATGAGATGCAGGTGCTGGATATCCAGAAGGATATGCCTTACATCGAGGTGATCCAGGATGCGGTGTCTTATGAAATGATCGAATCGGCGCCGCCCAGGGTCAATGAGGCGGAGGTGTTCCGTTACTGCACGTCTGTGCTCCGTCTGAATACGGCTGCGGCCTGCGGCGTGCTTGCCAACGTCTATTGCGAGTCCGGGTTCCGGACCAATGCGATCGGCGACGGCGGAACGTCTGTCGGAATCTGTCAGTGGCACAACAGCCGCTGGACGAATCTGAGACACTATGCGCCGGATGACTGGGAGGTTCTTTCGGGGCAGCTGCGGTTTTTGAAAAAGGAACTGCGGGGCGGTTACAGGGATACTCTGAAGTATCTGAGAAATGTGCCGGATACCGCGCAGGGGGCATATGATGCTGCGTATTATTGGTGCATGCATTATGAGATGCCTGATAAGACGGAGTCCAGAAGCATCACCAGAGGATATCTTGCACAGAATACCTATTGGGAGCGGTACGGTTCTCTGAAGAGACCCTCGTGCTGGGACGGAGAATATGAGCTTCCTGATTATGAAGAGGAGATGGAAGGGCAGGACGAGACGGAGGCAGAGACGGAAGCTGAGACAGAGGCAGAGGCCGAAGCCTGAACATAAAGAATGCCGACGCCGGAGCATACAGAATGCCAGCACCGGAGCATACAGATTGCCGGCGCCGGAGCATACAGAATGCCGGCCCCTGACAAAGATAATATACAGCAGATGCTGGATTCACCGCGGTATGGCGCCGCGGTGTTTTTTATTCCCGCCGGTCACAGAATGGACTTTGGCGAGGCACAGATTGGACAGATATTCTTAACAGTTTCTTCACTGGATATCGGGCGCGGGCAGCGTATATAATCATGTGCAGACAGAATAGTCTCACAAGGTGATCACCTGATTTATATCGCTGCAATTGATCAATGCGAAAGGAATGCGTGAAATGTTAAAAAAAGACCGTAACTATCTGGGGCTGATTCTCCTGGCAGCGGCGCTTGGCATGTGCGTGTGGGGATTTGCCTCGGGCGAGGCGGAGGTCGTCTTTGCGAAGGCGTCCAATATTTGCATGGAGTGTATAGGACTTGGCTAAGCATACGAGAAAAATTGTTCAATGTACGTGGGGGGTTCTTACGAATGCCTGGGTCAAAGGGTTTCTTCCCGGCATGGCGGCTCTGTATCAGGGACCGCTGAAGCATTTCTGTGTTCCGGGAATGAACTGTTATTCATGCCCGGGCGCGCTCGGCGCATGTCCGATTGGCTCTCTGCAGGCAGTCCTGAATGAACGTCACAGACGGTTCCCCTTCTATGTGCTGGGATTTTTGCTTGCAGTCGGAGCATTTGTCGGACGATTCATCTGCGGATGGCTGTGTCTGTTCGGACTGATCCAGGAATTGTTGTACAAGATTCCGACGCCGAAGCTGAAGATCCCGGAAAGGGTGGACCATGCTCTCAGGTACATGAAATATGTAATCCTGGTGGTCCTTGTGATTGCTCTTCCTCTGCTTTTCAGGAGCCAGTACGGAGCGGGAGAACCATTCTTCTGCAAGTATCTGTGCCCGGTCGGAACGCTGGAGGGCGGTGTGCCGCAGGTGCTTCTCAATGATGTCCTGCGCCCGACGCTGGGATGGCTGTTCCGGTGGAAGATGCTGATTCTGATCCTGTGCATCCTGGCCTCCATATTTATTTACAGGCCGTTCTGCAAATACATGTGTCCGCTGGGTGCGTTTTATTCTCTGTTCCAGAAGATCAGCATCATCCGGGTGAAGGTCGACAAGGCTTCCTGTACCGGCTGCGGAGCATGCCGCAGGGCGTGTGGAATGGGAGTGGATCCGCATAAGAATCCGAACAGCGCAGAATGTATCCGCTGCGGAGAATGCATGAGGGCCTGCTCGAAGAGCGCACTGTCATTTACAGGCGCCGGAAAAGAGATTCATTTTGGCAAAAAGAAAGTTAAAAAAGATAAAGGAGTTCATCAACAAAAACAGAAAGGGGTATGTTCATAATGATTAAGAAATCCATGAAGTGTGGTATTGCCGGTTTACTTCTGTGTGCGCTTGCAATTTCTTCTTTCCCGGGAATGGGAACCATTGCAGGTGCGAAGGAGAAGAGCGCGACGGAGGCGTCGGCGAAGACTGAAAAGGACGGTCCTAAGATTGCGTTTGAGACGACAGATCTGGATGGGAACAAAGTAAGCTCTGAAGACATCTTCGGCGATCATAAGATTACCATCGTCAATCTGTGGGGATCCTTCTGCGGTCCGTGTATCAACGAGATGCCGGATCTGGAGAAGCTCAATCAGAAGCTTGAAGACAAAGACTGCGGGATGATCGGCGTGGTGATTGATGCAGTCGATGGGGATTCGAAGGTCGTCAAAACTGCGAAGGAGATTGTCGAAGAGACCGGAGTGACCTACACAAGCGTGGTTCCGTGGGATGGGTTTGATAAGGACCTTCCTGCAATGTTTGTCCCGACGACGTATTTTATTGACTCCAACGGAAATATCGTCGGAGAAGCGGCTGTCGGTGCCAGAGGAGCAGACGAGTATGAAGCGCTGCTCGACGCGGCGCTGAAGGAGGCCGGCCAGGCGTAACGCTGACAATCGTGCAGTGGAAGGCCGCTAAAGCGGCCGCGCGGTCGGGCGCAAGTACGCCGATGGCGTACTTGAATCGTGCTGAAGGGAGACCCGGATGAAACTTCTGTATGCAGAAGATGAGACAGCAATGGCAGATGCAGTAACAGACATACTTTCATTTCACCAGTATACAGTTGACTGGGTGGACAATGGTCAGGACGCTCTGGAATATGCCATGAATGAGACGTATGACGGGATTATTCTGGACATCATGATGCCCAGGATGGACGGCCTGACCGTCCTTACGAAGCTTCGCGGTGCGGGAAACCGTACGCCGGTTCTGCTCCTGACCGCGAAGGCGGAGGTCTCCGACAGGATTGAAGGATTGGACCTGGGGGCGGATGATTATCTGCCCAAACCATTTGTGATGGAGGAACTCCTGGCGCGGATCCGTGCAATGCTCCGGCGCCGGGACAGTTTCATGCCGGCGGTTCTGGAGGCGGGCGACCTGCGCCTGGATCCCGGGGACGCCACGCTGCACTGCGGCGGGAAGCAGGTCATCCTGCAGAACAGGGAATTCAGGCTGATGGAGGCGCTGATGAAGAACCCGGGGGTCTGCCAGAGTGCAGACCAGCTGATTGTCAATGCCTGGGGGTATGACGCCGAGGCGGACGCCAATTCTGTCCGGGTCTATCTGAGCGGCCTTCGAAGGCACCTGGAGACGCTCGGTTCCACTGTGGAGATCCGCTCGCGCAGGAACATCGGCTATACCCTTACTTTTCCGGAAGGGTGCGCATAGCCCGGGTGAAACATTCATTCTGCCGGCTATAAGGCCGCATGACGAATGTCAGCTCGCGCGTCTCGCGGAGCAGATTCTGATATTTATCCAGCGGACCCGGACCACAGGTGGCGTTGCCGATACCATTATGCTGCAGATCAACGCAGAATACGGTGGCGTCGATGAATTCCAGGTCGGGTGTATGGGACGCGGAAGAGAGCGCCTCGTCCGTGTATTGATGAGCGTTGAAGGAAAAACCATCCTTCAGCGCTTTTTCGCAGATAAACAGAAGCCCGCCTGCTTCCGGTTTGACAGGATTCTATCCGAAAAGTATAATCTTAAAATGTTCTTGAAATGCTTTACGTTTATGGTCGGACCGCTCTGGATCACATTTTTCTTTCTGTGATATCTGCTACTCTGACTATTCATCTTGTTATGAAGGAAAAACTGAAGAAATGAGACGGTGAAAGAGCGGCGTATGCGCGGAAAGGAGAGCCGAATATGGGAGAGGCGTCAGAGGACAGACCGCTCATATCGGTCATTGTGCCGGTTTACAATACCGAGGAGTATTTGAGAAAATGCCTGGACTCCATTGTCGGGCAGACTTATTCCAATCTGGAAATCATTCTGGTCGACGATGGCTCCACGGATCAATCCGGCCTGATCTGTGACGAATACAGTGTCATGGACAGCCGGATCCGGGTCATTCATCAGGAGAACAAGGGCTTGGGTGAGGCCAGGAACGCGGGAATTGACGTTGTCACAGGCAGCCTGATGGCCTTTGTGGACAGCGACGACTGGATCGAGCCGGATACATACGAGTTCATGGAGGCCTGCATGGCGCAGTATTCATGCGATATTGTGATCTGCGGAAGAAAGGTTGTGGATGAGACCGGCGTTCTCTTTTACGAGATGTGTCTGGATGAAGGAGTGCTGGTTCAGCCGGGTGAAGAGGTTGTCCGGCGCTTTTTGCTGAATGCCAACCTGAACATGGCGGCCTGGGACAAACTGTACAAGACGGAGCTGTTTGATGACATACACTATCCGTCGGGGCATCTCATGAGTGAGGATTATATACCGGCATATCGGGTGCTGAGCAGGACGAAATCCGTCTTTCTGTCCGGGCGGCCGCTGTACAATTACAATAAGCGGAAGGGCTCCATCACGATGATGCCGTATTCGGAGAAAACCATAGGGCCGGCAGTCTATGCACCCCGGATTGCCAAAATGGCGAGGGAGAAGTACCCGCAGCTTCATGAGGAAGCGGACTTATTTGAAATCAAGGCGTTCCTGTACGTCCTGTACATGATGGAAGAATGTCCTGCCGCGGATCGAAAGAAAAACGAAAGCTATGACGCGGATAAAAAGAAGATCCGGCGTCAGTTAAAGCAGAAACTCCGGGAAGTCGATGCGAACCATTATCTCACACCGGGAGAGAAAGTGCTGATTCATTTCACCGCCCACGGCCTCGACGTTCCATACATAAAACTGCATCAACTCATTTTTGACAACCGGGCCGGGGGGAAGCTGCGCCGGTTCATCAAAAGGTTGACACGGACGCAGAAGAAGGCCTAAAACCCGTTCGTCCGGATGGAAGAATGACAAAAAGAAAAACAGAAGACTTCACTTACAACCGGGAATGACACGATGGTACATGATCTTCAGCGTAAATTCATAAAGACGACGATGCTGGTTGTCACGATTCTGCTTATTGCGTTTCTGGCAGTCATGAACATCGTGAACGATATGCTCTCCCGCAGGGAGAGCATATCCGCGCTTGACGAGCTGATGGCGCGCAGCGTATCTCAGATGCCCGGGCAGCTTGCGGAGGGCAGAGGTCCTGAACCAGCTCCGGACAGCGCGCCCAGGGAGGCGGCAGCGCCGGAGGAATTCGTACCGGCTCCGGACAGCGCACCCAGGGAGGCGGCAGCGCCGGAGAGGCCGGACGGACAGGAATTCAATCCGGGACTTTATTTTGTGGCGCATGCAGACAGCGGCGGAGCGGTGACGTTCAGTGACCTGACACACGCCGGGGACCTGGAATGGAGCGTGATGATCGCGCTTCTGCAGCAGGCAGGCGCATTTGGAATAGAAGTGACCGGCGAGACAGAGACGGAGACTATGCGCGGGTACGTCGCGGAAGCTCCCGGCAATGATCCGCAGGCACCGGGTGAAGAGCCGGATGGCGTGCAAGCGGAGGTACCAGGCGAAAAGGCGCAGGCACCTGGCAAAGAGCCGGGTGGCGTGCCGGGGACTGCCGAGAGCAGCGTAACCGGAAGGGCAGGCAGCTACATGTACCGCGCAGACCGGATGGAGGATGGTTCGGTTGTCTATGTCTTCCTGGACGTCACACTGCAGATGAACGCGGCGGTCCGGATCCTTCTGGTCACTGCAGCGGTCGGGGCCGCGGCATGGATCCTCATCCTGCTTCTGGTGATCTACCTGTCGGGAAGAGCCATTGCACCGGTCGCGGAAAGCATAGAGAATCAGAGACGGTTCATCACCGACGCGGGACATGAGCTGAAGACGCCGGTTGCGGTGATCCTCGCCAACGTGGACGCGCAGGAACTGCATGAGGGAAAGACAAAGTGGCTTGAGAATATCCGGGCGCAGTCGCTGCGGCTGTCCGATCTCACCAGACAGCTGCTGATCCTTTCAAGAATGGAAGAGACAGGCACGAAGAAAGCCGTATCGACACATATAGATATATCGATGCTTTTGCAGGAAACGGTCCGGGCTTTTTACGAGAGTGCTTCCGCGCGCGGTATGCGGATACAGACGCAGATTGAACCGGATGTGCGGATCCTCTTTTCGCAGGAACAATTCCGGCAGATGACAGAGCTTCTGATGGACAACGCCGTGAAATACGGTAAAGAGAATGGGGAGATCTCTGTCAGCCTGGAGCGGGAGCGCCATTGTGTCCGGATGACCTTCGGCAATGACTGTGAGGAGCTTCCGGATGTTGATCCGGACAGGCTGTTTGAGCGGTTCTACCGCGCAGATACATCCAGAAGCAGGCAGACCGGAGGGTCCGGCATCGGACTGGCCGTCGTCAGGGCGATCGCCGTGCAGAACGGCGGGAAGGCGTATGCCCGCTTTACAGAAGACGCGAGAATTGAATTTGTAATCGAACTTGTGCGAAAATAGCAGCACAAAGATAACACCGCTGAGATAACAGCGTGTTTCACATTTACTCCACATTTCGTCCATAATTCGTTGATATTTCAGTCCTATGATGGGCAGTATCGAGAGCAGAAAAAAGGAGGTTTGATCATGAAAAGAGCAATTCTCGCAGGTATTCTGGCAGCGGTTGTTGTAGGAGCCAGTGCAGGCGGCGTCGCGACGTTCCTGGCGTCAGAGGATGAAGCGCAGCTTCAGGTCGCCGGTGAGGCATCGGAAGAAGGCGCGGCGGCTGAGAATACATTGGATACAGAAGCGCTTCCCAGCGGCAATATCGAGAAGGCAGAGCTTGCGGATATTATGGACGAGGCAGTGATCCGCTCGGGCGTCGCGGAGGTTGCGACAAATGTCATGCCCGCGATGGTTTCCATCACGAATACTTCCGTCCAGGAAGTCATGGACTGGTTCCGCGGCGGCAATTTCCAGTATGAGAGCAAGTCTCTCGGAACCGGCGTGATCATGGGAGAAAATGAGACGGAGCTTCTGATTGTCACCAACAATCATGTGATCGAAGACGCAACGGAACTGACCGTTTCATTTATCGATGAAGAATCCGTGGAAGCGGTGGTCAAAGGAAGAGATGTCTCCAACGATCTGGCGGTCGTTGCAGTGAACCTGGAAGACATCCCGTCCGATACAGTCAGCCAGATCCGGATTGCCAACGTGGCGGATTCTGAAGAGGTGCGCGTCGGCGAGCAGGTGGTTGCCATCGGAAACGCTCTTGGCTACGGACAGTCTGTCACAACCGGGATCGTGTCCGCGCTCGGACGTACGATCGAGGTGTCCGACGGCATGGGAATCACCGATTATACCGATCTGATCCAGACAGACGCAGCCATCAACCAGGGCAACTCCGGCGGAGCGCTGCTGAACATGAAGGGTGAAGTGATCGGCATCAATTCCGTCAAGGCAGGAAGCAACGGCGTAGAGGGCATGGGGTATGCGATCCCGACTTCCAAGGCGCTTCCGATTATTACGAACCTGATGAACAAAGAGACCCGCTCGCTGGTTTCGGATGAAGATCTTCCGTATCTGGGCATTGTAGGTCAGGACGTCACCAGCAACGTGGCGATGCTGTACGGACTTCCGCTGGGCGTCTATGTAACAGAAGCAAGTGAAGGCGCGCCCGCAGCAGAAGCAGGAATCACACAGGGCATGATCATCACAGGATTTGACGGAGAGAAGATCGAAGAGATGAGAGAGCTCCAGGAGCTGCTTCTTTACTACAAAGGCGGGGAAACCGTATCGGTCACTGTCTCCACGCAGGATGAGAACGGAGAATATCAGGAAGAAGATATCGAGATCACACTCGGACGTCGTTCCGACTACGTGCAGGATGTTCAGTGAAGCCGTGTATTGGCTGCAGTTCACAGGCAAGCCTCCAACCTTCTGCATGGAGTTCTGTGGGCACAACTGAAAACCATAGGCAGCCGACTGAGCTTTGCGAGTTGCTGCAGCCATGGAAGCGACCACGCTTCTATAG
>CAJOKX010000091.1 GCA_905235415.1 uncultured Lachnospiraceae bacterium
GTAGATTCAGAAAAAAAATCGGCGATTATGACTTCAATCCTTGATTCGGCAAAAAATGAAAAAGTGCAGGATTAGTTTTTGCGGTGCGGGCAAATGGGTCCGCGCCTTCCATGTCCCGGAACTGGAAAAACGTCACTTGTTTCATTGTTGGCAGATATACTTGGGTTATCAAATAACGACTATCCCCGTTATTCAGAAGTGGCTGTTGAGAAGGGATGGACTTCAAGAAGAGATTTAATAGGGTATTATAATCCGTTGACTAAAACGTTTGATGCCGCGAATAAGGGTATGTTTTCGGCTCTCTCAATTCTGAACGAAGAATGTGCGCAAGGTATAAAGGATTTTCCCTATATGGTTCTTCTTGATGAAGCCAATCTATCTCCTATGGAGCATTATTGGGCTGATTTCATGGGATTGTGCGATCTTGATAAGAGAATACGAAGAGTTTCGCTTAGCACTGAATATGAGTTTACAGTTCCGGAAACGTTGAGGTTTGTTGCAACAATAAATATGGACCATACTACAGAGATCCTTTCACCGCGTCTTATCGATCGAGCCTGGATAATAAAGCTCGAAGCAACTGATATCGATATCGATGACATTGAAGAAATACAGCACGTTGGAGATTATCCGACTGTTCCGTATAGTGTATTTGAAAAATTTAAGGTACAAACACAATCGGAGATAAAACTCGATGAGGGCATATCTGATAAATTTACAAGAATTAGAGCGCTGTGTCGAGCTAATGGGATTGGGTTTAGCCCCAGAATAGTAGGAATGATTAAGAGATATTGTATGTCCGGATCTCAGCTCATGCAAACGGACCAAAATAATTATGTTGCTTTGGATTATGCAGTTGCGCAGAAAATTCTTCCAATGATTAATGGGTTTGGAGAAAAGTATCAGCAATTCATTAGCGATTTCTTGGCGGAATGCGATCAGACAACCATGCCAAAGTGCTATAAGATACTAAGTGATATTCAGAAAAAAGGAGCAGGCAATATGCAGTATTATCAGTATTTTGCCCGGTAAATATATGGAACCCAGGATAAAACTAATAGCCATATCGGGAAGCTCTTTGGAGGTTCCGCTGAAGGAATCTATTAATGAATATTTAGGTGAAGAGTCTCTATTTGTGGTTTATCAGGATGAAATATATTCATATTGTGTCTCTGGGGATTGTTTTATACCCCCGGTTGACACTATTGAGTTTTTTATCAATGATCAGCAGTGTAAGATTGACTTTCGCAAAGATGAAATAGAAGAGAATTCGTTAGTCATTCAGCACAGACCATCGGGAGAGAAGCCCTTTCAGTTGTTATTTGGAGTCACAAATATATCTATGCATATTGTGTACGCCGATAAAAAGGAAATATACCTATTTTCATCTTATTTGGCTATCGCGGTCAATGGATATAGAAGTGAAACCATACATTCTATCAGCTCGATGCTTGAAGATATTTATACTAAAGACCACGCATTGCTTCATAAACAGAAGATGAAGACGAATTCCGAGAAAACAAAGCTCCTTAATATGCGTGAAAATAAGCTTTCCGAAGAGATAGCTGTGCTGAAAGAAATTGCAACAGAACTAAAAAAGAATCTCCCTTATTTCATGAGAAATCCCGCAAAAACAACTACTACGGATTATCATATTGATGATATAGAACGGCTTCATACGATCGGGAGTAAAAATCTAGAATATATTGTTGCCCACCCTGAGGACCTAAGGCTATCATTTTCGACCGGTATAAAATATGGAAGATCTTATGTGATGCCAGAAAGAACACTGGTGAGCACACATAAATTTACCACAAAAACGGTCGAAAACACAATTGTCCTATCATTTATATATACACTACTGCTTCATTTAAACAGACGTATATTGGAACTTGAAAAGTTCTTTAGAGATAGAAAAGTTCAAATTGAAGCATCTGATATTAGGGATAATTATGTCTTGAGTACAGCGATAATCAACCAGTTTTCAAGTATTATTCTTGAAGAATACTATCAGTCTCTCGTTGAGTTGTCACAACAGCTTTTCGGCATTTTTAGAGAGTATTATCGACTATTAGATGGGGATGTGACTCTTCTTGTAACAAGGCCTTCTCCGACTCCTGTTTTTTTAGAAATACATCATTATAGAAGAGTTTTTAGAATGATGAATCTGTGGTTTGCGACGGGAGACTATAATATTCCTCAAGAAAATGAAGTGCTTCATTTTTCTTCTGCTGATAAGATATATGAATACTATTGCTTGCTGAATCTGTATGACATATTAACATTGTTAGGTTTTTCAGAGCAAGTCGATAAACGGGTAACCTATAACTATGCTCTTCCGTTTGATGACAATAAAGGAACAGAGAGTAATACATATTATTTCGAACGGGACGATGAGGAGGTTGTGTTGTATTACCAACCGGTCATTTATTCAGAGAATACCGGAACACGCAATGGAATCACTTTGTTCCGTACGGATAAAGATTATTACACGCCTGATTTTATATTACGCAAGACAGTGAATGGTGAGACTACTTATGCGATTATAGATGCAAAGTGGCGGACGCAGAGTGTTTTGTTAATGCCTGATGTCTCCGGCGGATTAAGAGAGATTGTATATAAGTACCAGTATTCCGTTATTGATGAGAATAACTTAGAGAGTGTACGGTTTCTATGGTTACTCCAGGGGAGGGATGACGAGAGTTATTCATATTATCATAATAGTGGCAGTATAAGCAGATTGAAGCCTGTTGGATTTCAGAAGTCAACGGGCATTATACGGATGACACCAAAGACTGGGAACATGGATTTATTAGAGGGCCTAACCATGTTTCTGGAGGAATCGAGTTCTTGATAAAGGAGTATAAGAAGGTCAATAAGATCAAGGCGGTTTCGTTTGAGGACAGGCTCTAAGCAATCCTGGATGACTACAACAACCGTATGACCAACGCAGATTAGAGATCTCCCTGTTTGGTTGGGAAGTTACCATGCTCCTGCTCGACGAGTACACGTACAGTAGAAACAAACTCGTTTTTCACGGCTGCATATCGGATACGCGGAAAGCAAAACTGTACATTGCAAAACCCGCTGTCATTTTGCACAAAAAATCGCATTGTGTACATACTGGGTACAAATCTATGCAGAAATGAAATACGGAGTTTTCGAGCCTCCAACAGACTATTACTGGTGGACCAGTTTCAGCAGCTACCGGGGGCGTTACTGCTGGCCGATGGTGGACGCCGGGGTGGTGATGCAGTATCTGGAACAGAGGGATCCGCAGGCCGCCCGCAGCCTGATGGAGTATCACCGCAGGGCGGAATTCATGAAGAATCCCGTTCCGGAATGCATCAGAAATACAGGCTATTCCATCCTGACATGGAACAGTCCGTATGAACCACAAGAAATTTCGGAAGAAAATCTTAATGAAACTTTCGGGGCTTAACAGAACTGTCCGTGGTATGATGAGTCTGACTGAATCAATGAATGAAACGAAGGGGGTAATTCATATGAGGAATACCTGTCAGATGAAAAAATATGGTGCCACGGTGATTACAGTGACTGTCCTGGCGGCGATGCTGGCCGGATGTACAAAAACAGACAGCACGCAGAACGGCGCGGCAGGAGCTTCGAATACAGGCGTAAATGCATCCGGCAATGTAGTGGCAGGCGCAGGGAATACCGCGCCGGAGAATAAGCAGCCGGTATCGGAAACTGCAGTATCTTCAGACGCCGCCCAGAGCGGCGAGGCGCAGAATACACCGGCGCAGAATGTGTCCGGAACGACCACGCAGGCGCAGGGAAGCACGGGCGATGGCGGATCTCAGAGCGCACCGCAGGCGAACGCGTCCTCTTCAGGCGGATCTCAGAGCAGCGCATCCCAGAGCAGCGCGGCACAGACAAAGGCTGCGTCGGAAGACTTCACCGGAAAGTTTGTCAAGAGTGACGGGACAGAGAGTGTCCAGATCACGAAGGCAAGCGACAGCCAGGTGACCTTTGTCTTCAAAACTTCGAAGATTAACGGCTCTGCGAAGGCGGATGGCGGCACTGCCGTCTATTACGGAGATGACGACTACTCCATCACGCTGGACGTGGCGGAGGATACCCTGATTGTCACGGTGGACGGAGACGGCGCCGGGGAGTCCCAGATGAACGGGATCTACTACAGGGATCTGGGCGATGACGACGATGAGGATGACAATCCCGCCTTCGACGCGGACGAGACAGAAGACTGACCGGACACACCCGGTGTAATCGGATACACGGGATGTGCAGCGAGGGGCTTTCGCAATCTGGTGTGCTGCCCGTCAGGCAGACCATCAAAAAAGTAAATAGTTTTCTGCCATCAGATTTGGTGCGCTGCCTGTCAGGCAGACAGTGAATAAGTAAAAAGTTTGGTACCGCCAGCCAGGCAATCGGCTGGCGGTATTCTTATGCCGCCCCATTTGCAGGGGTGTCTGCGCCGCTATAGATTTTATTCATAACGGAGTATAGATTTTGTATCTTTGACATCATATCCCGGTCGTAATAGACTAAGTGGAAACGTAAGGAGACCCTTGGGCGGAGAGTGAAGACGCTGTATGCTGCAGGATTGTGTCAATTATATACAGAATAATTACAGTCAGATCGCAGTGCAGATCCTGGATCATGCAAGGATCAGTCTGCTTGCCCTTCTTGCGGCAAGCGTGATCGGGATCTTCTTCGGGTATCTGGCATCCATCTCCGGGAAGGGAGAGCGCTGGATCATGGGTGTGTTCCAGGTGCTCCGGGTGATTCCCTCGCTCGCCATCCTGGTGCTTCTGATTCCGGTCATGGGGGTGGGCACGAAGCCTGCCGTGACAGCGCTGACGATCCTTGCGATCCCGCCGGTGCTGATGAATACCTGCGTCGGATTTCTGGAGGTGCCGCCGTTTATGGTGGAGAGCGGAAAAGGCATCGGAATGACCGACAGAGAACTCCTGATGCACGTTCGTTTTCCGCTGGCGCTTCCCATGATTCTCTCGGGAATCCGCTCCGCACTTGTGGAGGTGATCGCGAGCGCGACGCTGGCGGCCAAGATCGGAGCCGGCGGCCTGGGGGAGATCATTTTTACGGGCCTGGGGCTGAACCGGGCGGACCTGCTCCTGATCGGGGGCGTCCTGGTAGGAGCGCTCTCCCTGCTCAGTCTGGCAGTGTTTGACCTGATCAGGAGGCTGCTGATGCCATATCGGTACAGGAAGAAAGGATAGGCATATCAGGTGCGCCGCGGGCGCTTTTGATTGTACAGAAAAGAAGCTGATTTCAGGCAGGGATAGTTGCCCGGAGGAAACATGACTGCGATAGAGTATCAGGAAGTATGCAAACGGTTCGACGGGAACAGCGCGTATTCGGTCGATCATGTGAGCGCACAGATCGAGCAGGGTGAATTTATCACGATTCTCGGTTCGTCCGGATGCGGGAAGACGACCCTCCTCAAGATGACAAACCGGCTGATTGATCCGACGGAGGGCAGGATTGTCCTGTTCGGAGAGGATATCTCCACGGTGGATCCGGTTGTCGTGCGGCGCAGGATGGGCTATGTGATCCAGCAGATCGGGCTGCTTCCGCACATGACGGTAGAGGAAAATATCTCGATCATCCCGAAGCTGATGAAGCAGGACAAGGCAAAGATCCGTGACAGGGCCCGGGACCTTCTGTCGATGGTGGAGCTGGATCCGGATACGTACGGTTCCAGATATCCGTCTGAGCTGTCAGGCGGACAGCAGCAGAGAGTGGGGCTTGCGAGGGCGCTGATGCCGGATCCGAAGATCATGCTCCTGGACGAGCCGTTCGGAGCGATCGACGCGATCACCCGGGTGAATCTGCAGAATGAGCTTCTCCGGATTCATTCTCAGACAAAGAAAACCTTCCTGCTGGTCACGCATGACATCAACGAGGCGATGAAGCTCGGCACCCGTGTGATGGTCATGAACGGGGGCAGGCTTCTGCAGTTTGACACGCCGAAGAATATCATCCGGCATCCGGCGGATCCGTTTGTGGAGGCACTCATCCAGTCGGTCCTGGAGCAGAGAGAATTCTGGGAGGGTGTGGAGGATGATTGAATATCTTACGAAGCATCCGGAAAAGATCATCACACCGTTTCTGGAACACATCGAGCTGACTGCGGTCACGCTGCTCATCTCGATCCTCATCGCGGGCATTCTGACCGTGCTGAGTGTGCTGATCCCCCGGCTCGGAAGTATTCTGCTCGCGCTGTTCTCTGTGATCTATTCGATTCCGTCCCTGGCGCTGTTTGCGCTGCTGATTCCATTTACAGGCCTGGGGAAGGTCAGCGCCGTGATTGTGCTGTGCGCCTACAACCAGTACCTGCTGCTGGGCAATTTCCTGACCGGACTTTCCGAGGTGGATCCGGGCGTTCTGGAAGCAGCGAAGGGGATCGGGATGAGCACGATGCAGGAACTGTTCCTGGTACAGATCCCGCTGGCACAGAAGGCGCTGTTTGCGGGAATCCGCCTGGCAGTGGTATCGACCATCGGGATCGGGACCATCGCCGCGGCCATCAACGCGGGCGGGCTTGGAACGCTCCTGTTCGACGGGCTGCGCACCATGAATACAGTCAAGATCCTTTGGGGGAGCCTGCTGTCTGCACTGCTTGCAGTTGTCTGCACTGCTTGCAGTTTCAGTCAACGCAGCCCTCAAAGCAGTGGAGAGAAAACTCTCCGTATAATATAGAACATGTAACAGATGCACCTTTCACAGGAGGAAAAAAACCATGAAACACACAATGGCAAAACTGGCAGTACTGACACTGGCTTTTGCAACGCTGCTCTGCGGAGCGGCCTTTGCGGCAGACACGATCCGTGTCGGATCAAAGGATTTCACGGAAAATGAGATTGTTGCGGAACTGTATGCGCTTGCACTGGAAGATGCAGGCTACGATGTAGAACGGACGATGGATATCTCCTCTTCCGTGATCCATACCAGTATCGTGAACAATGAGATCGATCTGTATCCGGAGTATACCGGAACCGGCCTGATCTCCATCCTCAAGCTGGACCCGATTACCGATCCGGATGAAGTCTATGAGACGGTCAAGGAAGCGTATGCGGATCAGTTTGACCTGGTATGGCTGGACTATGCGCAGGCCAATGACGGACAGGGCCTGTTCATCAGCAAAAAGGCTTCTGATGAGTATGGAATCACGACCATCTCGCAGCTGCAGGAGCACGCAGCCGATCTTCGGTTCGCTTCCCAGGGAGAGTTTGATGAGCGCGAAGACGGACTTCCGGGTCTGGAGAAGGTATACGGACCGTTCGACTGGGCGTCCTCAAAGGTCTATGACAATGGCCTGAAATACCAGGTGGTTGAGTCTGACGAGGCGGATGTCTCTCCGGCGTACACGACAGAGGGAAGACTCTCTGAGACCGATAAGTTCGTCCTTCTGGAGGATGACAAGCAGGTCTGGCCGCCCTACAATCTGGCACCGGTTGTCCGCGGCGAAGTTCTTGAGGCCAATCCGGAGATCGAGGAGATCCTGAAGAAGGTCAATGATACACTGGATACGGCAACCGTCACCGCGCTGAACGCACAGGTGGATGTCGACAAGGAAGAGTATGAGGACGTAGCAGAGGAATACTGGGAGAGCATCCGGTAAACGGAGAGCACCCGCATAACACAAAAACGTGTACCCGCACAACACATAAACGTGTACCCGCGCGGCCGTCTGCAGGACCTGGTCCTGAGCGGCCGCTGCATCTGTCGGAGGATACGGAGATGGGAGAAAAGGAGCGCTTGGACCTAAGACACCGGCGTGTCAAAGAGATCTTTCAGATTCCGGATGCAGGAGAGGATCTGATCGATTTCTTCCTGAATGAGGAAGAGCAGGAGCTGATCCTGCGCTTTGGAAATGAACCGTTCCGGAGAGAGGAACTGCCGGAGGATACGATTGCAGGAGAGTACCACAGGGGGGTACTCTCCAAAGCGAACCAGGAAGCATCTCTGTGGAAGGTCAATACCTTCTACGGCTTTCTGGATGTGTTCTGCGTGAGCCGGAAACAGGAGTACGACCGCCTGAGCCTTGCGCAGAAAAGAAAACTGGATGACTGGTATTTTGACGCGTATTATGACACACTGGACACGGAGTCCGGATGTCCCACGCAGGACCGGGTCTATCCGCTGGAAGAGATGCTGCAGGTGGTGGAGTCGGATCCGAGGCAGATTTATCTGAATTACTGCGACTGCAGATCGCTCACCGGGGAGTGCGGACTTCCGACGCGGACCTGCCTGACCTGGAAGGATGGGATCAACACTTTCGTGGACCGCGGCCTGTCTGTACCGCTGACGAAGGAAGAGGCAAAGGAGGTCCTCCGGCAGGCGGACCGCGCCGGCCTGATGCACACGACCATGGGCGGCAGCATCTGCAACTGCTGTTCGGACTGCTGCTATCTGTTCCGGACGCAGGAGAGGATGAAGAGCTACGGTTCGTGGCCGATGACAGACTGGATCATCGATCTGGATGAGAGCCGGTGCATCGGATGCGGGCGCTGCCAGAAAAGATGCCATCTGAAGGTATTTACACTGACCGAAGAGATCCAAAGTCCGGAAGGCGGTCAGGAAGTCCGGAAGCAGACGCTCAGTGAACAGAAGCTGCGCAGGCGCAGGGTAAGTGCGGATACCGCAAGGTGCGCGGGCTGCGGGATCTGTGTGAGCACCTGTCCAAAAGAAGCACTGCACCTGAAGAAAAGACAGGCGTAGCGCAGACAAAACGAAAACAGCCGTCAGAAGGCAGTGCGCAGACAAAGCAGAAACTGCCGTCAGAAGGCAGCGCGCAGACAAAGCAGAAACTGCCGTCAGAAGGCAGAGCACAGACAAAACAGAAACTGCCGTCGGAAGGCAGAGCAATCAATATAGAAAGAGCAGCAGGGATCTTTATGAGCTACAGAGCGTACGAACGGGATGAACTCGGTTTCACAACAAGACAGCTTCACGCCGGATATAATCCGCAGGGTCCAAGGCGGTTCCGGTCTACCAGACCGCCGCGTTTGAACTGGGAGACTATGACAGATGTGTGCGTCTGTTTGAGTATGCGGAGGAGGGACACAGCTATGTGCGTTTCTCCAATCCGACCAATACCGTTCTGGAGAAGCGGATCACGTCTCTGGAAGGCGGGGCGGCGGCCGTCAGCTTCGGTTCCGGCATGGCCGCGATCTCGAGCACGCTTCTGAACCTTGCGCACCAGGGGGATGAGATCGTTGCGGTGAGGACTCTGTACGGGGGCAGCACCACACTCTTTACACAGCTGTTCCCGGGGTATGGGATTACGACGCGGTTCGTGGAAGATGAGAACGATCCGGAATCCTACAGGAAACTGTTCACTCCCCGCACCAAGGCCGTCTACCTTGAGAGCATCGGCAATCCGCGGATCAATATTATCGATCTGGAGATGGTGACGTCTCTGGCACATGAATACGGGATCCCGGTTGTGGTGGACAACACATTTTCGACCCCGTACCTGCTGCGGCCTTTTGAGCACGGCGTGGACCTGGTGTGTTATTCTGCCACAAAATACCTGAGCGGTCACGGAACCGTGATTGCGGGGATCGTCGTGGAGAAGGGCGGATTCAATTGGCTGAACGGAAGATTTCCGGAGTTTGAAGAATTCTACAGCGCCAACGAAGCGCAGATCGGGGCGGATACGCTGAAAAGAGAGATGTTCACCAAGCGTCTCAGGATGCAGTATCTGACGGATCTTGGAGGACATATGAGCCCCCAGACGGCCTTTTATGTGCTGCAGGGGCTGGAGACGCTCTCGCTTAGGATGGAGCGGCATGTGCAGAACGCACAGAAGCTGGCGGAGGCGCTGGAGCAGCATCCGAATGTTCTGGAAGTATCCTATCCGGGACTTGAGAGCAGTCCGTACCACAGCCTTGCGAAGAAGTATTTCAAAAAAGGACCCGGCGCGATGATGGCGATCCGGGTCAGAGGCGGAAAACAGGCCGCCCTGAGGGTTCTGGAAAAGGTTGAGATCTTTGACTACATGGTCAATATCGGGGATGCCAAGTCCCTGATCGTCCATCCGGCATCCTCCACGCATTTCGGCCACACGGAGGAAGAACTGCATGCGGCCGGCGTCTACGAAGATACGCTGCGCCTCTCGGTCGGGATCGAGGATGCGGAAGACCTGATCGCGGATCTCATGCAGGCTCTGTCGTGAGCGGTATCAGAGTGCCGGGGCGTTCCTGAAGCCGTGTATCGTATCTGAGTCCGGATTGTCCATCCCGCCCGCAGAAGCGATGGGATTTGATACGGGATCTTTTTTATTGTACAATGATCAGCAGTTATCAGACCGCGCAGCTGCAGGGATAGATCCGGAGGACCGGTGACGGCATGATTGAGAAACTGCTCCATAGGAAGACATATTCAAAGGGCCGCTTTGGGGTGAAGGCTGCGCTGTGCCTGCTCATTTTCGCATATCTTCTCAGCTGGCAGTTTTCTGCCGGCCTGGAGCCTTATTACCGCACGCAAGAATTTTATGTCAGAAATCATAATCAACACGGAGAGGGGTTCTCACTGGCGGTGCATCAGCGGGCCGTTCAGACATTCGGCGCTCTGGGCAATTCCATCCGGACTGTTTATGTCTTTTATTGCGATGCACCGGACAGAGACCTTAAGATTGAACTGAGCGAACCGGATGAAGAGCATGTGATTGCCTGTGCAGAGGTGAATACGGGCACTTTTCAGAAGAATACATGGAATGAGATCGCATTGTCTGCGGATCACCTCAGCGAGGGACAGTTGTATAAGCTGATTCTGTCTTCTGACAGCGGACTTGACGGACTGCTGATCGGAAATGGATTGCGGCCTGATTCCTATATCCAGGCAACGGCGGACGGGGAAGAGATCTACGGCGGACTTGTGATCGGGTTGGACGAGACCCTGTGGTACATGACGCTCGCCTCTATAGCGGAGTGCATCACATCCCTGCTCCTGCTCCTGTTTACGGGCGCGCTGCTTTGCGCCGCACTGCTGCATCTTCCGGCCATCCGCAGTGCATTCAGAGAGCGCGGAAGAAAGGGCCTGCTGTTTGCATTGGTTTTTTCCATGGTCCCGGTGCTTGTCTGTCCCACGGACTTTCAAAACGGCAGCCGCGCCTTGCTGATTCTGCGCGCGGCAGGGATTGTCCTTTCGTTTCTCCTCCTTTTCATGCTCGCCAATGCGTTTGTGAAGAGAGATCATTCCACCGAGCTGAGAAAAGTCCTTTCATTTCTTTCAGATACCCTGATTCTGGCAGTCTGCTGCCTGGCACTTTTGTATCTTCCCCTTTCAGGGGAGGGTGCGCTGCAGCCCGGTATGTTCCGGCTTTCAGTGCGCCTGATCCTTCTCGCGGCGTGTGCCGCAGTCTGCTATGCTGCGCTGGGCCTGGACCGGTATGTGTCTGCCGATCTGTTTGAACAATGGATGCTGATCCTTGTGTGCGTGTCGCTCGCGGTCAGCGTTTTGTGCGGAACAGAACTGGAAAACGGACGGCTCCTGACCGGCATTGCAGTGCTTTTGTGCGGGGCGCTCATTCTTGCGTCAAGGGCAGCCGGCAATGCAGTCCGGAAGCGTTCCCTGCAGAATGCCCTGGCGCTGAGCACCGTATTTGTTTCATTTCTCCCACTCGCAGTTTCTGTGTATACAGAAGTGGTTCACGTGCTGAATCAGCACAGTGTTTTTGTCTTTTCCCCCGAACTGGGCTTTCTGGCTGTGTGCGTGGCCGGACTGAATCTATACGCCCTGGTTTGGTATGGCACGAAAAAGCATGTCATCCGGGACTGGAGAAAGATCTCGTATCCCGCCCTTGCATCCGGAGCGGCGGCGCTGAGCATTCAGATCCCGCTGTCATCGGTATATCCGGTGACGCTGCCTGAGAAGGCAGGGGAGAGCGTTGTGCTGAGCAGTTTTCTGAACTATGGGGAGATTCCCTTCGTTCAGCACTACAGCGCAGGGCTGAAGGGCTTCCCGGAAGGACTGCTGTATTCGTTCCTCAACCAGGATTATACCGGGATCGCGTCCCCCTATGCGTTGATGTTCCGGATTGCATATGTACTGCTGGTCTATTATCTGGTCAGCAGGATCCTGAACAGGCAGGCGGGTCTTGCGGCGGCCATTCTGTTTCCGTGTATGGAGGCCGTTTCACCCTTCGGAGGGGGCCTGCTGGTGTGTCTGGCGGCGATGGCGTATGTGAGGCGCGGCGGCGCTCTTCGGGCAGCGGCGCTGTGGGGATCTGTCTTTTTGTGTCTCTTATACGGACCGGATACGGGGATCGCCTTCGGAGTCTCTGCTCTCATCGCCATGCTTCTGTATGTGGCAGACTTCAGGAGCAAAAGGGCGCTGAAGGAGCTGGGCGCGGCGCTGGCAGGATGGATCCTGTTTGCCTGGCTGCTCTGGCTGGCCCTCTGCCGGGCAAATGGGATCAGTGCGTCCGGACGGCTGCAGGAGATGCTTTCCCTTTCCTTTTCTTCTTCCAAAGAGACGCTCTTTTCGCATTTTTGGGCGGGCAGCTGGACATTTGTCTGGGGATGTGTGATCGTTCCGTCAGCGATGATCCTTTCTATGCTCTATACCGTCTTTTCACGGCGGTTCCGGGAAAGAACCGGCGCTGAGAGATGGGTGCTGCTTCTGATCCTGGATGGTTCGTGGGCAGTACATACTGTATGCATGCTTTCGGGATACATGAAAGCAGAGGACGATGTCCGGCTGGTCACATGGAGCGCGTATCTTGCGCTGGCAGTTTTTGCCAGTTCATTTCAAAACAGGAACAGATGGTTCCTGCCTGCCTGGACCGCCTGTATGCTGGCAGGCACGCTGGCACTTTCCCCGGATGAACCTGTATCAGAGGCGGTTGTGGATGCGGCGGCTGCGGCTTCGGAAGGGATCATTGAGAGCTGGACCCCATCCAGAGTCGAGATGATTGAGAGTACCATTGCTTCGGATGAGGCCGCAACACAGTGGGAGACGTACTACTGGACAAAGGAAGCGGCGCAGCGTGTGGAGCTTCCCGAAGACGTGTCTGTTTATCTCCCGGAATATAAAGCGGTCATGGATGCGCTGCTTGGAGAGGACGAAACATTTGTGGACCTGACAGGGCAGCCCTGGCTGTATGCTGTGCTGGGATACAGGTGTCCGGTCTACGCGCCGCAGACCCTGCAGAACCTTCCGGAGGCGGATGTGCAGGAGGCGTTTGTGAAAGAAGCGCAGGGCACATTGCTGGCGCTGCTGCCTCAGGAGGGCCTGGACGGCTGCAAAGAATCAGGGGATCCGGACGGGATCTCTGCAGATTCGTCTGCAGGGATCTGTGCCTTTCTGGATCGTCAGTACAGACCGCTCTGCAGGCTGCACGACGGGCGCAGCCTGTGGTGCAGGAAGGACCGGTATGCACTTTGCAGGAAGCGGCTGCAGGAAATGGAGAGGACGGAGTATGCACCACAAGGGCTGCTCAGTGACGAGCTCTATATAGAAGGGGCAGAGATTCATGAGGAGAGAGACGGATCTGTTGAGGTCCGGGCAGTGGAACCGGATCCGAAGATTCTGTTTCTTGAGAAGCTGGCAGACCTTTCGGCCTTTGCCGGGCGGTCCGTCCGGATTGAAATAGAGTATGAGACGGATCTTGCAGGGTGCATGCAGCTGTTCTATACGACTGAGCAAGATGAATCCATTACCGCAGAGAAGGTTTGCGACGCGCAGATTGAAGGGAGCGGAACGGCAGTGTTTATCGTTCCCGTAACGGAATATACCATGCTTCGGCTGGATATCCCGGATGACAGTACGGTGACCATCCGGTCCATAACCGCCATGCCGGATCTGACGATTGAATAAGCGGACGGGGGCCGTCCTCCTTTACGTTCTGTAAAGGGGAACGGCCCCGTCTTTCTTCGCGGTTCTTTATCCCAGACAGGTTTTCAGAGCATTTTCGAAAATATCCAGTCCTGCCTGAAGCTGCTCGTCTGTTATAACGAGGGGGGACAGGAACCGGATCACGTTGCCGTAGGTGCCGGCGTTTTCGACCAGCAGTCCATGCCGGACGCATTCCTGTATCACGGCAGATGTGAGCGCCGCATCCGGCTCTTTGGTTTTTCTGTCTGTGACAAATTCGATGCCGACCATGGCGCCGAGCCCACGGATGTCGCCGATGCAGTCGTAGGTTTCCATCATTTTTCTGTACCGCGCATTTACGATCTCACCGATCTGTAAAGAGCGCCCTGCCAGGTCATCGCGCTCCATGATCCCGATGACTTTCAGCGCTGCGGCGCACGCAAGAGGGTTGCCGCCGTATGTCCCGCCGATCGTTCCCGGGGCCGGCGCGTCCATAATCTCTGCGGATGCGACGATGGCAGAGAGCGGTACGCCTCCGGCAATACTTTTGGCTGTTGTGAGGATATCCGGCTGAACCCCGGCTTCACTCCAGTATTCAGACGCGAACATTCTTCCGGTCCGGCAGAAACCGGACTGCACCTCATCCGCAACCAGAAGGATCCCGTGTTCATCGCAGACCTTGCGCAGGGCCGCAACCCACTCGATGGGCGCCGGGATAAATCCGCCCTCTCCCTGCAGCGGTTCCACCACCATTGCCGCGATCGTATCAGCCGGCGCGCACTGCTCGAACACGTCTTTGACAGACTGGATATAATAGTCGACCAGCGCCTCGTCCGGCATTCCTTCGGGACGGCGGTAGTAGTACGGGAATTTTGCGCGGAATACCCCTGCGGGGAACGGCCCCATCCCGACAGCGTATGATTTTTTCGATGTCATGGACATGGTGAGCAGGGTGCGGCCGTGGAAGGCTCCGGAAAAGACGATGATGTTGGGACGCCCGGTATAGGCTTTCGCCAGCTTGACCGCATTTTCATCCGCCTCTGCGCCGGAATTGGTAAAGTAGGCTTTCTTCTGTGTTCCGCGGACCGGGGCGATCGAGCACAGCTTCTGCGCAAGCTCGATATAGCCTTCGTGGGTGACGGCGCCGAACATGCAGTGGAAATATTTCTGTGCCTGCTCCTGGACCGCAGCCACGACCTCCGGCTGCGAATAGCCGATATTCAGGACGCCCACTCCGCCGATCCAGTCCAGAAAGCGGTTTCCGTCCACGTCCTCGATCATGGCGCCTTCTCCGCGGCTGATCACGACGGGGTATACCGTTCCGATCGCTTTTGGAGTCACCTGCGTGCGCTTCTCCAGAATGGCCTGTGCTTTCGGCCCCGGGAGCGTATCCGTCACAATCTTCGGTAAAGAATCTCTCAGCATATCATTCCCCTCCTGTTTATCTGCAGATTCCGGCCCTCACCTGAAAGAGCCGGTTTCTCTTAAGCGATGCTATACCGAAATAGCGGGCCAAACAATGTGCCAGATACACCATTGTTCTGATAATAATGTGCCGGATGCACAAAACAGGGCGTCCGGAAGGCACTATTCCAGTCCGGATCTGTGCATCGATGGCGTCTTGTCTGGCCAAATCCGGAAAATGATGGTCATTGGGCACAACGTCTGATTTACATTCGGACAGCCGTATGGTAGGCTCGAAGAAAGATGTCTCTGCGCGGCCTGGAGCGGCCCGGGGCGGACCGGGGCGATCCGAAAGCGGACCAGGGCGGATCCGGAAGCGGAGAAGAGCAGATACGGAGAGAAAAAGAGCAGGAGAAGGAGAAGGATCAGGAGAGATGGATCTGTTACTGAGTGATATCTATGAATCATACAAAAACCGTTTTCAGATGGAACTGGCCGCAGGAGAGGCGGGACTGTCCAGACCGATGAAGTGGGTTTATGTGACGGAGGATTATACCACTGCCGATTTCCTGCGCGGCGGGGAGCTGGTCATTACGACCGGGGTCGTCAGCGGCGGAAGCAGTGACTGGCTGATGCGGTTTCTGGAGCGGATGATCCGCAGAAACACAAGCGGCCTGATCCTGAACCTGGGAGCCTATCTGGACCGGGGGATCCTGACAGAGCAGGTTCTGTCCTATTGCGAGACGCACAGGTATCCCCTGTTTGTGATGCCCTGGCATATACACCTTTATGATGTGACGCGGGTTTTCTATGAGCAGATCTACCTCCACACGCGCCGCGATGAAGAACTGCGGGCGGCTTTTTCCACGCTCCTGTCGCAGGATGCAGGCGTAAAGGCGGATCCGCATCTTCAGGAGGGCGGGGCGGCCTCTGCGCAGGGATCTTCGAAGAGTGCCGCGGCAGCGGTCCTGGAGGAGGCGGGGTTTCCCGCGCAGGGATCGTACTGCACGGCGCTGTTTCATACGCCGGATCCGGCGAGACTGTCCGGGATCCTTTCGGAGATGCTGGCAAGACACCCGGCACAGGGATATGTGATGACGCATCTTCGTGACTGCTGTCTGATCCTTCGCGCGCAGAGCACAGAGGAAATGAAGCAGTTTCTTGCCCTGGCGGCGGAGCAGATTCCGGATACGCGGGCCGGGATCGGAGACTGCGTGGAGGGTGCAGCGCAGATCGGCAGAAGCTTCCGGCATGCGAAATGTGCGCTGTCGCTGGGAGAGCAGCAGGAGCGGACGATGACGGTATATGATGAGACCGGGATCTTTCAGCTGCTCATGGATGTACAGGATACGGGGGACCTTCGCCGGTACAGCGAGAAGATGCTTTCTGCGGTGCATGCATATGACCGCGCGCACAACAGTGATCTTGCGGGCACGCTCTATCTGTATGTCCTGCATAACGGAAGTGTCAGGGATGTTGCCGGGGCGGCGTTCTGCCACAGGAACACGGTCAATCACAGGATCCGGATCCTGCGGGAGGATCTTGGAATCGATCTGGACAGCCCGGGCAGGCGTCTGGAACTGCTGGCGGCGTTCCGCTCAGAGACATATCTGGAAGCCCTGCAGCGCTGAGGAGACGATCCGAAGCTTCGCCGCGCGCCTGCGCGCGCCCGGGTGCATTTCTTATTTGCATACAACGTGCCTTTTGCATCCACGCGCGCCTGCGTGCGCATGGGTGCATCTGAATGACTTTCCTGTTCCGCAGTCAGAGAATACGGAATACGCGCGCCTGCATGCGCCCGGGTCTATTTGTGCCCGGGCTTAGCGGGAGGGCTGCATAGTTATACATTATTTGTTCTTCTGCCATACCAAACCGGTTCATACATTTTTCGTTCTATTTTCATATCAAACGAGTCTTTTTCATTTAAAAATCCCTGCTCTATAATTCCGGATAAATATTAAAAACGCTTCTGGCTGTGTCTGGAAGCGGATTCTATTTTGGTTGGTTTGCGGTTTACAGAGTTTTACAGAACAGGAGGATACAGTGCCATGGCAGCAGATAAGAAACAGGTTATTGAGTATCTGGACGGAGTTATTTCTTTGATTAAAACCGACCGTCAGGACATACCGGCTGAGACGAAGAAGCAGATGGTCAGCGATACGCTCAACTATTTTGACAATTATGTCAGTCCCGGATGGCTGAAGTACAGAAAATCCGTTTCATCTGACTCTGAGGCCGGTGCGGTCCTGGAGTGGGACGATGAGGGCGCTTATATCTACGGACTGGACGGTGAGAAATTCATCGACTGTCTCGGCGGTTTCGGTATCTATACCTGCGGACACAGGAACCCGGAGATCATGGAGGTTGTGAGGGCGCAGCTGGATCATCAGGCGCTTCACTCACAGGAACTGCTGGATCCGCTGCGCGGCTATCTGGCAAAGGCGGTTGCAGACATCACGCCGGGCGACCTGCAGCAGTGCTTCTTCACAAACGGCGGCGCCGAAGCGGTCGAGATGGCGCTGAAGCTTGCGCGTATCGCGACGGGCGGACGCTGGTATATCTCCACGGTCGGCGCGTTCCACGGCAAGTCCATGGGCGCAATCTCCATGGGAGGCAAGGGAAGCTATCGTGTTCCGTATACGCCCATGGTCCAGCAGGTCCAGCACGTTCAGTATGGCGTTGCGGAAGACGTCCGCAAGGCGATTCTCAACCTGCAGGCGGTCGGCGAGAAAGTGGCGGCTGTCATTCTTGAGCCGATCCAGGGTGAAGCCGGCGTCATCATCCCGCCGGAAGGCTATCTGGCTGAAGTGCGCCAGATCTGTGATGAGACCGGCGTAGCGCTTATTTTCGATGAGATCCAGACCGGCATGGGCCGCACCGGAACGATGTGGAGATGCGAG
>CAJOKX010000092.1 GCA_905235415.1 uncultured Lachnospiraceae bacterium
CTATAGAAGCGTGGTCGCTTTCATGGCTGCAGCAACTCGCAAAGCTCAGTCGGCTGCCTATGGTTTTCAGTTGTGCCCACAGAACTCCATGCAGAAGGTTGGAGGCTGGCCTGTGAAATGTAACCAAAATGCCGTGAAGATGTGCTTGACACTTCTTCACGGCGTGATTATAATAACAAAGTGCGTTTTGAAGGAGATTCTGTCTTATGAAACTGAATCTTACCGATGTACTGCTGGATGATAAGAGGATCGACCAGGAAGTTCCGATCGACGCCGACAGACTGGAGTACAGTTTCGGAGAGTTTCCGCTTCTTGTAAAGAACCCGGTCCGGATCACGGTTGTGAAGGATGAAGAGGGGTATCTGAACATTCACGGGAGCGCGTCGGTCACGGTACAGATTCCGTGCGACAGATGCCTTAAGAACACAGAGGTTCCGCTGGAGCTGAGCTTTGATGACAGAGTTCACGCGGGCGGTGCCGGAAGTCCGGCTGAGGCCGAGAGTGTGCCGAAAGATGATACGGATGACGAAGGATCATCATTCGAGCCGGACTATTATCTTGAAGGATATTACCTGGACGTGGATAAGCTGCTCTTTGGCGAGGCTCTGCTGAACTGGCCGTCCCGTGTCCTCTGCAGGGAGGACTGCAAGGGATTGTGCCCTGTGTGCGGTCAGAACTTGAACCACGGTGAATGTGGCTGCGTGCGCAAGGCACTTGATCCGCAAATGTCCAAAGTCCTGGATGTTTTCAGCAAGTTCAAGGAGGTGTAACCATGTCGATTTGCCCGAAAAACAAGCACAGCAAGTCCAGAAGAGATATGAAGCATGCACAGTGGAAGATGGCTGCTCCGACTCTTGTAAAGTGCAGCAAGTGCGGCGCTCTGATGAGACCGCATACCGTCTGCAAGGCTTGCGGAAGCTACAATAAGAGGGAGATCATCAAGGTTGGCGAAGAGGCCTGAACCGGATCCCATACCTGAAAAGACAGGGAATCGCCTGCGGGCGGTTCCCTTTTTCTTGCTTTTTGGCATCTGATATAGTAAGATTTTTCAGATATAAGCAGGTTGGCTGCATGCTTTCTGCATGCTGTTTTTTTCGGTACAGAGAGGCATATTGGATGGAAGAGAAGATCAGGATCGCAGTAGACGCGATGGGCGGCGATCATGCGCCCGGTGAGATCGTCAAGGGCGTGATCAAGGCTGTCAATCGGAAGAAGGATCTGTCCGTCGTGCTGGTCGGCCGTCAGGAAGAGATTGCAGCGTGTCTGAACGGTCAGGCGTATCCGCAGGGATCGATCAGTGTGCGCAATGCGCAGGAAGTGATCGGAATGGCGGAACATCCGGTGGAAGCTGTCCGCACGAAAAAGGATTCCTCTCTGTGCGTGGCACTCGGGATGGTCAAGAGAGGGGAGGCGGATGCCTGTATCTCCGCCGGCAACTCAGGGGCAGTCCTGGTCGGAGGCCAGGGGATTGTCGGGAGAATCCGCGGCGTGAAGAGACCTCCGTTCGCTTCTGTCATGCCCACGCAGCAGGGCGGCATGATGCTGCTGGACTGCGGCGCCAATGTGGACGCAAGGCCGGAGCATCTTGCACAGTGGGCGAAGCTCGGCAGCATCTACATGCAGTATGTGGAAGGTATCCAGAATCCGAGAGTCGGTATCGTGAATATCGGTGCGGAGGAGGAAAAGGGCAACGCCCTGGTCAAAGAGACGTTTCCGCTTCTCAAGGAGATGGATGAAAAAGGGATCATCCGGTTTACCGGGAGTCTGGAGGCGAGGGATATCCCCTGCGGCCCCTGCGACGTCGCAGTGTGCGACGGGTTTGTCGGAAACGTGGTGATCAAGATGTACGAAGGGGTTGCCAAGGTCCTTCTGGCAGAGGTGAAAGAGGGGATCTACTCCTCCACGATGAGCAAACTCGGCGGCCTCATGATCAAGGGTGCACTGAAGGAAACCCTGAAGAAGTTTGACGCAAGCCGGTACGGCGGCGCTCCGCTTCTGGGACTGAAGAGCCTGGTCGTGAAGATGCATGGCAGCGCGAAGGCGGCCGAAGTGGAGAATGCGCTCTATCAGTGTATGCAGTTTTACAGGCAGGATATAACAGGAAAGACAGCCATGTTTGCCGGAGAAGAGAAGGCACAGGCAGATGCAGAGAGGAGCCAGGATGGAATTTGAAAAACTACAGCAGATTATCGCTGACGTACTGAGTGTGGATCTGGATGAGATCACGGAAGAGACCACATTTGTGGATGATCTCGGAGCAGACAGTCTGGATGTCTTCCAGATTATCATGTCTGTGGAGGAAGAGTTTGATATTGAGATTCCGACGGAAGAGGCTCAGAAGATTGTGACGGTCGGAGATGCCGTGGAGGCCATCCGGCAGGCTGTCAACTGAGAGCAGGCGGAGGAATGATGAATCACACTGATGCAGAACAGCTGGAGCAGGTCATCGGATACAGCTTCAGCAACCTAGCTTTGCTCACGCAGGCATTGTCCCACAGCTCCTATGCCAACGAACACCGCGCTGAGGGGATGGGGGACAATGAGCGTCTGGAATTTCTGGGGGATTCCGTGCTGGAGATAGTCAGCTCAGAATTCCTCTATTTGTCATTTCCCGACAAGCCGGAGGGAGAGCTGACGAGGCTTCGGGCCAGTCTGGTCTGCGAGGCGACGCTTGCTTTCTGCGCCAGGCAGTTTGACCTGCCCTCTTATCTGCTCCTGGGCAAGGGCGAGGAGCGGACCGGCGGAAGAGGGCGCGCTTCCATTGTGTCCGACGCGCTGGAGGCGCTGATCGGAGCGATCTATCTGGACGGAGGGCTTGAGAGCGCGAAGGATTTTATCGTGCGCTTTATCCTGACGGACTATGAGCACAAGCGCATGTTCACGGACAGCAAGACGCTCCTGCAGGAAGTGATTCAGAGAGACTTTAAAAACAGCGAGGTTGTGTATCAGGTGACCGGGGAACAGGGACCGGATCACAACAAACTCTTTATGGTTGACCTTGTGCTGGATCAGGAGACGGTCGGCAGCGGGAGCGGCAGCACCAAGAAGGCTGCCGAGCAGGAGGCTGCCTACAGGGCGCTGATTGAGCTGAAGAAGAGAGGAATCCGTGTCTGAGCACACGGTAAAGGAACGGTTTACTATATGTATCTGAAGAGTCTGGAACTGCACGGGTTCAAATCATTTGCAAATAAGATCGTGCTGCAGTTTCATAATGGAATCACAGGGGTCGTGGGACCGAACGGTTCGGGAAAGTCGAACGTTTCGGATGCGATCCGCTGGGTTCTGGGAGAACAGTCTGCGAAACAGCTGCGCGGAGGGTCCATGCAGGACGTCATCTTCGCCGGCACTCAGTCCCGCAGGCCGATGAGCTATGCCTATGTGGCGATCACACTGGATAACGCGGACCACGCGCTTCCGGTCGATTATGAAGAGGTGACGGTAGCCAGGCGTCTGTACCGCTCCGGCGAATCAGAGTATCTGATCAACGGGACGCAGGTCCGGATGCGCGATATCCAGGAGATGTTCTATGACACCGGTATCGGGAAGGAAGGATATTCTCTGATCGGACAGGGACAGGTTGAAAAGATCCTGAACGGCAAGCCGGAGGAGCGCAGGGAGCTGTTTGACGAGGCTGCCGGAATCGTAAAATACAAGCACCGCAAGGCTGCCGCGGTGAAGAAGCTCGACAGCGAGCAGGCCAACCTGGTCCGGGTGAACGATATTCTTTCCGAGCTCACGCGCCAGGTGGGGCCATTGAAGGAACAGTCGGAGAAGGCAAAGATCTACCTCGCGAAGCGAGAAGAGCTGAAGCTGTGCGACGTCAATCTGTATCTGATTGACAACGAGCAGTATGAGCAGAATCTCAAGAGCGCAGGCGACAACCTGGAGACGGCGCGCGCAGGGGAAGCGGAGGTAAAGGAAAAGCTTCAGAGCGCGAAGGAGCAGTATGCGCTGGCCGGCGAGGAGATTACCGCGATTGAGGAGGAAACCGGGAAGGCTGCGGAGGCACTGTCCGCCGCAAAGCTGGACCGGCAGAATCATGCAGGCAGGATCGACCTGGTCAATGACCAGATCCTGTCGCTGGACAGAAACGATGAGGATCTGAAGGTCCGCTCGTCCAGGCTCAAAAGCGAGGTGGGACAGAGAAAGTCCCAGCTGGAATCCTCCCGCACAAGGCTTACGGATCTGAATCAGGAAGCGGATCAGTGTGAGGCGCAGCTTCACGCGCAGGAGGAAGAGAACGCGGAGATCTCATCGAAGATCAGTGCGCTTTCCGCGCAGATCGACGAGGGACAGCAGAGGATCATCCATCTGCTGAATGAACGGACGGATATCCAGACCGGGCGCCAGAGGGCGTCGACGATGATCGAGCAGATCGCCCTTCGGCGCTCCCAGCTTGACAGCCGGGAGATCACCCTTCGCAGCGATGAGAAGGAGCAGGACCAAAGCCGCAGGGACCTGGAAGGCAAGCGGGCGGACGCCCGGAAGGAAGAGGAGTCTCTGCAGGAGCGGTCCGCGCGCCTGTCTGAGGAACTCGAAACCGTACACAGCCGTTTCCTGGAGGAGAGCGACAGACTTGAGAAGCTGCGCTCGGAGTACGAGAGAGAGACCTCCAGGCTGGAGACGCTGCGGTCCATTACCGAGCGGTATGAAGGATACGGGTCCGCCATCAAGAGGGTCATGGAGCAGAAGGGCCGCGAGAGCGGGATCCTGGGCGTCGTCGCGGATCTGATCCGGACGTCGAAGCGCTATGAGCTGGCGGTTGAGACGGCCCTGGGCGGCAGCATACAGAATATTGTCACATCGGATGAGCAGACAGCCAAGCGGATGATCACATTCCTCAAGGAGAACCGCTTCGGGCGTGCGACCTTCCTGCCGCTGACGGCCATGAAAAACAGCAGAGAGCTGCGCGAGAAGGACGTCCTGCATGAAAACGGAGTGATCGGACTGGCGTCTTCCATCGTGGAATGCGATCCGCAGTATGAGGATCTTGCAAGGCATCTGCTCGGAAGGACGGTTGTCGTAGAGACGATCGACCAGGCGATCCGCATTGCCAGGCAGTATCATTATTCGCTGCGTCTGGTTACGCTGGACGGAGAACTTCTCAGCCCGGGCGGATCCATGACGGGCGGCGCATTTAAAAACAACAGCAATCTGCTGGGCAGGCGCCGCGAGATCGAGGAGGAGACGCGCAGGATCAGCCGTATGAAACAGCAGCTTGCAGCGCTGTCTGAATCGGTTGAGGAAGACCATACCCGGAGAAATAAGCTCCGCGATGAGATCGCTGCGGTTTCCGGACTTCTCCAGAAGAATCAGTTTGATCTCAGGACACTCGATCAGAACATGCAGGTTTTGAGCGGCCGGATGGAGGAGACACAGTCCGCAAGAGACCTGATTGCCAGAGAACGCGAGCAGATCCGTCTGGAGATGGAGCAGCTCGAAAATGAGCAGGCACAGAGCGGGGAAGACCTGGAAAAGAGCGATTCTCTGCAGAAGAAGATCAATGATGAGATCGCACTGCTGCAGGATCGTGTGGACGAGCTGACGAAGGAACTGGCCCTGAAGGAAGAATCTCTCTCGAAGATCCGCGTGAAGATCGCTGGATTCGGCCAGGAGAGGCATTTCATCACCCAGAATATCAGAAGACTTGAGGAGGAGATCAGAAGCCGCGAGGATGAGGCGCAGGGCATCACTTCGAGACTGTCTTCCAATGCGGATTCCAGAAAGAAGAAGCAGGAGGAGATCGAATACCTGAAGTCGCAGATCACCGAGTCGAAGAAGTCGGAAGAGGAACTGAACAGCCGGCTGGCTGAGCTGAACAGGCGCAAGGAAGAAAAGAGCGCGCAGCAGAAGGCGTTCTTTGAAGGAACGGAAGAACTCAATCAGCAGGTCATGGAATATGACCGCGAGATTTTCCGCCTGGAGGAACAGCTGCGCAAGCTGGAAGAGAGCCGCGAGAAGAGCGCGCAGTATCTGTGGGAAGAATATGAGCTTACCCCGGTGCAGTGCCGGGAACTGCGCAGGGAGGACATCGGTTCGAGGAGCGCGCTGCAAAAGCAGCTTTCCTCCCTCAAGAGAGAGATCAAGGCGCTTGGCAACGTCAATGTCAACGCGATTGAAGAGTATCGGGAACTGTCGGAGAGATATGAGTTCCTGACGCAGCAGCATGAAGACCTGGTGAAGTCGGCGGAGGATCTGCAGAAGATCATCGCTCAGCTGGACGATGGAATGCGCACGCAGTTTGAGGAGCAGTTTGAGCGGATCCGGACGGAGTTCGACCAGACATTCCGTGAACTGTTCGGCGGCGGCAAGGGAACGCTGGAGCTGGTAGAGGGGGAGGATATCCTCGAGGCAGGCATCCGCGTGATCGCGCAGCCTCCGGGAAAGAAACTGCAGAATATGCTGCAGCTGTCCGGCGGCGAGAAGAGCCTGACCGCGATTGCGCTTCTGTTCGCCATCCAGAATCTGAAGCCGTCCCCGTTCTGCCTGCTCGACGAGATCGAGTCTGCACTGGACGAGGCAAATGTGGACCGTTTTGCAAAGTATCTGCATAAGCTGACCAAGCATACACAGTTTATCGTGATCACACACCGCAGAGGGTCTATGGCCGCATGCGACCGGCTGTACGGCATTACGATGCAGGAGAAAGGCGTATCTTCGCTGGTGTCGGTTGACCTGGTGGAGAGTTCACTTACCTGAAAGGAATCTAAGGTGTAATGGCTGAGGAAAAGAAGGGATTCTTCCGCCGTCTGGCGGACGGATTGTCCAAGACAAGAGACAGCATCGTTTCCGGATTTGATTCGGTCTTTTCCGGATATTCGGAGATCGACGACGACTTCTACGAGGAGATCGAAGAGATCCTGATTATGGGTGACATCGGGATCAAGGCGACCACGAATATCATCGACGACCTGAAGGAAAAGGTGAAGGAAGAACGGATCCGGGATCCGCAGGAATGCCGGAAGATTCTGATGGATTCCATCAAGGCCCAGATGAATGTGGGCGAAGCCGACTATGCGTTTGAAAACCAGAAGAGTGTTGTACTCGTGGTCGGCGTCAACGGCGTGGGCAAGACGACCAGTATCGGTAAGCTGGCCGGGCTTTTAAAGGATCAGGGCAGCAAAGTGATCCTTGCGGCCGCAGATACCTTCCGCGCCGCGGCGGGCGAGCAGCTTGCCGAATGGGCAAATAGGGCAGACGTGGATATCGTATCCGGGAAGGAGGGATCGGATCCCGGCTCTGTCGTCTATGACGCGATTGCGGCGGCGAAGGCAAGAAACGCCGACGTTTTGATCGTAGACACCGCCGGCCGCCTCCACAATAAAAAGAATCTGATGAATGAGCTGGCCAAGATCAACCGGATCATTGACCGGGAATATCCGGATGCATACCGCGAGACGCTCGTCGTGCTGGACGGAACGACCGGGCAGAATGCGCTGGCGCAGGCAAGGGAATTCCAGGCAGTCACGCCTGTCAACGGGATTATCCTGACGAAGCTCGACGGAACCGCCAAGGGCGGAATCGCTGTCGCGATTCATTCCGAGCTGGGCATTCCGGTGAAGTATATCGGCGTCGGTGAACAGATCGACGACCTGCAGAAGTTTGACGCGGATGCATTTGTCAATGCACTGTTTGACGTCCGCTCTGAAGAGGAGGCTGAGGAATGAAGAAAATGCTGACACTGGAAGCCTTCGAGCAGGCGTCGGAGATCGTCAGAAAGGTGACCAATGACACCTCCCTGATCTACAGCGACTATTTCAGCGCCTCCTGCGGCAGCAAGGTCTGGCTGAAACCGGAGAACATGCAGGTGACCGGGGCGTACAAGATCCGCGGCGCCTATTACAAGATCAGCACCATGAGCAAGGAGGAGCGCTCGAGGGGGCTCATCACGGCATCCGCGGGCAATCATGCCCAGGGCGTCGCGTACGCCGCCAAGAAGTACGGATGCAGGGCGACGATCGTGATGCCGACCACAACTCCGCTCATCAAGGTGAACCGTACGCGCAGCTACGGCGCCGAGGTGATCCTGAAGGGGGATGTGTATGACGAGTCCTGCGCGTATGCGCTGGAGCTTGCCAAAGACCAGGGCATGACCTTTGTGCACCCGTTTGATGATCCGACGGTGGCAACCGGGCAGGGCACCATCATGATGGAGATCTTCAAGGATCTGCCGCTTGTGGAATACGTCCTGGTGCCGGTGGGCGGAGGCGGACTTGCGACGGGCGTCTCGACACTCGCCAAGCTCCTGAACCCCAACATCAAAGTGATCGCGGTGGAGCCGGCCGGCGCTGCGTGCCTGAGCGCCTCCCTGAAGGAGGGGAAGGTCGTGACGCTGCCGAAGGTGAGCACGATCGCGGACGGCACGGCGGTCAAGACGCCCGGCGGAAATGTATTTCCGTATCTGCAGAAGAATATAGACGAAGTCATCACGGTGGAAGACGATGAACTGATCGTTGCGTTCCTGGACATGGTCGAGAACCACAAGATGATCGTGGAGAACTCCGGCCTTCTGACCGTTGCGGCGCTGAAGCATCTGCGGTGCAAAGGGAAGAGAGTGGTCAGCGTACTGTCCGGCGGCAATATGGATGTGATCACAATGTCCTCTGTCGTGCAGCACGGACTGATCCAGAGAGACCGTATCTTCACCTTCTCCGTCATGCTTCCGGACAAGCCGGGAGAACTGGTGCGGGTTGCGTCCCTGATCGCAGAAAACCAGGGCAATGTAATCCGTCTGGACCACAACCAGTTTGTCAGCACGGACCGCAACGCGGCCGTGAAGCTGACCATCACGCTGGAGGCGTTTGGTACGGACCATAAGAACAAGATCCTGCAGGCTGTGAAGGACGCAGGATACGAGGCAAGCCAGGAAAACGCGATTCTGTAAGTGCCCGGCGCTTTTTCCGGGGCAAAGCAAACGCGCAGACATACAGACATCCTGCGCACCCTGCGTCATGAAACATCCCGCGCGTTACAGTTCACAGGCCAGCCAACTCTGCTTTGAGTTTGTGGGCACACTGAAAACACGTTGCCTGCCCTCGCTTTGCATCGGTTGCATTGCAGCCATTCCCAGCTCCTATAGAAGCGTGGTCGCTTCCATG
>CAJOKX010000093.1 GCA_905235415.1 uncultured Lachnospiraceae bacterium
ATTTCAAATTCTACAACCTCGGTCTCTTCTTCAGCTTCAGTCTCGACTGCTGCTTCTTCCGCCTCGGTCTCAAGCGCAATTTCAAATTCTACAACCTCGGTCTCTTCTTCAGCTTCAGTCTCGACTGCTGCTTCTTCCGCCTCAGTCTCAACTGCAACCTCAACTTCTACAGCCTCGGTCTCAGCTTCATCTTCTGCTGCCTCAGTCTCGACTGCAACCTCAACTTCTACAGCCTCGGTCTCAGCTTCATCTTCTGCCGCCTCAGTCTCAACTGCAGCCTCAACTTCTACAGCCTCGGTTTCAACTGCTGCTTCTGCTGCCTCCGTCTCAACTGCTGCTGCAGCTTCTGCAATCTCGCTCTCGACAGTTTCAGCCGCCTCTTCCTGCACAGATGCAGTTTCCGACACAGCCTCCTCGGCAGCGCTCGCCTGCGTTTCCTTCGGAGCCTCGGTCTCACTCTTTTTGCTGCTGCATCCTGTGAGTGCGAGGGCAGTCACAAGGAGCACCGCTGCTGATGCTCTGAACTTCTTCATTTTCATATTCCTCCTACATACAATGCACACCCTGTGGGCATAGCCAAAAGTCATCTCATTATAACCACTTCAGAATGCATAACTCAAGACCCTTTTACATGATTATGCTTGTCCTCCGGGTTGTTTTCCCCTGTGAAACGTCCGCCTTCCCGACCATAAACCAGGGCCGCAGCATGATCGCTGCGGCCCTGTTGATTGTTTGCCGGATGCTTACCATCCAAGCCCTATTGTATTACCATACGCGTCACAGTTTCTGACGTGGCTGACTTTCTTCCACTTCGTAAATACGATCCTGTACGAATATGTTTCGTTGGAGCCGCCTTCTTTGTAGGTGCTGTTGACGACCACTTCCCTGAGCTTTCCTTTTTTGGTTTTATATTTATATGTGGTTTTATCAGAATAATTCGTTCCGGAATACATCCGGGAGGCTGGATATCCTTTCTTGTTGTACTTCATGAGGTAGTTAGAGGTGGTCTTCCCCTTGGAATCCTTCCCCTTCCCTGTGACACTTTTCAGATTGCCGCCTCCGTAATACTTATAAGTGGTCGTATAAACATATCCAGAGTCGTATGTCGTGGTGCTTTTGACCAGCTGTCCCTTCCCGTTGATGGTATATTTCGTCTTCCCACCATCCCCGGTATAGGTTCCTGTTTTCCCTTTCCATTTGATCGTCTGAGCCTTCTCACCACTGTACTGATACGAAATCCGTTTTTTATTTTTGTATTTATATGCCGTAAAGCCACCGCCGTCTGCGGAATTGCTGGCAATCTTGGTGATATAATTCCCCTTCCAGGTATATGTGAGCGCAGAAGACCCTCCGTTATATTTATCAACACGCTTCGTCAGCTTTCCGTCCTTTTTATAGGTATAAGATATAACAGAACCGCTTTTCTCCCACTTCTTCGTACTGCTGTTCTTATAATACCAGGTTCCTGAGGTCGGAACGTATCCGCCCGCCGGCAGTGCCATCGCTGTGAGCGGTGTTGCCGCAATAATAGTCGCTGCCACCAACAGTCCGATCAGTTTCTTTACTCTCTTCATACCTCTTACCCTCCATAATTGCTGCACACGAGTTACCTGACCGCCGGATGCTTACCATCCAAACCCTATCAAATTACCAAACGCGTCACAGTTTCTGACGTGGCTGACTTTCTTCCACTTCGTAAATACGAGTTTGTTCGAATATGTTTCGCTGGAGCCGCCGTCTTTGTAGGTGCTGTTGACGACCACTTCCCTGAGCTTTCCTTTTTTGGTTTTATATTTATATGTGGCTTTATAAGAATAACCCGTTCCGGAAGACACCTGGGAGGTTGGATATCCTTTCTTGTTGTACTTCATGAGGTTGTTATAGGTGGTCTTCCCCTTGGAATCCTTCCCCTTCCCTGCGACACTTTTCAGATTGCCGCCTCCGGAATACTTATAAGTGGACGTATAAGTACCTCCATCGCTGTATTTTGTAGTAATTTTGACCAGCTGTCCCTTTCCGTTGACGGTATATTTCCTCGTCCAACCATCCCCGGTTTCGGTTCCCGTTTTCCCTTTCCACTTGATTGTCTGAGCCTTATTACCGCTGTACTGATACGAAGTCTGTTTTTTATTTTTGTATTTATATGTCATATTGCTGCTGCCATCCGAATATTTGTTGACCTGCTTTGTGAGATAATTCCCCTTCCAGGTATATGTGGACGCAGAAGACCCTCCATCATATTTATTAACACGCTTGGTCAGCCTTCCGTCCTTTTTATAGGTATAAGACAGAACTGTTCCGGTTTTCTCCCACTTCTTCGTATTGCTGTTCTTAAAATACCAGGTTCCTGAAGTCGGAACGTATCCGCCCGCCGGCAGTGCCATCGCTGTGAGCGGTGTTGCCGCAATAATCGTCGCTGCCACCAACAGCCCGATCAGTTTCTTTACTCTCTTCATACCTCTTACCCTCCATAATTGCTGCACACTATGGTTTCCATACACGGGCGGCCGGTGGTCTCGCCTCCGGCTCGGTTGTTGCCAAACGGGCGCCACCGGCGGCCAGCAACTCCGGCGGATCGCAGCCGCGCTCTAAGGAAGATGGTGCTGACGCACCGGGCGCTGCGCGGCAAGTGGGCCGCGGCGTTCTTGATTAGTATACCCAATTAAGATTACAGTTTCGTTACAGGAATCCGATGGTTTTTTACAATTGTTTGAACATCTTTTCAGGAGCTTTTGTGCTTCCGCTCCCGGATTTTTTCCCGGATCAGGTAGAGGATGATCAGCGCCCAGGTGATCCCCAGCAGGGCCAGCAGGCCGACGGAGGTTTGCGGAAGCGGTCCGAGGTCTTTTAGACTGTCCTCTGATCCGGTCACTTCGATCTGATCCAGATGGTACAGTTTCTTCGTATTCTCAAACAGGTCTTTGAGATAGGCGTCATTGACCTTTTTTTTGCGCCGCGCAGCCTTGGATACGTCTTCCACCATATATCCCGACGCATCGCGCAGGGACGCCGATCCGTTGAACACCGGCGTGACAAAGGTATCCTCCGTATACTCCATGATCAGCTTCGTGGCGTCGATCTTGACCTGGTAGTGATCCTTCGTGTCGCTCCCTGCCTGTTCCAGATAGGCCCGGTATTCTTCTGCATCCTGCGCCTTGGTTGTGACCGGCAGATATCCCTCCGTTCCGGAATAGGCAATCTGCACGTCATTGGTCAGCAGATACTGCGCGAACAGCCAGCTGGCCAGGACTTCCTGCGGGTCGCTCTTATTGAAGATGCACACGGATGGACCCTGGGAGATCATCTTCGGATGATCCGGGTCTGCCTGCGGGACCGGGCGGACGGCAGTCTCAAACCGGACCAGCTTATCCGGACTGATATCCACCAGGGGTGCGTCCGACCCCATCCACGTCGAGCCCGCGGTTGAGTCGATGGCAAATATGCACTGCCCGGCGTTCAGGAAGTTGGCGGGATAGCTGGAGATCTTGAAGGTGGAAAACGCACGGCTCTTCGCATGGGAAGAGATCTCCTGAAGCAGCTCCTTCGTCGTGTCATTGAACAGGAGCACTTCTCCCGATTCCGTCGAGTAGCCGCCCCCGTACTGCTCCAGCATCTGGATCATCATGTTGTCCGTCGACTTGTAGATGAACGGGATCAGGACATTCTGCCCGTTGATCCTGAAGGTTCCGTCCGGATTCTTCTCCATCGCCTTCTCGGACACTTCCCAGATATAGTCCCACGTCAGGATATCCGGCACCTCATATCCCAGCTGTTCCACATAGGTTTTATTGATGTAGCACGCTTCCGTGGAGCGCATGAAGGGCAGTGCGTACAGATATCCGTCGATCCGCCCTTCCTCCAGGAATTTCTCAACCACCTCATCCTGCCCGGGCGAGTCAAACCGGACCTCTGATCCTCCCAGTCCGTACTTCTCGTCCGCCGCCAGGTCATCCAGGGGAACCACGATATTCTCACCGGTCTTATAGGTCGCGATGTGATCCGGATAGGTGATGCAGACATTCGGCGTCGTTCCTGTGGAGATATTGGTGATGACATCGTTGTAGATGTCGCCATAGTTTGTATACAGGCGCAGATTTACATGGATCTCGGGATAGAGCTTTTCGAACTCCTCCACGGCCTTGTTATAGATCTTCACCTGTGTCTTGTTGGTGTCATTTTTAGCCCAGAAAGTGATCTCGTACTTTGTGTCCTCGTTGAAAGACGCCGGCACGGAAAATGAAGTGGTGGACACGCCTCCGTGGCAGCCGCTCAGTCCCAGAGCGCATGCGAGAAGCAGCAGCGCCGCCGCGCAGCTTCGGATCTTCTTCCGGCCGGAACCTCCCCTCTTCGTATCAGCCTGTCTCATCCCTTGGTTCCTCCTCTCAGAACGCCGGACATGATCTTGTTGCGGAAGATCAAAAACAGCACAATCAGCGGGATCGAGATGATCACGACAGCCGCCATCATGGCAGGGATATTCTCCCGGCCGAACCCATTTTCCCGAATCTCCTGGATTCCGTTCGAGACCAGGTAGTAATTCTGGTCATCGGTGATCAGGCGCGGCCAGACGTAGGAATTCCAGCATTCGATGGCCTTCAGGATGATGATCGTGATAATCGTCGGTTTGCAGATCGGGATCATCACGCGCAGCAGGTACTTCAGATCGCTGGTTCCGTCCACCTTGGCGGCCAGATACAGGCTGTCGGGCACCATCTCAAAGTTTTCCTTGAGCAGGTATACATAGAAGACCGACATGACGGACGGCAGGATCAGACCGGGAAATGAATTCCGCAGTCCTGCGTTCGTAATGGTGACAAAGTTGGTGATAATGACCATCTCATTGGGGAGCATCATCAGCGCAAGGAACAGCGTGAATACCAGATTCTTCCCGCGGAACTGAAGCCTTGCGAATGCATACGCAGCCAGGACTGACACGACAACCATGATGGCGGTCGTGCAGACCGCGAAGATCAGCGTGTTGAGCAGATATTTTCCGAGCGGGACCGCCGTAAATGCTTCCACGTAGTTCTGCAGTGTCGGCGAGAGTGTATACAGCTTCGGGATATACTCGGAGTTGTAGGCGCTGTAGCTCTTGAGGGACGTCAGGATCATCCAGTAAAACGGGAACAGGACGATCAGCGCCCACAGGACCAGCAGTATATAGATCAAAGCGGTTTTGATTCTTTTCTTACCCATCCGCGGCCCCTCCTCAGTAATAGACATGCTTTTTGCTGAAAAGCAGATTGACGACCGTAATGGTCAGGATGATCACAAACAGCAGGATCGCCGCGGCGGCCGCGTAAGACGGATACCCGCCGGAATCCCCGTAGAGCATGTCGTAGATATACCCGACGATCGTATTCATCTGCGCCGCATTCAGATCCGTTCCAAACAGCGCGACTGCGTCCGCATATTCCTTGAAGGCTCCGATAAAGCCCGTGATGATCAGATAGAAGACCGTCGGAGAGATCATCGGAAGCGTGATGCGCAGGAAGATCCGTCCGCCCCTGGTCCCGTCGACCCTGGCAGCGCTGTAATAGTTCTCATCCACCGAAGCAAGCGCGCTGGTCAGGATCAGGATCTTGAACGGCATGACGATCCAGATGACATAGAAGCACAGGACAAACATTTTCGCCCAGTACGGACCGTCTATGAAATCGATGGTCGGTCCGTGGAAGAAATGAATCAGGAGGTTCACCATGCCGTCTGTGTAGGCAGTCTTCTTGAACAGGATCATGAAGACCAGTCCGACTGCGAGGGTGTTGGTGACATAAGGAAGGAAATAAATCGTCTGGAACAGATTCTTCAGCGGCCTGATCGAGCTCAGGGCAAATGCGATCAGAAGCGACAGTCCTGTTGAGATCGGCACCGTGATGATCACGCACAGAGCCGTGTTGCGGACTGCCTGCAGAAAATACGGATCATGCAGGATGTAGCTGAAGTTGAACAGCCCCGTCCCGCGCGAGGTCTGGGAGGCAAAGTTATAGCTTTCCTCCAGAGAATAAATAAATACGTCGATCAGCGGATATACCATGAATACGACCAGGAAGACGGCGCCCGGAAGCAGGTACAGCCACGCTTTTTTATTGTTCGTCTCCATACCGTTTCTCCCTTATTTTCTGCCGTACAGGCGCTCTCCGGTCTCCTTATCGAACACAAAGATCTTGCCGGGCCGGATGCGGAAACGGACCTCCCGCTGCACATCGCCGGGACGGTTCTCCGCGTCCACGATCGTGCGGATGCTCTCGCCCCGGAATGCGGGGTGCTTCGAGATCACGGTCACGTCACGCCCCATGACCTCCACGCCCAGAAGACTGCAGTGCAGGGGGCCTTCCGGATCCAGATAGAAGCCCTCCGGACGGATCGCGACACTGACCGGAATATCGCCGGCCTCATCTGCCAGTCTCCCCGGCCCCTTCTTCACGCCGGAATTCCCGTCCGCTTTTGCGCCGCTGCCGGATGTCTCCTTTTCCGTCTCCGGATCGAGGCTGTCTATATCATAGACAGCGTCCTCTCCGATATAGACCTTTCCCCCGCGCAGGCTTCCGTCAAATACATTGATCGGCGGCGTTCCCAGGAAGGTCGCCACGAACAGATTGTGCGGATCGTCATAGACCTCCTGCGGACGTCCGATCTGCTGCACGACGCCCTTGTTCATGACCACGATCGTGTCGGAGATCGACATGGCCTCCTCCTGATCGTGCGTGACAAAGACGGTCGTGATGCCGGTCTCTCTCTGGATGCGCCGGATCTCGACACGGGTCTGCAGACGAAGGCGCGCATCCAGGTTGGAGAGCGGCTCATCCATCAGAAGCACGCGCGGCATCTTCACCAGCGCGCGGGCGATCGCTACCCTCTGCTGCTGTCCGCCGGACAGCTCCCTGGGCCTTCGCTGCAACAGGTCTTCGATCTGCACCAGCCTGGCAGCCTCCAGCGCCTTCTTCTTCATCTCCTCTTTGGAGAGTTTGTCCGCCCCCTTCAGATTGCCCAGCGGAAACATGATGTTCTGCTCGACCGTCATGTGCGGATACAGGGCGTAATTCTGGAATACCAGTCCGACGCCGCGCTCTTCCGGCGGCACGTCCGTCACATCCTCGTCATCGAAGAAGATCCGGCCTTCCGTCGGCTTCTCCAGACCGCAGATCATCATCAGCGTCGTGCTCTTCCCGCACCCGGACGGTCCCAGCAGTCCCACGAGCTGTCCGCTCGGGATCTCGAAATCGAAATCATCGACCGCCGTGACAGGGCCGCTCTTCTTGTCCTTTCCGGGAAATCGCTTGGTAATATCCTTTAAAGTGACTTTCATGTTCAGGTTCCTCCTGATAGTGAAAACTGCTGCCTGTTCTGATTGCCGTGTCTGTTCGCGCCTGCCTTAGGCGCTTCTGCGGAAATGCTATTGCCTAAAGTGCTCTTGCCGAAAGTGCTCCGGCTGAAATCGCGCCTGCACGAGACTGTTTCAGGGACGGGTGCTGCGGATGGCCTGCAGCTCCCGGGCGAGGTCAATGCGCGTCATCTCCTCTGCGATCTCACCGCCGCACGCCATACAGGCAAACCGGTATTCCCTCTGCTCTTCGGCGCTTTCCGGCGCATATTCTATCATATCGATCTCTTCCGATATGATATCCTGGACGATCCCGGGCGGATCCAGCCGGATCTCAAAAGAAGACATCGGGAGGGCCAGACCCTTCCCGGTCAGTTTCAGAAAGCTCTCCTTCAGCGTCCAGATCCGGTAGAATGCGTCCGGATCGCTGCGGATCCGCTCCTGCTCTCCCGGGGCAAGCGCCCGCAGGACTTTTCCGATCCTCCGAAGATCCGCATCCGTCCTTCCGGCTGCCTGCACGTCACATCCGACCTGCACCTGCGAGACGGCGCACATGACCCTGCTGCCGGAATGGGACAGGCTGAAATGGATCTGCGGACAGTCCTGCAGATACGGTCTCCCGTCCTCCTCCTTCGCGATCCGGATACGCCGCGGATCTGAAAAGTCAGCTCGTCCGGCCTCCCCTCCGCGCATCCCTTCCGCAGTGCCCGAACCGTCTTCGAAAGTGAGCGCATCGTCTTTTGCGGTTCCCACACCGTCGTCAAGAGTGCCCGCACCGTCGTCAAGAGTGCCCGCATAGTCTCTGAGCGCACACACAAGAAGCGCGCCTGCCGCAAGGCTCTGCCGCCTGACGGCCGGGTTTCTCAGTTCCTCCACACTCTTTCGCCTGTCTTCCGGCACCTTTAACAGCCATGCGTCAAACAGTTCCGGATCCTCCAGGCATTTTGTGGAAGCGGTATATACTTTTACATCTTTCTTTCCCTGCATCATGCATCTATTGTGCATATCCCGGAGCTGTTTTGCAATTCTTTTTTGCGTGCAAAAAGGATGCCGGAGGCTCCGGCATCCTCTGTACTGCGGCCAACAGGACTTGAACCTGCACGGTCTCCCACTGGAACCTAAATCCAGCGCGTCTGCCAATTCCGCCATGACCGCCGATATTCAGAAATCTATCACAAAAACAAAAACCCTGCAACCGTTGCGGTTACAGGGCTTTGTGCGTGAGGCATGGGGGACTTGAACCCCCGACAACCTGATTAAAAGTCAGGTGCTCTACCATCTGAGCTAATACCCCATGAAAAAAATACGGGCGTTACGTCCAAGCTGGGCTAACCGGATTCGAACCGGTGTATGCAGGAGTCAAAGTCCTGTGCCTTACCGCTTGGCGATAGCCCAAGGGAAAGGGTGGGTACAGGGATTCGAACCCTGGGCCTCCAGAGCCACAATCTGGCGCGCTAACCAACTGCGCTATACCCACCATAAAGGACGAGCCTGAAGGGATTCGAACCCCCGACCCACGGCTTAGAAGGCCGTTGCTCTATCCGGCTGAGCTACAGACTCATATGCTTTTGTGCAGCGGAGAAGCCTCTCCTCCGGCGCGTCCAAAACACAAAACGGATTATATTACGCACCTTCCGCTTTGTCAATCCCAGAAAACGCCGGAAGTGCACATATTTGGTTATAGTTCACAGACCAGCCTCCGACCTTCTGCATGGAGTTCTGTGGGCACAACTGAAAACCATAGGCAGCCGACTGAGCTTTGCGAGTTGCTGCAGC
>CAJOKX010000094.1 GCA_905235415.1 uncultured Lachnospiraceae bacterium
ACGTCCACTGGACGTTCAGCACCATGGCTGCAGCAACTCGCAAAGCTCAGTCGGCTGCCTATGGTTTTCAGTTGTGCCCACAGAACTCCATGCAGAAGGTCGGAGGCTGGTCTGTGAACTGTAACCAAAAAAGGCGCCTGCAGTTCCTGCCCGGAACTGCAGACGCCGCTGCTCTGTATCTGATTCTTCAGCTGCCTGTTACTGACTTACTGACGGCTTCTCTCAGCGATCTCTTCGGCCGCCTTCGTAAACTTCTCCATCGCACCGTCCTGTGCTTCTTCTGCTTCCGCATCCTCTGCTTCTTCGGCCGCTTCTTCAGGGAACGCATCCTCTGCCTCTTCAGAGGCTTCTTCTGCTTCCGCGTCCTCTGCCTCTTTTGCCGCTTCTTCAGGGAACGCATCCTCTGCCTCTTCAGACGCCTCCAGCTCTTCCATGGCGGCATCTTCCTCCGGCTGATCAGAATACTTCCCGATCTCATCCCCGATGTCGGAGCCGGCCTGCACCAGATCCCTGGAGGTTTGTACCAGGTCATCCGTGGTTGCCTGCAGAACCGTGCTGATCTGTGCGATCAGCGTATGGATCTTTTCTTTGAACGAATCCACCTTCGTCTGCTGCTCTTCCAATGCCTGAACATGCTCTGCATCTCTTTCCCGGGCTCTCTCATCTGCCTTTGCACGCAGATCATCCGCATATTCCTGCGCCCCGAGCATCGTAACGGCGATACTCTCTCTCTTATCGTTGATCGCATCCAGTTCCTTTGTGAGGTCGCTGACCTTCCTGCTCAGATCTTCCACCTCTGCACTGTATGCACGGTTGAGATCCTTCAGCTGGGCATTGAGCTCCTCTACCTGGGCGCTGTGTGCCTGGCTGAGATCCTTCAGCTGGGCATTGAGCTCCTCTATCTGGGCGCTGTGTGCCTGGCTGAGCTCTTCCAGTTCGGCGCTGTGCGCCTTCTTCAGATCTTCAATCTGGAACCTGAGTGCGCTCTGTGCCTCTTCACTCTCCGCGCGCTGCGCATCCAGCGCCTCTTCGTTCTGAGCACGCAGTTCGTTCAGCGCTTCTTCGTTCTGAGCGCGCAGTTCATTCTGCGCCTCTTCGCTCTTTTTTTCCTGCTCCTTCAGTTTGGAGTTGTAATCACTCTCCAGCGAATAAACATAATCAGAAACTTCCTGCTTCTTGTACCCGCCAAAAACACTTGTTTTCAGATTTGAAAGATCCATCGCCCGTTCTCCTTTCCTGGTATCCAGATAAATATAAAAATATTATAGCTCAAATAAGAAAATGTGCCAGTAGAAACGCAACGGGAAATCCGGAAAAAGGATGTCGAAGGAAATCCGGAAAAAGGACGTCAAAAAAGGCCGCCGCGGAAAACCGCAGCGGCCTTTGGTCTGTACCGGTAAGCCGGAAGGATTACCATTCTACATTGAAGACATCTCCGTTCATATCGACAAAGGTGCCGTTCCCCTGATCATAGTACATCACTCCCTCGGAATCGATATAGTTCCCGTTTCCATTCATCCAGACCGTTACCGGACGTCCTGATCCCTGAGAGGACAGTCCGTGCTCTCTTCCGGAAGTCAGATCCGGCATGGATGTATAAAGGGTCGTTCCGTCATAGCCCGAAAAAGCACCGTTTCCGGCATCCACATACAGGACTCCGTCCTCGGAATACCACATGCCGTCACTATACTGTGTCAGCGTGGTCGCGTTTCCGTTCTGGTAATACAGGGTAGCCGATCCGATCGGATAAGCGCCGGTCGCGGAATTGTACGTGGTGAACGAATCACCGCCTGCATTGGTGAGCCTTTCACCGTCAAGCCAGGTGTATTTGACCCCATTGCTGTCATACCAGTTGCCGTCCGTTGCCTTATAGATCGTAATAGCTGTCCCGGACAGCGCATAGATCGTGCAGGCCGTGCCCGTGAAGCTGGATGCTGAACCTGTCGATGAAGCCGGGGCTTTGGAAGAAAGGAACTGTGAAGACACATATCCCTTGGAGCCCTCATAAGAGACTTCATACCATCCGTAGTCCTTGCCGTCTTTCTTCACGACGCCCGTCACCTGAACCGAAGCGCCCTGTGCAAGTGCACCGATGATCTTGTCCTCGGTCGAATAACCGGATCTTACATTCACACCGGCCGTTGCGTACATGGTCGCATTCATCGATTCAACCTTGAATTCGCCCTTTGATACGTCCTCTTTCTTATCCTCTCCCTTGACAGCAGTCTTGGTATCATAGACCAGGATCTTGATTGAAAGGATGGACTGCCTGACAACGTTGATCTTTGCAATGTCCACAACCGATCCTGTGACAAGGAACACCTCATTCTGCGTGGAATAGGCCGCCTGGTATACATTGACATAATGCTCATCTGCCACCGTTATGGCCGGAAGCTTCTCTCCGTTTGCATAGTGGTCAATCGTGATCAGGTTTGCACCGTCACTCAGCGCGACCCATGTGGCTGCGTCTTCCATCTCTCTCCAGTCAGACGGAACCTGTATCTCCAGCACGCCGTCCTTGGATTTGTATGTCTGCATGGCAGCCTGCGGCTGTTCCTGCGCCTGCGGCTGTTCCTGGGCCTGTTCCTGCGCCTGCGGCTGTTCCTGCGCAGCTTCCTCATTCTCTGCCAGGACCGGCATTGCAAGAGAAAGGCTGCAGATCGCTGCAATGAGTGCCAACTTATTTCTCTTCATGATGATTACTCCTCCTTTATCCGTTCAATGTTTCAAAATCGTTCAGGATGTACCCCTTATATACATCTGAAACACGTACTCATCTTAACATCTGCAAATATGACATTCAAGACGGTCACACCCCGAATAAATGAATTAAAAATGAAGGTACTCTGAATTTTTTAATACTTTCCTGCCTCATTCACAAAGGCGGGCACGCGGCGCGCGGGCATTTTGAGAGGCTTTCCCTGGAAAATGGGTATTGATTCCTGCTGGTTATCATTATATGCTTCTCGTTATAAGTGTATAACTTATTGATCCAATACTACTCAACAGAAGGAAAAGCACTATGACAATCAGAGATCTGATTCCTGGGGAGAGCGCCGTTATCACAAGCGTCGGCGGCGAAGGCGCCCTGCGGCAGCATTTTCTGGATATGGGCGTGATTCCGGGCGCGGAGCTGACCGTGATCAAACTCGCCCCGCTCGGCGATCCGATGGAGCTGCGCATCCATGGATACGAACTGACCCTGCGTCTGGCAGAGGCGCAGGAGATTGAAGCAGAACGGATCGATGCACCAGCCAGGCCGGATGACCCTGCGCAGAAACGGCGCGCGTCCCACCCCGGTCTGGGGGAAGAGGGAAAGTTCCATCCCAGAGGATCCGGGACCCCGCTCCCGGACAGCGAAGTTCTGACATTTGCCCTGGTCGGCAACCAGAACAGCGGAAAAACCACGCTGTTCAACCAGCTGACCGGATCCAGCCAGCATGTGGGGAACTTCCCCGGCGTCACGGTAGACCGCAAGGACGGCGCGATCCGCGGACATGACAATACGCTGATCACAGACCTTCCCGGCATCTATTCCATGTCTCCTTACACCAGTGAAGAGATCGTCTCCAGGAATTTTGTCCTGGACGAGAAGCCGCGGGCCATCATCAATATCGTGGACGCGACCAATATAGAGCGCAATCTCTATCTCACCATGCAGCTGCTGGAGATGGAGACGCCTGTTGTGGTCGCCCTGAACATGATGGATGAAGTCATCGGTAATCATGGATCGATCGACGTCAACCGGATGGAAGATATGCTGGGAACGCCTGTCGTCCCGATCTCCGCCGCGAAAAACGAAGGCGTCGATGAGCTGATCCGGCATGCGGTGCACATCGCAAAGTACCAGGAGAAGCCCACCCGCCAGGACTTCTGCGACGCCAACGATCACGGAGGTGCGGTGCACCGCTGCCTGCATGCCGTCAGCCACCTGATCGAAGACCATGCACAGAACGCGCATCTCCCGGTCCGTTTTGCGGCGGCCAAGGTGATCGAAGGAGATTCGCTGATCCTGGAGCGTCTGGATCTGGATCAGAACGAAAAAGAGATGCTGGAGCATATCATTCTGCAGATGGAAAAAGAGCGCGGCCTTGACCGGAGCGCCGCCATCGCAGATATGCGGTTTGATTATATCGGAAAAGTCTGCATCGAGTGTGTCACAAAACCGGAGGAAAGCAAGGAGCATCTGCGCAGCGAGAAGATCGACCGCATCGCGACAGGCAAGTTCACTGCGATTCCCGTCTTTATCGGTATCATGGCGCTGGTTTTTTACCTGACCTTTGAAGTAATCGGCGCGTGGCTTCAGAATCTGCTGGCATCGGGGATCGGTTCGCTTACAAAGATGGCCGACGCTGCACTGACTGCAGGCGATGTGAATCCTGTCATTCACGGCGTCATTATCAAAGGAATCTTCGAGGGCGTCGGCAGTGTGCTCAGCTTCCTTCCGATCATCGTAACCATGTTTTTCTTCCTGTCCCTGCTCGAAGACAGCGGTTACATCGCGCGCGTTGCATTCTTTATGGATAAACTGCTTCGAAAGATCGGTCTGTCCGGCAGAAGCATCGTCCCGATGCTGATCGGATTCGGATGCACGGTTCCGGCCGTCATGGCCACGCGCACGCTTCCCAGCGACCGGGACCGCAGGATGACGATCCTGCTGACTCCGTTTATGAGCTGCACCGCCAAGCTGCCGATCTACGCATTCTTTATCAGTGCATTCTTCCCGTCCCGCAGATGGGCGGTCATGACCGGACTGTACGTGGGCGGGATCCTGACCGGAATCCTGGTGGCCCTGCTGTACAAGAATACGCTCTTTAAGGGGGAGCCGGTTCCCTTTGTGATGGAGCTTCCCAATTACCGCATGCCGCGTCCCCGGAACGTTGCGCTGCTGCTCTGGGAGAAGGCAAAGGACTTCCTGGAGAGGGCCTTCTCCGTGATCCTGATCGCCACCATCATTGTATGGTTCCTGCAGAGCTTTGATTTCCAGCTCAATATGGTGACGGATTCCAGCCAGAGTATCCTGGCGGCCATCTCAGGGCTTCTGGTGCCGCTCTTTGTCCCGGCCGGACTGGGGGACTGGCGCATTATCACTTCCCTGATCAGCGGCGTCTTGGCAAAGGAAAGTGTTGTCTCCACATTAAAGGTGCTCTTCGGAAACCAGGCTGCGGTCGTCTCCATGATGAGCCCGGCAACTGCTGCATCCCTGCTCGCATTCAGCCTGCTCTACACGCCCTGCATCGCGGCGCTTGCCTCCATTAAGAGGGAGATGGGCCTTCGGTGGGCGATGGACGTCGTCCTGTGGCAGTGCATTTTTGCCTGGATCGCCGCCCTGCTCGTCCGGATGGTCTGCCTGGCGTTCGGCCTTGCATGAACCTGCGCCCGGAAGACAAAGAAGAAAGGAGCCTGATCATGAATCTGGCTGATATCATCCTTCTCATACTGCTTCTTGCAGCCTGCGCATGGGCTGTTTCCCGGATCCGGAAAAACCGCCTGTCCGGGAACTGCTGCGGGGGCGGGGGCGGCTGCTCTGCCTGCAAAACGGGCTGTTCTGCCTGCAAAACGCCCTGCAAAAAGGCAAAAAAAGACACGCCGGACGGCCTGTAATTCAAGAGGGCCCCGGCATCCGGCACTCCTGCCGCGCCCGGTGCATTCGCACCCTCTTCCTTAGTGCGCAGCGGCGGCCAGGCCGGAGACGAGACCGTTCACGCAGCCGGATAAATGCAGCCTGCACAGACACAGTCCGGGCACGGAATATCCCACAGGGGTCTGTCCCCTGCCGGATATCCCGTGCCCGGTTTATTTACAGTTACTTTTATGCGGATGCCTTATCTTGCGTCTTCCTTTACCGCCAGCGCAATCGAGATGCCCGGTCTGTAATACGGGATCAGGGTTGCCTGCAGCGCATGGTACAGGTCGTTCTTGCCCGGCCATACCGTTCCGATCACATGATTCTCCCGATCCATCTGATGGAACCAGGAACCGTTCACATGATCGACCACCTTCGCATCCAGATATTCCATGAACTGCGCATACTGGCCGGCATATTTCTCATCTCCGGTCACGCGGTACAGCGTTGCGGCGGTATTGATGCCCTCCGCCAGCACCCAGTGCATGCGGTCATGGACTACCGGTTTGCCTTCCCAGTCCGTCGTGTAGACGATGCCGGGCGCTCCGTCCGCGTCCCATGCGTCCTCAACCGCTCTGTCAAACAGGTTCTGCGCCGCATCGATATAGGGCGCGCGCTTTGCCTCGTCCTCCGGATAGGTCGAAACCGCCCACTGTGTGATCAGGCGGGACCACTCAAGGCCATGGCCCGGGGTTGCGCCGTACGGTTTGAACGGATCCGCCGGCCTGTCTTTATTGCAGTCCAGATCCGGCACCCAGTCTTTGCTGAAATGTTCCGGAATTCTCCAGTTGTTGGCGGACGCCCATCCGAGCACCCTGTCGATGATCCTTCCGGCTCTGACGCGGTATTCTTCCCTGCCTGCGCAGTCCGCGGCCGCCAGGAACGCTTCTACGGTATGCATGTTGGCGTTCAGTCCGCGATAGTCATCCAGAATGGTGAATTCCGTATTCCAGGTATCATACGCCATGCCCTCTTCCTCATTCCAGAAGAAACGGTCATAGGCTTCCAGCGCATCTTCCAGCAGCTCCTGCGCGCCGTCTCTTCCTGCAATCAGGGCGGAACAAGCTGCCAGAATGACAAATGCGTGCGCATAGCACAGTTTATTCGGAAGCGGGGTTCCGTCCGCATTGACGCCCGGATACCATCCGCCGTGCTCTGTATCCTTCAAAACGCCCCGGATTCCTTTCAGGGCGTCGTCGATCAGCGCTTCACTTCCCGGATGTCCCAGGAAGGATCCGATGCTGTAAGAGTGCGCCATACGGCAGGTCACAAAGGTCTCCCTGGGCCTGTCCGTCCACGGTGTCCCGTCGTCTCCGAGATAATACGCTGCCCCTTCCGGGGACGGGAACCTGTGTCCGAAGGAAAGCAGGTCCTCCGTCAGTTCCTTCAGAAACGCGCGGTTCTCCTCTGTGTCAATCCTGTATTTACGGTTCATTTCGGCCATATCGGTCTCCTCCTTTATATTCATGCGATGTCAGCAAACCCTCTGCTCAGACCGTCTCGATCTTGATCAGGTTGGTGTTGCCGGACTTTCCGTTGACATATCCGCCCGTGATGACCACGCGGTCTCCCTTCTCCAGCGACATCGTCTCCTCCGCATTCTTGAGCGCGCTGTAGAACAGGACGTCCGTAGAGGGATAGTAATCGCTCATCTGGGGAAGCACGCCCCACGAAAGCGCCAGCTTGCGCCAGGTATCCTCATCGGTCGTCAGGCCGATGATATCAACCGGGCTGCGGAACCTGGAGACCATGCGGGCGGTGATTCCGGAGATCGTGCACGCGACGATCACCTTTGCTTTGATATCGATCGCCATGCCGCAGGTTGCATGCGAAATGGCGTCCACTTCATTTTTAATCAGGAACGATGACTCATGGAAGCGCTGCGTATAATCGATATTTTTCTCAGTCGTCTCCGCGATCCTGGCCATCGCCTTGACGGACTCGACCGGATACTTGCCGGCCGCCGTCTCGCCCGAGAGCATCACGGCGCTGGTTCCGTCATAGACCGCGTTGGCAACGTCCGAGGTCTCCGCCCGGGTCGGACGCGGATTGTTGATCATGGATTCCAGCATCTCGGTCGCAGTGATCACGCGCTTTCCGAGCATACGGCACTTCGTGATCAGGTTCTTCTGAATCGCGGGCAGCTGCTCGAACGGTATCTCGACGCCCATATCGCCGCGGGCCACCATGATGCCGTCGCATTCCTTGCAGATCTCTTCAATGTTGTCAAAACCGGACTGATTCTCGATCTTTGCGATCAGCTCGATTCCCTGCCCGCCGTGCGCATTCATGAATTCATGCACGTCGATCAGGTCCTGGCGCATCGATACGAACGAACACGCGATGAAATCCACTCCGTTCTGGATGCCGAACAGGATATCCGACTTATCCTGTTCCGACAGGTACGTCTGATGGATCACCTTGCCCGGGAAGCTCATGCTCTTGCGGTTGGAGAGCGTCCCGCCGCACTCAACGACGGTATGGATCTCATGTCCGTCCACTTTCGTCACGCGGAACTCAAGCAGCCCGTTGTTCAGCAGGATGATATCTCCCGGCGCCATATCCTCATACAGCTTCGGATAGCTGACGCTCACTCTCTCCTGCGTGCCTTCCACCTGGTCCGTCGTAAATACGAACAGGTCGCCTTCCTTCAGTTCGACGCTTCCGTTCTCAAACGTGCCGACTCTGTACTCCGGACCCTTGGTGTCAAGCATGATGGCGATCGGAAGATGCAGATCTTCCCGAACCTTGCGGATCGTCTCGATCCGGCGCAGGTGCTCCTCATGGGTCCCGTGCGAGAAATTGAGCCTGGCCACGTTCATGCCGGCTTCGCACAGCTCTCGCAGAACCTCCTCCGATTCACTTGCAGGTCCTATGGTACATACGATCTTTGTTTTTCTCATAGCCTCTCCATTCTGCGCCCGCAGGCGCACTGCTGTCTGCCGCACGGCCCCGTTTTCATGTACACTGCCTGCACGCCTGCACCCTCTGCAGCCGCGCCTCCGCATCCAGGCGGAAGCTTCCTGCAGGATCCGCGCTGGGCAGTCCGGGACAAATCAACCATACCCCTATAGTATCATTCCTGCCCTTTCTGCGCCAGAGGCTCCGGCATGCTTTTGTTACAGTTCGCGGGCCAGCCAACTCTGCTTTGAGTTTGTGGGCACACTGAAAACACGTTGCCTTCCCGCGCTTTGCATCGGTTGCATTGCAGCCATTCCCAGCTCCTATAGAAGC
>CAJOKX010000095.1 GCA_905235415.1 uncultured Lachnospiraceae bacterium
AAAAGCAACACCAGACAGCAGCACAGAAAGGAACAGAGTTGATGAGTCACGTACGCCGTGTGTATGTCGAAAAGAAGGATGCGTTTGCAGGAGAGGCGAAAGATCTGGCGCATGAGATCCGGAGCTATCTGGGGGCAGGCAGTCTTGAACGTGTCAGGATCCTCATCCGGTATGATATCGAAAATGTCTCGGACGCGGTCTATGAAGAAGCCAGGAGATGCGTCTTCGCGGAGCCCCCGGTGGACATCCTGTACGAGGAAGACTTTGAACGCGGCGAAACGGATCATGTATTTGCTGTAGAGTATCTGCCCGGCCAGTTTGACCAGAGAGCGGATTCCGCGGTGCAGTGCATCCGCCTTCTGAATGAAGAGGAGGATGTGCGGATCCGGACGGCGACGGTCTATGTGCTGGAAGGCGGCCTGACAGAGGAACAGCTGCAGGCGGTGATGGAGTACTGCTACAACCCGGTGGATTCCAGGCCGGCGGAGATGGCAAAGCCGCAGACGCTGGAGCAGAAGTTTGACGAGCCGGAGGACATCCGGACATTTGAAGGCTTTACCACCATGGACGAGGCCGCGTTCCGGGAGCTGTACGATTCCCTGGGACTGGCCATGACATGGAAGGATTTTCATTTTATCCGGACGTATTACGCGCAGGAGGAACACCGCGATCCGACGGTTACGGAGATCCGGGTGCTGGACACCTACTGGTCGGACCACTGCAGACATACGACCTTTTCCACACAGCTCAAAAATGTGGAGTTTGACGACGGGTACTACAGGGAGCCGATCGAGAATGCTTTCCGGCAGTATCTGGAAGCGCGCAGCAAGGTGTACGCAGGAAGGGATGACAAATATGTCTGCCTGATGGATCTTGCGACGATGGGCGCCCGCGTCCTGAAGAAGGAGGGCATGCTGGAAGATCAGGAGGAGACCGATGAGATCAACGCCTGCTCGATCATCGTGCCGGTCGAGATCGACGGACAGACGCAGGAATGGCTGATCAATTTTAAAAATGAAACCCATAACCATCCGACCGAGATCGAACCGTTCGGCGGCGCGGCGACGTGCCTGGGCGGCGCGATCCGCGACCCGCTCTCCGGGCGGACCTACGTCTATCAGGCGATGCGCGTGACCGGCGCTGCGGATCCGAGGACGTCTCTGGCCGATACGATGAAGGGCAAGCTTCCCCAGAAGAAGCTGGTGCGTGAAGCGGCGCACGGATACAGTTCCTACGGCAACCAGATCGGGCTGGCCACCGGATATGTGAAGGAGATCTACCATCCGGACTATGTGGCCAAGCGCATGGAGATCGGCGCCGTGATTGCGGCCGCTCCCAGGGAAAATGTGGTACGCGAGACGTCCAGACCGGGGGATGTGATCATCCTGCTGGGCGGAAGGACCGGACGCGACGGGATCGGCGGCGCGACGGGATCCTCCAAGGCGCACACAGCCTCCTCGATCGAAGTGTGCGGCGCAGAGGTGCAGAAGGGCAATGCGCCGACCGAGCGGAAGCTGCAGCGCATGTTCCGCAGAAAGGAAGTTTCCAGACTCATCCGCAAGTGCAATGACTTCGGTGCAGGCGGCGTGTCGGTTGCGATCGGTGAACTGGCGCCTGGCCTGGAGATCGACCTGGACAGTGTCCCGAAGAAATATGCGGGCCTGGACGGTACCGAGCTTGCGATCTCTGAATCCCAGGAGAGGATGGCGTGCGTCGTCGCTCCGGAAGATGTGGATGCATTCATGAAATATGCTGCCGAGGAGAACCTGGAGGCAGTGCAGGCTGCGGTTGTGACCGCATCGCCTCGCCTGGTCATGAAATGGCGCGGGAAAACGATCGTGGATATCAGCAGGGCATTCCTGGATACCAACGGCGCGCACCAGGAGACGGATGTGCGCATCGAGATGCCTGCTGAAGGAGACCGGTATTTTGAGAAAAAGAGTGTCAGCGATGACAGCGTGCGCGATCTGTGGCTGGGCAGGCTGAGCGATCTGAACGGCTGCTCTCAGAAGGGCCTGGTCGAGATGTTCGACTCTTCGATCGGCGCGGGCAGCGTCCTGATGCCTTATGGCGGAAAATACCAGCTTACGGAGACGCAGACGATGGCGGCCAGACTGCCGGTTCATTCCGACACGTGCAGCACGGTGACCATGATGTCGTACGGATTTGATCCGTACCTGTCCAGCTGGAGCCCGTATCACGGCGCGGTCTATGCGGTGATCGAATCCGTGGCGAAGATCGCGGCGTCGGGCGGCGACTGGTCGAAGATCCGCTTCACATTCCAGGAGTATTTCCGCAGAATGAGCGAGGATCCGGCGCGCTGGAGCCAGCCGGCCTGCGCACTGCTGGGTGCGTACGCGGCGCAGATGGGTCTGTCTCTGCCTTCGATCGGAGGCAAGGACTCCATGAGCGGGACCTTCGACGGGATCGACGTACCCCCGACCCTTGTTTCATTTGCGGTCGACACAGGATCCCTCGGAGAGATCATCAGTCCCGAGCTGAAGCGAGCCGGCAGCAAGCTGGTTCTGGTACAGATCGAGAGAGATCAATATGATCTGCCTGTCTATGAAGATGTGAAGCGCCAGTACAGCGCCTTTTACGAGGACGTGAAGGCCGGCAGGATCCTGAGTGCGTACGCTGTGGACGCGCAGGGATTTGCCGTTGGCCTGAGCAAGATGGCGTTCGGAAATAAGCTTGGCTTCAGAATTGAGCACAACGTCGCTCCGGAAGACCTGTTCTATCCGGACTTCGGTGCGATTGTCTGCGAGGTTGCGGACGGGGAAGTCGGAAATCTCCGCACCCGCTATACCGTCGTCGGCGTTGTGGAAGACACGCAGAGATTTGAATACAGAAACCTGTCCATCCCGGTGGAAGAAGCGCTGGATGCGTGGACGGGAACGCTGGAAAAGACATTCCGCTCTCTTCCGGCAGACGGCGCAGACAAGACTGCTTCCGCTCCGGATGATATGAAGCTGTTTGACGTCTCGGCGGCGGGCGGCGTGCATGTATGCACCCACAGGATTGCGTCTCCGAGAGTCTTTATCCCGGTCTTCCCGGGCACGAACTGTGAGCTGGACAGTGCTGCCGCGTTTGAGAAGGCGGGCGCGCTGACGGATGTAAGGGTCTTCAGGAATCTTTCATCCTCCGATATCCGGCAGTCCGTGGATGCGTTCGCAGAGGGAATCGATGACGCGCAGATCATCATGTTCCCGGGCGGCTTCTCGGCAGGAGATGAGCCGGACGGCTCCGCAAAGTTCTTCGCGGCGGCGTTCCGAAATGAAAAGATCAAGGATGCGGTGACAAGGCTTCTGGAAGAGAGAGACGGGCTGATCCTGGGAATCTGCAACGGATTCCAGGCACTGATTAAGCTGGGGCTTGTTCCGGAAGGAAAGATCGCGCCGAGAAGCGCGGACAGTCCGACACTGACCTTCAATACGATCCACCGGCACATTTCCCGCATGGTGTATACAAAGGTCATGAGCAATCAGAGTCCGTGGCTTGCCAAGGCCAGCCTCGGCGGGGTCTACGTCAATCCGGCCTCCCACGGTGAGGGCCGTTTCGTCGCGGATCCGGCATGGCTGGAGAAGCTGACCGCCAACGGCCAGGTGGCCACGATGTACTGCGACCCGGACGGCCGCATCAGTGAGAATCCGCAGTGGAATGTCAACGGTTCCTATGCGTGTATCGAAGGCATCACCAGCCCGGACGGACGGATCTTCGGCAAGATGGCGCATATCGAGCGCCGCGGAAGAGGCGTCGCCATGAACATTACGGGCGAGCAGGATATGAAGGTATTTGAGAGCGGCGTACAGTATTTCAGGTAAATCTGCTTCTGTATCGCACAAGGCTCTGAGCAGCAGCCCCGGACAGGGAGAATCGCGGAATGGATAACGAAGAGATCAGGAAACTGCTTCAGGAACTCAAAAAGAATTCTGATGAAAGTACCGCCGTGCGAAGCGAGGTGGTAAAGATTCATTTTGATACCCCGCAGGAGGCCGAAAAGCGCAGGAAGGCCAAAGAAAGGGCCCGGGCGCAGGAAGAAAAGAGGCGGCTGCGGGAAGAGGAAGAAGCCAGGGCAGCCGAAGAGGCGCGGCGCCTCGAGGCGGAGCGGATGGCCCGCGAAGTGGTCGAGGAGGCCAAGAAGGAGGCCAAGTCCGGCTTTTCTTCCGATCTGGAGAAGGATCTGTCAGATGAGAGACAAAATATCCGGGAAGAAGAAACCGGTGAGAATGCAGATGATCTGGATCTGAACTGGGAGTATGAAAGGCCCGTCCTGAGCACGGATGAGAGCGGCCGCAAGAGCAGCGGGGAAGACGAAGCGGACGGACCCGATGCAGAAGAGGATCCGGACTACATGTCTGACACGGAGGATTTTGAGGGGGAGGAGCCGCCCCGGGAGGGAGGCGCCCTGAAGTCCGCATTCAGGAAGATGTCCGGGGGATTCTCTGCACTGACAGAGCGGCTGCGTGAGCGCGATCCGGGGGAAGAGATTCCGGAAAATGAGGAAGAGGAAGATGCTTTCGATGCAGATGCGGATGTGACGGATGCGGCGGACGCCGGAAGGGCGCAGGCTGCAGATGTGACAGGCGCGGCGGGCGCCGGGCTTTCGGCGGCTGCATATGTGACGAACGCGGCGGGCGCCGGCCTTTCGAAGGCTCCAGATGTGACGAACGCGGCGGGCGCAGGCCTTGCGCAGGATGAGGATGCGGATGCGGATGCAGCCGGGAATCCGGAGGCTGAGGAAGCATTCATTGATCCGGATGAAGAGTGGAAGCGCAGGATGGAAGAACCGCCCGCACGCAAGAAAAAACGCGGATCCTTCAGGAGCAAACCCTCCGGAAGCCGAAAGCCGCTCTTCGGGAAAAAGAAGGAGACCTCCGGAGAGGAGAAAGCTTCCCGGCGTAAATTATTCACGCGCAGCAAAGCGGATCTGACGGACGACGCCAAAGCAAAATGGCCGGAGGCTGAGGATACAGATCTGGCGGATGATGCAGATGCAGAGTGGCCGGAGGCTGAGAGTGCGGATCTGACGAACGACGCAGAGGCGGAATGGCCGGAGGCTGAGAGTGCGGATCCGACGAACGACGCAGAGGCGGAATGGCCGGAGGCTGAGAAAGCGGATCTGACGGACGATGCAAAAGCAGGACTGACGCAGAAGGCGGATGAAGAGACAGACTTTGCCGCTGCGGATGTAGCTGCAGAGGAAAAAACTGCCCGGACCGGGTGGAGGAGATTCCTGAAACGGGGGCGCGGCACGGCGCCTGCGAAGAGTGCCCCTGCAGATACAGAGCCTGCGGACAGAGAGCCTTCGGACAGAGAGTCTGCGGATTCGGAACCGGCAGATGCGAAAGAGGCGCCTTTGCAGGCGGAGGAGCCTTTTGCTTACGAGGCGGCAGCCGGCAAACACATAGAAGTCATCGATCTGGACGAGAATACCAACAGCAGGGAGGCAGAGGTGATCCCTCTGGATCCCAGCACAACCGGCCCTCTTCCGAAACTGAAAGAAGGCAGGATCCTTTCTGCACAGGGAACTGAGGAAGATCCCGCGAAAGAAGAGCGCAGAAAGAAGAGACTTCACAGAAAAAAGAGATCTTCCGGGAAAAAGACCGGGACAGATGTATCCGGAACGGATGCAGGCAGTGCACCGTCTATTCCGGTTGAGGAGGATGCGCCCAATGAGACGCTCCTTCGGATCCGGGCGTTTGTCGGGGATCACAGAAAGCAGCTTGTGGCCGGGATCGCGGCCGCGGTGGTCCTGATCGCTGTGATTGCAGGATGCATGGTCCTGGTATCGAACCACCGGAACAGAAGAAAAGCGTCGATCCGGGCGGATGAGGGACTGACCGTCCAGGTTCTTTCCCAGCCGGATGCATTCTGCAGCGAAGGGGACGTGACGCTTCGCGTGAAAGCGCCCGAGACCATCCAGTCGGTTACGGTTAACGGAACCAACGTAGACATTACGCAGGGCCGCAGCGTGGACTTCCCGTATCATGCAGACACCGGTTCTCTGGAGCTGATGGCGGTGTCTACGGATAAGGTCCGCAGTGCCGACATCGTCCTTGCGTATGTGGATTCCGAGCCGCCGAAGGTGACGGTATCGATGAAGGACGGGAAGATGGCGCTGAACGCAGAGGATTCAGAGTCCGGCGTACAGGCGGTCTATGTCGGAAAGACCGACGGCCTGTCCGATATCCCGATGTACGAGACCTATACGGAGCCGATTCCGGCGGATGAGGCGCAGGTCATCTCCTACTATGCGGTCGATGAGGCCGGGAACAGCTCTGCTCCGGTGACAACCGCGATGGCTGTGGCGCAGGAACTCGTGTGGCCGCAGAACCGGTATACGGTCTTCCCGGGCAGCAGCCTGACGCTTGAAGTCGGAACGGTTCCCGAGAATGCATATGTCAACAACCTGACGTTTGCGGTTGAAAATGAGAAGGTCGCGAAGATCAGCGGAAATGTCCTGACCGGCGTGAGCGAGGGGGATACGAAGATCACCGCATCTGCGGACGGCCTTGCTCCGGTACAGGCGTCTGTGTCGGTCAAATCAGACCGCAGCGTGACGATCTCCTGCGTGGGCGACTGTACGCTCGGAACGGATATCAACCTGAGCAGCAACACCAGCTTCAACGCGTACCAGGCGATGTACGGAGACGGTTATTTCTTCGAAAAAGTCAGACCGATCCTGAGCCAGGACGACGCTACGTTTGCCAACTTTGAAGGAACGCTGACGACCCTGGATGAGAGCCACAGGAAGGATAAGCCCTTCGCGTTCAAGGCGGATCCGGCGTACGCGGAGATTCTGAATGAAGGAAGCATAGAGGTTGTGACGCTTGCGAACAACCATACCTATGACTACGGCGATGAGAGTACGGAAGATACGAAGAAGTCGCTGGATGCGGCAGGCGTGAACTGGTGCTCGGGAGATGACGTCGTCTATATGGATCTGAACGGCGTCAAGACCGCGTTTATCGGGATCTATGCGCTCGAGAACGGTCTGGAAAGCATGGACCAGGTGAAGCGGACGGTTTCAACAGCCAAGTCGGAAGGCGCGGAAGTGGTCGTGATCCATTTCCACTGGGGCGTCGAACTGATCACTTCACTGGATGAGTTTGAGACCCAGCTGGCACACGCCGCGATCGACGCGGGCGCGGACCTCGTACTCGGAACGCATGCGCATATGCTGCTTCCGGTGGAGAAATACAACGGAAGATACATTGTCTACGGCCTGAGCAACTTCTGCTTCGGCGGCAATCCGTATCCGCATTCTTACGAATCCATGATCTGGCAGCAGACGTTCAGCTTTGGTCCGGACGGCCTGGAGGATGAGGATGATATCAGGATTATCCCGTGCAGGATCAGCAGTGAGACCGGCATCAACAATTATCAGCCGGTTCCGGTTTCCGGGGATGAGGCGGCCTCCATTATTCAGACGCTCAACAGTCTGAGCAGTCCGTACGGCCTGACGTTTGACCAGTATATGGTGGACGGGACACAGATCACCGGTTAATTGCACAAAAGAAAGACCGGCAAAGAGACAAGTTTACGATGGTATACAGAAAAGACAGGATCTCCTGTCTTTTTTGTATACCTGCGCAGTATTTCCCCGCCGATTTGACCAAAATCGGAATGTATATTAATGCATTTAGAACATTTACCGAACCATCCGGATATAGTACGATTGGAGCTGCGGACTTCTTCAATGACGGGCACAGTGCAGGATTCCGCGTCTGATGGGAGAGTATGAATAAGGAGGGGAAATGAGTGAATACAGGAGGATCCCGGTCAGAGGATCGAAGGAGATCTACTATGCTGATCTGATGGCGCCGGCAGAGGCTTTTTCCAATGAATGGGACAAGTACCTTCTGCTGAACATTTTGAACGAATTCCGTTCAGTCTATGAATTTGAGCTGTATGCGTTCTGTATACTGAATGACCGGCTGATGCTGCTTGCGGGAAGCTACAGGCTGAAGGCGTCCACGGTCAGGAGCATGCTCTCGGGGCTTGCGGAGCGCTATCTGCTCAGGACGGAGCAGATCGGGGAGTACGGGCTGCTCTGGCCGGGGCCGGAGACCCGGGCGGGCATCGTCCGGATCGACGACGAGCAGGATGCGATCAGCGTTATGCGCTATATACACCTGATGCCCGCTTCTCAGGGATACTCTCTGAGCGCGGCGGATTACTGGTGGTATTTCGCCCATTTTGGGCGCTTTTTTTTGCGCATTTATACGTTGCAAAATACGAAAAATCCAGTAAATACGGTACTTTTTCCGTTTGGCAAAAATATACGACGATTTGCTGTTGTGTACGCACAGGGTACAGGCTGTGCACACGCATTTCGGCGTATATATACGGATATATCCACCTGACGTTTTGACGCCAAAAAATAAAGTCTCTGTTTGCAAAATGGCGTCAAGTGGCGTTAAATCCGTCTAAAGAGGGGTATTTTACCAGCCGAAGGGCGTCGTAGCAGTCCTGCAGCGTAATGTGAGTGTACGTGGAGTCCGTGACGGACGTACCGGCGTGACCGACTATGGATCTGACGACGGCGGGAGCGGTCCCGAGAGCCTCGAGTCTGGTGATAAGGGTATGCCGCGTATCATGCGTGACGTGATCCGTGCCTGAGACCGCCTTCATGGCGTCGCGGATGTACGGCCAGTATGTGCCAGAGTAGGAGTTGTACCCCATGCGGGATCCTTCTGTGGTGACGATGACGGCATCGGGATCCCTGAC
>CAJOKX010000096.1 GCA_905235415.1 uncultured Lachnospiraceae bacterium
ATTGTTGGCCGGCGTGTCTCCCGCGCCGAAGCAGGGTCCGCAGAACGCGGTCTTGACGACGGCGCCCGCTTCGATCAGATCGGCAAACTTTCCATTTTTCACCAGCTCCATATAGATCGGCATGGAAGCGGGATATACGCTCAGGGTAAATGCGTCGGAGCCGATGCTGGCACCTTTCAGGATGTCCGCCGCGTCGCAGATGTTCTCAAATCCGCCGCCCGCGCAGCCGGCGATGATGCCCTGGTCTACATACAGGCGTCCGCCGCGCACCCGGCTCTCCAGGGAGTAGGAGATCTTGTCTCCGAAGGATACCTGTGCACGCTTCTCCACTTCGCTGAGGATGTCTGTCAGGTTCTTCTGCACATCCTCGATCTCATAGACGTGGCTCGGATGGAACGGCATGGCGATCATGGGCCTGATCGATCCCAGGTCGATCTCAATGCATCCGTCGTAGTACGCGCACGCAGCCGGTGCAAGCTCTCTGTAAGCGCCGCTTCTTCCATGAATCTCATAGAACTCGCGGATCCGCTCATCTGTCTGCCAGATCGAACTCAGGCAGGTCGTCTCTGTCGTCATTACGTCGACGCCGATCCTGAAGTCAGCGCTCAGGTTTGCAACGCCCGGGCCGACAAATTCCATGACCTTGTTCTTGACATATCCCTTCTCGAACACCGCGCCGATGATGGCAAGCGCAACGTCCTGCGGGCCGACGCCCTTCACGGGTTCGCCCGTCAGATACACGGCCACCACGCCCGGCATGTCGACGTCATAGGTCTGGCGCAGCAGCTGCTTGACCAGCTCGCCGCCGCCTTCGCCCACAGCCATGGTTCCGAGCGCGCCGTAGCGGGTATGCGAATCCGATCCCAGAATCATGGCCCCGCATTCCGCCAGCATCTCGCGCGCGTACTGGTGGATCACCGCCTGATGCGGCGGAACATAGATGCCGCCGTATTTTTTGGCAGCGGAGAGTCCGAACATGTGATCATCTTCATTGATCGTGCCGCCCACCGCGCACAGAGAGTTATGACAATTCGTCAGGACATAGGGGAGCGGAAACTCCTCCAGGCCGGAAGCGCGCGCCGTCTGAATGATGCCGACATAGGTAATGTCGTGGCTGGTCATCTTGTCGAAACGGATGCGGAGCTTCTCCTCATCTCCAGACTGATTGTGTGCCTGCAGAATAGACCACGCGATCGTTCCTTTCCGTGCCTGCTCCTTCGTCTGAACGACGCCCTCGCGGCCAAGCTGCGCCGCAGCCTCCGGGCTGTCCGGGATGATCCGGTTACCGCTCAGCAGATATACTCCGCCCTCATGTACTCTCATAGATTCTTCATTCCTCTCTGCGAATATGCCTGTCTTATACGTATATGCTTGTCCTATACGTGAAAAGGGGCCTCCGGGAACCCACACGGATTCGCAGATGCCCCTTCATTCATCTTCACTCAGCGGAGGGATTCACACCCCGTCCGTTGTTCATTACTTCAGAGCCGCGCCTTCGCTGCCAAGGACATCCTTGATCTTATGGGAAACGATATCCTTCACGTTCTTGCGGCCGACCTTCAGATATTCACGCGGATCGAACGCAGCCGGATTCTCGCTGAATACGGTGCGGATGCCGGCGGTCATGCCCAGACGCAGGTCGGAGTCGATGTTGATCTTGCAGACTGCGCTGCGTGCAGCTTCACGAAGCTGATCTTCCGGCACACCGATTGCATCCTTCAGCGCTCCGCCGTGCTCGTTGATGATCTTGACATATTCCTGCGGTACGGAAGAAGCTCCGTGCAGAACGATCGGGAATCCCGGCAGTCTCTTGACGACTTCGTCAAGGATGTCGAAACGAAGCTGCGGCTTGGTGCCGGGCTTGAACTTGTATGCGCCGTGGCTGGTGCCGATTGCGATTGCAAGAGAGTCAACGCCGGTCTTGGTGACGAACTCTTCGACATCGTCCGGATTGGTATAGGAGGAATCTTCTGCGGAAACCTTGACGTCATCCTCGATGCCTGCCAGTGTTCCGAGCTCTGCCTCAACAACTACGCCGTGATCATGCGCATACTCAACAACCTTGCGGGTGATCTCGATGTTCTCTTCGAACGGCTTGGAAGAAGCGTCGATCATGACAGAAGTGAATCCGCTGTCAACGCAGTCCTTGCAGGTCTCGAAGTCCGGGCCGTGATCCAGATGCAGAGCAACCGGGAGATCCGGATACAGTGCCAGAGCACCCTCAACCAGCTTTACCAGATATACGGAATTCGCATAGGCTCTTGCGCCCTTGGATGCCTGAAGGATAATCGGAGAATTCAGCTCATGCGCCGCTTCGGTGATACCCTGAACGATCTCCATGTTATTGATGTTAAATGCTCCGATTGCGTAGCCGCCCTCGTATGCCTTCTTAAACATCTCGGTAGTGGTAACTAATGCCATAGTGATCCTCCCTTTCTGATTGTCTGTTTATACAATATAAATCATGAACCAGCCGGCCTGGCCGGCCCGCTATTTCGAATTATAGCGTTTTTTGCCATCCTGCGCAATATGGTTTCATTTTCCTGCATACGCTGACAGTTCTATTTTCGTGCATGCGCCTCTTTTCTAATCCGGATATCTGCATATAATGGGGATGGATGTATTAGCCCGGCGCCCCGGCTGCGGCTGCGGCCGCCGGTTTGCCTGAATTTGGAGGCTTCTTTGATATGAAACGAATCGTTACCATCCAGGATATTTCATGTGTCGGAAAATGCTCTCTGACCGTCGCGCTGCCGGTGATCTCGGCGATGGGCATTGAGACGTCGGTTCTCCCGACGGCCCTTCTGTCGGCCCACACCATGTTTTCCGGATACACCTATAAGGATCTGACCGATCAGATCCGTCCGATCACGGAGCACTGGAAAAAGGAAGGGTTTTCTTTTGACGCGATCTATACGGGATACCTGGGCTCTTTTGAGCAGATCCGCCTTGTATCGGACCTGTTTGACGAATTCAGAACGGACGACAATCTGATCATTGTCGATCCTGTTATGGGGGACAACGGAAAGCTGTATCCCGGGTTTGATGAAGACTACGCGAAAGAGAATACGAAGCTGTGCGCCGGGGCAGACCTGATCCTCCCGAATCTGACAGAAGCCTCCTGCATGACCGGCATCCCCTACAAAACGCAGTACGACCGGGCCTATATCATGGATCTGCTCGAGGCGCTGTGCGCACTCGGCCCGAAATACGCCGTCCTGACGGGCATTTCTTTTGATTCTGACCGGATCGGCGTGATGGGACTTGACGCGGAAACGCACCAGAGTTTTGAATACTATACAGGCCGGATCCCGACCGGCTATCACGGAACCGGTGATGTCTTCTCTTCAACCGTCACCGGAGCGCTCGTGCGGGGCCGGTCCCTCGGAGACGCCCTGCGGATCGCATGTGAGTATACCAAAGACACGATGGAGTACACATACCGCACCCGCGGAGAAAATGCATACAGCGTGGATTTTGAGGTGACGATTCCGGAGCTCGTCAGAATGATCAACGAGTGAGACCTTCCGGAAGGAACAACTCAGGCATTCCGGAAGAAACGAGTGAATCATTCCGGAAGGGGTGCCCAGGCATTCCGGAAGAAACAAGTGAATCATTCCGGAAGGACGCGCACAATCAAAAAAGCTGCAGAGCGATTATCCATCCGCCCTGCAGCATTTTTCTGTTCTTTTTAGGATCCTTCCGGATCCGCGTCCTCCCTCTGTCCCGGCATCAGCTTCTGTGTTTTCTCCTGCGCAGAAGAAGGATGATCACAATGACTGCAACGACTCCCACCGAGATCAGCGCCGCCAGTACAAGCGGTCCGATCGGAGACTCATCGCCCGTCTTCTTTGCCGTCTTGCTTGAAGTATTGGCCAGTGTCTGCGCCTCTGCCAGTGCAGAGCGGTCTCCTGCAAATCCGCTTCTGGGATCTGTCAGCCTGTCAGCGGTCTTGGAACCCTTGATAATGTCATTGGTCAGCACGACCGAAGCGTCCGGCTTGGTCGGCGACAGGGTTACCGAAGTCATATTCAGAGAAATGTTGTATCCGGTCTTCGCACCGCTCGAGACCACATTGCCCTTGCTGTCTGTTTCAGCGAAATACAGTGTGATGGAGTGATCCGAATTCTTCAGCTTGTAGAGGTTGATCTTCAGCGTGCTGGTGCGCGAGCTTGCGTTGCTCAGAGACAGCGCCTTCTTGTACAGAAGCTTTGTGTGCGCCGCGTCTGTAAAGATTCCCAGATAATACGTCGCATTGACTCTCATCGGGACGCCGCCATAGGTGACTGCCTTCGTAAGGGACAGCTGTGCGGTTTCAGAGCCGGTGTCGGTTCCTTTCTTCAGCGTGAAGGTCACCAGATTATCCTTCGTCCCGCTCGCCAGTGTGATGGTCTTCTGTGCACTGGAAAGCCGTGTATACGAGGTGTCATCCACCAGCATATACTGGCTCGAAACATCCTTTCCGTTTGCATCCGTCAGAGAGACCAGCCTTACCTTCACTGATACTTTTCCCTCCGAAGACGGGAACGGAATCGTATATCGCTTCGAAGTTGCGGAAGATGCATTTGCAAGCGTCAGCTCCGGCTGCGGATTGATCTTCCAGTTCTTTCCGCCGGTCGACCATTTGACCGTATAGCTGGCCGTCAGCGTATCCGCCTTCTCTTTGTTCTTGCTGTCCACGACGCGGACCTTCACCTTGAAGGAAGCAGAATCAGTGCTTGCCTTTTTATATACGTTATTGAAGGCAACCGTGTGGATGTCCGCAACTGTCGCCGAAGAGGATGACGACGGATTCAGCTTGACCGTAATCGGAATACCGCCAGACGGCATCTCCTTATTGCTGTCCGACTTCGACTTGCCGCCTTCCTGATAGCTGTGCGAATAAAGAACCTTGTCCAGGTCAGACTCGCCGGTTGATTCCTCTCTTAAGCGATATGTTCCCGCACTCAGATCTCCGAAGGAAACCGAACTGGATGAGCGTGAATTATAGATGGAAACGGTCAGGTTCTTTTTCATCTCGAACGAAGGATCACCGTCCTTCGTCAGAATGAACGTATAGGTTTTGGACGATTCTGCAGGATTCGCCGATCCGTCTGTCAGGGTTCTTCTCTTGGAGACTCTGATGGTGCCCAGTGCCTCTTTATGCCCAAGATAGAGAATGTTCTGATCCTGATCAAAGTTCAGCGGACCGGTCGTCGATGACGAGGATGATACATAGTAATCATCCGGTATCGTGATCCACCGCACGGTCAGCCGATTTGCCGAATTCTCCGAGAGTGTCTTGATCTCCTCCTCATTGGTGAGCTTGACAGTCGCGGCGGAATTCTGAATGGTCACAGCCGTTCCGGAAACGGAAGCGCCAGTCACCGTATAGTCTTTGCCCGGGGTCAGGACGGTCGTTCCGTCCGTCCCATAGATCCGGAATGCAGTTCCCGGGACAATCTGCGTTGTATCAATTCTGTAGGATACGACCGTAAACGGCGTGACTTTCACCTGTGTGAAGGTCAGTTTCCAGGTTCCGGTTTTCTCATCCTTCTCGGCGATTGCTGTCTTCAAGCCGTCCGAATAGTCGAATACCACATCGCCCTGCTCATTCTTCGAGATCTTAACGACGGTATTGGTCGGGCTAAAGTAACGGTATCCGCCGGATGCAAGCGAGGTCTCAGTGAACGTCAGTTCAACAACTGCCTTCGGGTCTGTGTCCAGTTCACTGTACAGAGCGCTGATGTCAAACAGCGTATAATCCGTCCCGGAGCTGAAGGTCTTCGTCACGGTCGGATACGTGCCTGTTCCGCCCGTGACCGTCTTGGTCAGGGTAAATGGTACGCCGTCCAGGAATGCACTCGTTTCATCATCGATCACTGCGATCCTGGGAGCGTCCTGCGCAACACTGGCTTCCAATGTGTCATAGACAACGATCTTCTTCGGCGAGTCCTGTGTGGCTCCCTGCGCGGTAAACGCCTCATCAAGCGCAGACGCATAGCCAGCCGGCGCCTTGAGTTCCCGGACCACATAGTCTGTTCCGCTGACAATCCATTCTGAGATATCCTGCGCCCCGGTGCCGGAAGATGTCCAGGAAATGAGCTGTGTCTCAGCAGGGATGGTGCTGTTATCCTCAGCGGTCAGTTCCTGCTGGTTATACAGGGCAAGCTGCGCGTCTGCAAGCCGCGCATCGCTCCCGCTCTCACGCTTCTCAACCAGATAAGATCCCGGCGCAGCAGCATCCTTCGGTTTCACCGAATACGCGTCATCTGCAGCAGTCAGAATCTCTTCTTCTGATTCAGATTCGGATTCACTTTCCTGTTCGGTTTCGGTTTCTGTGAGCGCCTCCGTCTCAGCGCTCTCTTCACTCTCTGCTTCCTCTGCGGCTGCAAGCGTCTCTTCTGTCTCGGACTCTGCAACAGCCTCAGTCTCGGACTCTGCAATTGCCTCCGTCTCGGGCGCTGCCTGCGTCTCGGATTCTGCAATTGCCTCCGTCTCGGGCGCTGCCTGGGTCTCAGACTCTGCAATAGCCTCCGTCTCGGGCGCTGCCTGCGTCTCAGACTCTGCAATAGCCTCCGTCTCGGGCGCTGCCTGGGTCTCAGATTCTGCAGGAGTCTCGGTCTCACCCTTTGCTTCGGTCTCTGCCTTCGCCTCGGTCTCGGCCTCTTTTACAAGGTCCGCAGCCACAGTGGAGGATTCAACCGTACCCTTTGTCGTTACTTTATCCGCATATACGCCGCCGGTCAGTTTCTTTTCGAACTTGACTGAAGCCTTCGGGGCATAGAAGTTTCCTGCCGCTTCCTCCTTGACAAGGATGCTGCCGGTATACGGTTCCAGCGCCCAGGTTCCCTCGGTGCCGGTCTTCAGGGAAACGATATTGTAGAGGATGCTTCCTGCAGCCTCAGGAGCCCCGATCCCGCCCGTCTGCTTTTTGACGGGTGCTGCGCTAATCTCAAGTGCAGTCTTTGCGCCGCCGGATGCGATGATATTCACAACCACCGTGCGGTTTGTGACGTCAATCACGCCGTCCTGCATCACTGCATGCAGCGGATCCTGCGGATCCCCCGCATTCATCAGGACCTTTCCGTCCCCGTCTGCAAACAGCGTCACAACCGCCAGGGAATCCCCAGCGACTGCATTGCCAAGCTCCAGCGTGTAATCGGACAGATCTGCAAGCATCTTCGATGCGCTCTCTTCATCTGCCTCATCCATTGCGCCCGTGCGCACGCCGTCCTTCAGGCTGCCCTCATATGTGTCTGCAAGAATGGTATACGCGGAAACATCCGTCAGCTGTTTCTTCAGATCTTTCTGGCTGATCTTTTTGCCGTCATTTTCATGATTCTGCGTTGCGGCAATCGCAAATACACCCAGCTTGCCGGATGTCGTAAAGGATGCTTTTGTAATAGAAAGCTGATCACTGCTCAGAGAGATATCTGCCTGAATCTCAGAAGCGGAGCCGCCGCTCACATCCAGGACCTGATACTTTGCCTGGCTGTACTGTGCAGCCTTCAGAGACAGGCCGTCTGATCTGGAATATTCAATCTTTGTGCCGTTTGGAAGATCGGTCTCTTTTGAATCGACCAAAAGACGGATCCTGTAAATGCGCGCTCCGGCAACCGTTCTGGTCCCGGTCTGAAGAAGCGACTGGATCTTACGGTAATTGTCCGGATCCTCCGACGGCTTGGAGGCCTTCACCTTAAGCGTGGATGACTCCGGCTTCTCTTTGCCCTTCGGGAGCGTGACGGTTACGGTCGCCTGCCCTACAGATGCCGAAAATGAGCGTGTTGTCTTCTCTTTTTCTGTCTCGGATTCTCTGGTCTCGCTCTTCTGGCTCTCCGTGGATGCGTTCTCTGCGCCCTGCTGCGGCTGCTCTGCGCTCTGCTCCGGCTGTGGTGCCTCCGCGGGAGCCGCCGTCTCCGGCTGCGGCGCAGGTTCCGGCTCCGGTGCCGGTTCAGGCTCGGGTGCAGGCTCAGGTGCCGGTTCCGGCTCAGGTGCCGGTTCAGGCTCGGGCGCCTGCGTCTCCGGACTGCTTTCCTGCTCCTGCATAGTCTCTTCCTCCCCTGAAGCAGACAATGCCTCATCCGCATACAGTACCGGAAGCCCTGCATTCAGAGCTCCGGAAGCCGTCAGCGACACCGCCAGCAACAGTGCTGAGAGTCTGCGGAATCTTGATTTCATGATTTATACCCCCTATACCATATCATGTTCATGTATATGTATACTCATACAGAGTTCATTATAGTCTGTTTCTTTTGAAATGTAAATGATCCATAAAAAAAGACACAACTTTCAGGTGAACCTCCCATGACTGAGTCACGAGAATGCGCCGGTTAGTTATTCAAAGGCCAGTCTCCGACCTTCTGCATGGAGTTCTGTGGGCACAACTGAAAACCATAGGCAGCCGACTAAGCTTTGCGAGTTGCTGCAGCCACGAAAGCGACCACGCTACCACGCTTCTATAGGAGCTGGGAGTGGCTGCAATGCAACCGATGCAAAGCGCGGGAAGGCAACGTGTTTTCAGTGTGCCCACAAACTCTGTCTAAGCAAAGTTGGCTGGCCTGTGAACTGTAACAGCCACAGACTGTACATAAAAAAGACGCGGCCGCTGTTTCGGGCCGCGTCTTTCAATGACGTATCGCAATTCCTTAGTGTCTGAAATTCGTATAGCGTGTATCTGCCGGTTAGTCCTGTACGTACGGCATAAGAGCTACGTGGCGGGATCTCTTGATCGCTACGGTAAGGGCTCTCTGATGCTTTGCGCAGTTGCCGGTGATACGGCGCGGAAGGATCTTGCCTCTCTCAGAGACATACTTCTTCAGCTTCGCTACATCCTTGTAATCGATCTCGTTATTCTCTTTTCCGCAGAACACACAAACCTTTTTCCTTCTGTGCATCGGTCTGCTGCTGCGTCTCGGAGCATCGTTCTTGTTACCTGAATACGGCATATGGAAACCTCCTAATTCAAACTGGGAAGGAATCTTGCTGCGCCTCTCCAATCTTACTTGAAGGGCAGTTCTTCATCGAGTCCTTCCGGAATGTTGATGAAATCGCCATCTGCGCTGCCTGTATCCGGCGCCGGTGCTGCCGGCGCGCTGACGGGAGCTGCATAGGAAGGAGCGGGTGCCTGCGACGGCGCCATATCCTGACCTGCGTTATAGCGGTCTGCAGCCGTCTTGCTCTCGGCAAATTCCTGGTCCTCTACCACAACGTCTGTGGTATATACAGTCTGTCCGTCCTTGTTCGTATACTTTCCTGTCTGGATCCTGCCCGTGACAGCGATCTTGGTTCCCTTATGCAGATACTGCTCTGCAAACTGGGCGCTTCTTCCGAATGCGACGCAGCTGATAAAATCAGCGGTCTGCGCGTTTGGATCGTTGTTGTCACGGCGGACTCTGCGGTCGACCGCGAGCGTGTATCTGGCATATGCCTGCTGCTGGTCTGCGCCTCCGGCGCTGTATCTGATATCCGGATCCCGGGTCAGGCGGCCCATTAAGATGACTTTATTCATATATGATTCTCCTTATTTACGCGTCCTGTCTTACGCATAAATATCTGAGCACGCCATCCATGATGCGCATCCTGCTCTCAATCTGAGCGGGAACTGACGGCTCAGCCTCGAAGTGGATGAAATTGTAGAAGCCCTCATGCTGCTTATCAATTTCATAGGCAAGTTTCTTCTTGCCCCAGTCATCGACATCCGTCACAGATCCCCCAAACTTCGCGATCATATCCTTGACCCGTTCGATCAGATCCGCTCTGGCGTCGTCTTCGAGTTTTGCGCTGACAACTACGCACAGTTCGTACTTGTTCATGCTGCTTGCACCTCCTTATGGTCTCTGGCCCACCCCTGCAACTGGATGAGCAAGGAAAAATGATACATCACAAGCACGGATTATACAGTACGCTTTCGCGGAAATCAAGGGTAAAAAATGCCCAATTTCCGCACTTGTATCCGCGTTTTCCCGGAGATACAAAATACTGTGTGACATCCGGGTCCGGGCACATTCCATCCGTCCCGGGACACGATTCTGTCAGAATCCGCACACGTTCTGCCATGCGCGTGCACGTTTCATCCGCCCCCGGCCACGTTACACCTGAATCTGATCAAACACTTCCCCGATCGGATCCGTGATCACCAGGTCCGCGCCCGCGTCTCTCGCAGTGGCGGATTTGTTGATCAGCACCAGCTGATGCCCCCCGCCTCTGTGGAAGTAATCGATCAGCCCCGCGGCTGGGTAGACCACCAGGCTGGTTCCGCCGATGATCAGCACATCCGCTTCCATGATGTAGCTGACCGCCCGGTTCATGATGGTCATGTCAAGGCCTTCCTCATACAGGACCACGTCCGGCTTGATGACGCCGCCGCATTTCTCACACTTCGGAATCCCCGGCGCTTCCTTGACATACTTCGCGTCGTAGAACGCACCGCATCGTGTGCAGTAATTGCGAAGAACCGATCCGTGCAGTTCGAGGACCTCCCAGCTCCCCGCCTTCTGGTGCAGCCCGTCGATATTCTGCGTGATCACGGCCTTCAGCTTTCCCGCTTCCTCCATCTGCGCAAGCTTGCGGTGCGCGGCGTTGGGCTCCGCGTCCAGCGCAAGCATCTTATCCTTATAGAATTCGTAGAACCCCTCGGTATTCTTGATAAAAAACGAATGGCTGATGATCGTCTCCGGCGGATATTTGTATTTCAGATGATAGAGTCCGTCCTGACTTCTGAAATCCGGGATGCCGCTCTCCGTGGAGACGCCGGCGCCTCCGAAAAAGACAATATTCCTGCCCTGATCGATGATCTCCTGCAGCCGCCTGACCTTCTCCTGATCCATACTGCTCCTCCCTCTTTTCAATCTGTTTTACTTATTATCTCCACTCCGCGTTCGCACATGTATGTCCTGCTTTTTATTATACTCCCATGTCACTGAAAGTTGTTGTGACATCGGCCGCATTCCCTGCAAGAAAAACAAAAAAAGTGAGGCAGGCCTGAACGCCGGCCTGCCTCACGCACTATTTTATCTGTCAGACGGCGATGTACACCTGCTGCAGGTAGCCCTGCAGGATCCGCCTTGTCGAGCTGTCCCCCGTACAGGTCGACAGCGTCACGATCCGGTCGTTGGTCGTGACCTGCACATTACCGCAGTTGACCTCGCTGCGGGAGAGGGAATCATTGATAAACCTCTGAAAATCTTCCGTTATGAAACGCGTCGTGTACGGATCCCCGGTTGTCCCGACAATGGATGAAGAGAAGATCCTGTACTGGAAGATAAAGTTCGGAGTGAAGATCCAGAAATACGGGTTCTTGTCCACGGTCTCCTGATTGCCGAACTGCTTGAGCTGTCCGAACATGGAGCCGTTCTTCATATTGTGCCCGTAGATGATCGTATTCTGGTCTGTAAAATAAGGTGAATTGTCACAGTTTTCAAATATGCAGCCTGCGAAGTTGTCCACCTTGCGGAAGGTCCGGTGCAGATAGAAATCATTGTCCGCGGCCCTTGCAACCGGATAGGAGATGTTGATGGCGCCGACACGCAGCCAGCCGATCACCTCCGGATTAATCCCCTGCAGTTCCTTAAAATCAACCGGATTCTTCATCACCGGAAGCGACTTCGTCTCCTGGTTCTCTGTCGCGGTGTCATGCTTCGCATGTTCCAGGATCGTCGGAAGGGTAGCCGGGTCTTCCAGCTGTGTGACGTCGGTCAGGACCTCACCCGCACCTGAAGCGCCCGCATCTGCAGTGCCCTCCCGGGCCGGTGCATCGTCATCCATGAAGTTGTCGTTGAGTTCCTTGTACTCATCGCTGCCTTCCTTGTAGGCCAGATAATACTTGAACAGTCTGTATCCCGAATAGGCAAACACTCCGATGGCTATCACCAGCAGCAGGGTCAGGATAAATGTGCCCGCTGCGCTTTTCTTCTTCGGCGCAGGCTCATCCCAGCGGTCATCCTCCCACCTGTCATCCCGGTATGAATCTCTTCGTGCCATAACGTACTCCTTCCTCCGGTGTATCCGGGGACTTGCCGGTCCTTATATCCCGGCCGGCCTTCGCACTTCTCAGACCAGGCTTCCGACAGTGCGCGGATACGGCAGCACGTCGCGGATGTTGCTCACGCCGGTCAGATACATGACGGCGCGCTCGAAGCCCAGTCCGAATCCGGCGTGGCGCGTGGTTCCGAACCTGCGGATGTCCAGATAATACTTATATTCTTCCTCCGACATGCCCAGCTCATCGATCCTCGCCTTCAGGATGTCGTAATTCTCCTCACGCTGGGAGCCTCCGATGATCTCTCCGATTCCGGGAACCAGGCAGTCCATCGCGGCAACCGTCTTGCCGTCTTCATTTAACTTCATGTAGAAAGCCTTGATCTCACGCGGATAATCCGTCACAAAGACCGGACGCTTGAAGATCTGCTCTGTGAGATATCTCTCATGCTCGGTCTGCAGGTCACAGCCCCAGCTGACCTTGTAGTCAAACTGATCGTTGTTCTGCTCCAGAAGACGGATCGCTTCGGTGTAGGTGACACGTCCGAACTCGGAGCTGATCACGTGGTTCAGGCGGTCCAGCAGGCCCTTGTCCACGAACTGGTTGAAGAAGTTCATTTCCTCCGGAGCGTTCTCCAGCACATAGGTGAAGACGAACTTCAGCATGGCTTCCGCCAGTTCCATATCATCTTCCAGGTCCGCAAACGCGATCTCCGGCTCGATCATCCAGAACTCTGCGGCATGGCGGGTGGTGTTGGAATTCTCCGCACGGAAGGTCGGCCCGAAGGTGTAGACATTGCGGAACGCCTGTGCGAACGGTTCAACGTCCAGCTGCCCCGATACGGTCAGATGCGTGCCCTGCCCGAAGAAGTCCTGCGAGAAATCGACCTCCCCGCTCTCCGTCCTCGGAAGGTCCTCCAGATCCAGCGTCGTGGCGCGGAACATCTCGCCGGCGCCCTCCGCGTCGGTACCCGTGATAATCGGCGTATGGATATAGACAAATCCCCGCTCCTGGAAGAACTTGTGGATGGCGTACGCAGTCAGGGAGCGCACACGGAACGTTGCCTGAAACAGGTTGGTTCTCGGACGCAGATGCGGAACCGTGCGCAGATACTCGACGGTATGTCTCTTCTTCTGCATCGGGTAATCCGAAGTGGACGCGCCCTCCAGCGTCACTTCCTGTGCCTGGATCTCAAAGGGCTGCTTCGCATCCGGCGTCGCCACCAGCTCTCCGGTCACGATCACCGCAGACCCGACGTTGAACTTGCAGATTGCGTCGAAGTTGTCCAGTTTGTCCGAGAATACGACCTGCAGCGTCTCAAAGAAAGTCCCGTCGTGCAGAACCAGGAATCCGAATGTCTTCGAGTCGCGGATCGACCGGACCCAGCCGCCGACCGTAACGCTCTTGCCGATGTAGGCATCCCTGTTCCTGTACAATTCCTTAACCGTCACAAATTTCACATCCATGGTATCGTTCTCCTGTTCTGTTGATTCCATTTCAGAAACTTTCTACCTATTATAGCGATGCGCCTCTTTCTTTTCAATGAAAGGATTCCTTAAGAGGAAGCGCGGCAGGGTCCCGTCTCCATGTGCAGCCCCTGAACGATTCCATATGCACCGCCCGAAAGCTCCCCTATGCAGAGCCTGTATGTTTCCATATGCAGCGCCTGACTGTTCTCTTGCCAAATCCGGCCGGATGTGTTAGTGTATGCAGGCTGCATATGCAGCTGACCACGGTGAGTTCGAAACCATCCTCACCTAAAACAAAACTACGGAGGAAAACTGAATATGAAAGACAAGAAGGTTCTGTTCCTGACGCAGGCCGCGGTGATTGCCGCGCTCTACGTTGTGCTGTGTGAGGTGTTCGCACCGATCAGTTTCAAGAATGTGCAGGTGCGCATCGCGGAGTGTCTCACCATCCTGCCGGCATTTACGCCCGCAGCGATCCCCGGACTGTTTGTCGGATGCCTGCTCGGCAATCTGCTGGCCGGGGCCATCCCGCTGGATGTTGTCTGCGGCAGCCTGGCAACTCTTGCCGGAGCGCTCGGCACCTGGTGGATCGGGAAGCTGGTCCGCTCGTCGGACCGCAAAGCGATGAAGTTTGCGCTTCCGCTTCCGCCGATCATCGCCAATACCATCGTTGTTCCGCTGGTACTGTACTACGGATATCTGATCACCATCCCGATTCCGATCCAGATGCTGACCGTCTGCTTCGGAGAGATCATCGGATGCGGCGTCATCGGCTTGATTCTGTATTTTGCGCTGGAAAAACACGAAGACTATATCTTCCGAAACGGATCCGTCTGAGATTCTTTTGCTGAAAGAGTTCTATGCCCGTCTGACATCATGAAGATGCCGGGCGGGTTTTGTGTATATATTTTGCATATTTATTTTGTCATTATGTTTTGTATTTTATATTGACAGATCCGTGGATCTATTATTCAATAATAGATAAGTAGAAGTTAATAATAAGTAGAAGTTAATACCCTGTAGCCATACCAGACAAGGGCGCATGCGCGCGGGAGAGAAGCTATCATGAAAAGATCCATTACGCCCGGACAGATCAGTCAGAATAACCTCCGGCTGATTTATCATTATATCTATGAAAATGAACCCGTCTCCCAGCAGGATATTTCCTATGACCTCAGGCTCAGCCGCCCTACTGTCGCGGCAAAACTAAATGAGCTCGAATGCGCCGGACTGATCTTCCGGGACGGGCAGATCCCTTCTGAGTACGCGGGAAGAAAAGCCGCGGCATACTCAATTGTCCCGGATTACAGAGTCTCGGTCGGCGTGGAGATTCTCGAGAAAGAAGTGAAGATCCTCACAGTCGACCTGCGCGGAAAATACACCAACAGGGTCGTCTCCCCGATGCAGTATGAAAACTCAGAAGCATATGTAGACGCACTGTGCAGTTTTGTCAGGGACTATATTGACACCAACCGGCTTGATCCCTTGAAGATTCTGGGAGTCGGATTTGCGATTCCGGGCCTGGTCAACCCCGACGGAACCGAGGTGACCTATGGAAAGATTCTGGACTGCACCGGACTGAACATCCGCCATTTCGCAGACAAACTTGACTATCCATGCAGGTTTCTGCATGATCCGACCTCGGCGGCGGACTCCGAGCTCTGGTTCTCTCCGGAGCTTCCCGATTTTATATATCTGAGCATCAGCCAGCATCTGGGCGCCGCAATTGTCCAGAACAGAAAGATCCTGTCCGGTGTGCACGGATACACCGCAACCTTCGAGCACATTCCCGTCGCCCCGGGCGGAAAACGCTGCTACTGTGGGAGAGAAGGGTGCCTGGAGACGGTATGCTCTATGGATGCCCTTCTGGGCGGCGAAGAAGAAGATGTGTTTTTTGACAGACTCCGCGCGGGAGATGAAGACTGCGTCCGGCGCTGGAAACAGTTCCTGCATTATCTGGCCCTGTCAATCAATACACTGCATCTGGTTCTTGACACGACCTTTGTGCTGGGCGGTTACGTCAGTTCGCATCTGAATGACGATGACATCCGTTTCCTGTATGACGAGATTGAACAGGTCTCCACCTTCCCGGAATTCAGGGATAACATCCGGATCAGCAAGATGCCGCGCCACAGCATCACATTCGGCGCCGCCCTGCCCTATATCCGCAGCTTCCTGGCAGGCGATCTGCTGGAAACCGAAGAGGAGTAAGGCTCAGTCTTTTATCTGAAAGAGATACGGGTATTTCCTCATCCCTT
>CAJOKX010000097.1 GCA_905235415.1 uncultured Lachnospiraceae bacterium
TGCTGGACGAACGTCCACTGGACGTTCAGCACCGTGGCTGCAGCAACTCGCAAAGCTTAGTCGGCTGCCTATGGTTTTCAGTTGTGCCCACAGAACTCCTTACAGCAGATCGGAGGCTGGCCTGTGAACTATAACTGAAAATGATCTCGACAAAATTCTAAAATAAACTTAGAATAAATCCGTGGATACTTCGTGGAAGCTGCGTATATACCAATGTCAAGAACAAAACACCACAGCCGAAAGGCATCAAAAAAAAATTACGCAGCTGCACAGCAGCAGAAAAGAAAAGGAGAAAATATCATGGCAGATTTTGAAAAGATTAACGATCAGGAACTCGAGAACGCAGCAGGCGGACAGGCAGGATCCGGCGTATTCAAGAAGGTTGCAAACCTGCAGTCAGGTTATCTGGCAGTTCGTACCGCACCGGCGGCTCAGTATGAGAATGAGATCCAGAGCACGAAGCTTTACAACGGCGATGTCGTTCAGATCACCGGCAGCTATGTGCAGGGTACCACGTTCGGCGGCGGCGCAGCCACCTACGTATGGGTATATGTCCCGAAGACCGGTGTTTCCGGATATGTAAACGCAGCGTTCCTCGCATAAATCAAGCAGCGCTGCAGCAGATGGAAAGGAGAAAGAACCATGTCTCATATCGAAGAGAAGTTTTATAATACAGATTTTTCAAAGCATACGGATCTGAAAGAGCGGCTTGCGGCAAGGCTGTTTCAGTCTTCCTCTTCCGAGAAAGTGACTCCGTTTTCCTTCCGTGAGCTCAGCGAAGATGACCTGACAATGGTAAATGCGGCACAGGGTATTTTCCCGGAAGATCCGGAAGATCCCAAGGCTCCGCAGAACAGATAACCGGCAGATTCAGTTCCGGAAGAAAATAACAGTCCGTAAGACAGACAGCCGGATTCCAGAGAGTTGGAATCCGGCTGTTTTATTGCGCTCATTGCGCTCATTGCACTCATTGCGCCTATTGCGCTGATTGTGCTCTGCCCGAAGGCTCAGATCTGCCGGCGCTCTGCTCAGATCTGCTGGCGCTCTACCATTGCGGCAAAGAGGCCGTTCTTTTCCATCAGCTCCTCATAGGTGCCTTCCTCCAGCACTTTCCCGTCCCCGAGATAGAGGATCCTGCTGCAGCTGCGGATGGTGGAGAGCCGGTGCGCTATGACGATCCTGGTGCAGTGCAGGCTGTCCAGCGCTTCCGTCACTTTGCTCTGCGCGATGTTGTCCAGCGCGGAGGTCGCCTCATCAAAGATCAGGATCGAGGGCTTGGGCGCAATCGCGCGGGCGATCATCAGGCGCTGCTTCTGGCCGCCCGAGATGCCGCCCTGGCCTTCGGAGATCATCGTGTGCATTCCCATCGGCATCTCTCTGATGTCATCCGCAATGCAGGCGATCTCTGCCGCCTCCCAGGCTTCATCAAGTGTCAGCGACGGTGCCGAGATCGCAATGTTCGCATAGATGGTGTCATTGAACAGGCCGCCATTCTGCATCACTGTCCCGATCTTACGCCGCAGGGACTGAAGGTTGATATTGTTCAGATTCCGGCTGTCATAGAAGATGCCGCCGTGATCCGGCTTCTCAAAGCCAAGCAGCAGACGCATCAGGGTCGACTTCCCGCACCCGGACGGGCCGACAACCGCCACATATTCACCGGGCCTGATCTTCAGCGACATATCGTCTATGATCTTCGGGCCGTCCTTCTCGTAGCCGAAGGAAACATGATTCAGTTCGATACTGCCGTTCAGGCTGGTAATCATCTGGCCGTCATCCTTCGTCTCCGGGACCGTCTGCAGGATCGGAAGCGCCATATCCAGGACCGGCTTGATCCGGGCAAATACCATCGCCGTAGAGGCAAGCGAGGTAAACGCGCCCATAACCATGCTGTACACAGCGGTGAAGGACATATAATCCTTCATGCTCACTGCATTTGAGAGCGCGACCGCATACAGCGCGATCGTTCCCCCCAGGCGGATCGCCTCGGTCAGCACCGTATTGATCCGCAGAATCCACGGCGGGTTGTACATCAGGCTTGCAGACCGGCTGTACGCGTCCGCCCAGCGGGCAAACGTCCGCTTCTCCGCTCCGGCAAGCCGGATCTTCTGGACGCCGTTGACCAGCGCATTCGCCACGCCCAGCGTTTTGGCATCCTGCTCCATGATCTTCTTCTGCCTGGACGTCTCCAGAACCATATTGACAACGGACAGGCCGACCGTCAGCGCGATGATCACCAGAGATGGCAGCACCAGGCACGGTGTGTAATGGAAGATATCCGTAATATACAGCAACGATACCAGCGAGGTGAGGCCTGTTGTCAGCGTCGCGTTCACCAGCGACGAGCACAGATCGTTCACCGACTGCATTCTGGACGCCAGTTCACCGGAGTTGTACTCCCGGAAAAATGAAGGCGGCATCGACAGCACCCGCATCATGGCGGCCGACTCGATATTCAGGTCGAGCCGGGTCTGGATACATCCGCTGATCAGCTGGGACCCGGTGCTGATGATCAGCTGGCTGACCTGCACGCAGAACATGAAAATGGCCAGCGCCACCAGCACGGACGCATTTCCGTAATTCAGAATCGGTCCGTAGATCATATTCGTCAGCCGCGGGATCATTTTCCCGACCATCGTTGCCAGCAGCGTAACCCCAAAAACCAGCAGGTAATCCGACAGACGCATGCTGCTGAGGATATACCGGATCAGCGCCGGTATGTCGATGCTCTTCTGCGGGAAGGGACGATAGAAACAGTACGCGTTCTCGTCCAGTCTGCCCGCAGTTTTTTTGGTCACCATCCACATCTGGGATTCGGAGGAGTCATAGCACCAGAACCCCTTCATCCCGGATGGAATCAGCGCAACCGGCGTGTGCGTCTCTTTCAGGAATCCCAGAAATGCCCCGGTCGCATCATTCTGCCAGTCTTTTTTCAGTCTGACCTGGCGGTACATGACGCCCTGCGGGCGCAGAATATACTCCATCTGCTCATCCAGGGACTTGATCGTTTCCGGCGCCTCATTGTATTTGAGATGATAGAACCGCAGAATCCTCTCCAGGGCATCGCCTGTCAGAGAGCGGTCGTCAATCTGCCTGTATTCTGTTTTGCCCGTGACCGTACCGGCCGCTTCCAGCAGAGCGTCGCAGAAGACCTGATCATCTTCCTGTTTTCTCTGCCGGATCTGTTCTTCAAACCAGCTCAAAGATTCTCTCCTCCAGCTCTGTGTCACACACCTGTCAGCTGCTCGTCACCAGCGCAGTGTACAGACCGCCTTTGCCGTACAGCTGTTCATGTGTTCCCCTCTCCGCAACCTTGCCGTGGTCGAGCACGATGATCTCGTCACAGTCACGGATGGTTGAGAGCCTGTGGGCAATTACAATACATGTGATTCCGCGGTCCGTAATCGCTTTGACCGCATTATATTCTGTCTGCGCATCCAGCGCGGACGTCGCTTCATCCAGAATGATGATCGTCGGATCCTGTGCCAGGACTCTGGCCAGCTCCAGTCTCTGGCGCTGTCCGCCCGACATATCCGTTCCGCCTTCCGAAAGCCGCCTATCGTAGCCGCCCTCCCGCTTCATGATGGTGTCATGAATCTGGGCGTCCACCGCCGCAAGGATGACCTCATAATCTTCAATCGTGTGATCCCACATGCGGATATTCTCCGCAACGGTATCTTCAAACAGGATGATATCCTGGTCCACGACGGCCAGCGATCCGGTGAATACGCTGCGGTCAATCTCCCGGATCGGCTTCCCGTCAAACAGGATCTCTCCGCTCCAGGGTTCATACAGGCCGGAGATCAGTTTTGCCAGTGTGGATTTGCCGCAGCCGGAGGCTCCGACAAATGCGATCCGGCTTCCCGGTTCCACCGTCATGCTGAAGTTCTCAATCAGCGGATCATCCAGCTTCGCGTATCCGAAGGTGACGTCTTTGAGCTCGATCTTTCCGGAAAGCTTCGAATAACTCTTCGTCTCAGGGTCCCCTTCAGCTTCTTTCTCTTCCTGCGCTTTGAGAACGGAGGCGTCCGGGTACTCCATGACATCCTCTACACGTTCCATGTTGGTACGCATCTCCTGCAGCATCTGCCCTGCCGAGACCAGGCTGGTCACCGGGTTCATAAATGCGGTGAGATAGAACTGGAACGCCGTAATCATACCGACTGTAAAATGCCCGCGGATCGTCAGATAGATGCCCAGCGTCATAATGATGATATTCGCAAGCTGCGACAGGGAGGAGCTGATCAGTGTAAAGGCAAGAGTCAGCCGCTCAAACCGGATGGTCTGCTCATTTACAGACGCCTGCAGACCGGCCCACCTGCGGAAGAAACCGTTCTCCGCGCCGCTTGCCTTGATGGTCTCCACCATCCGGATGCCGTTCATGGTCGTTCCGGCAAGTTTCCCGCTGTCACGCTGCTGCACGCGGGTGATGTTCACCCTCCGGGAAGACAGATAAAACGAGTTGAACATGTTGATGGTCATGCAGGTTACGCCCACCAGCGTCAGCAGAAGGCTCTCGCGCACCATCAGCACGAAATAAACCACCATCATGCCCGTATCGAGTACGAGCGGTGCAAATGTATTGATGAGCGTATTCGCAATGGCCGCGTTGGTGCTCTGCCTCTGCAGAATATCGCCGGACATTCTCTGGGAGAAGAATTCCATCGGAAGGCGCAGCACCTTCCACATATAGGTCGTATTTCCGACAACAGCGAGTTTTCCCTGGATCCGCAGCATATAGATCGCCTTGATCCACGCCATGGTCAGTTCCAGGACGGCCAGAATGCTCATGACCAGCAGAAATGGGACGATCCAGTCCTGATTGCGTCCCGCCAGCAGCCGGTCCAGGAAGACCCGATTGGCGGCAGGCTCAAACAGCTGCAGGGCGGAACAGATCAGCGTGACCAGCACGACAAACATAAATGCGGTCCCGGCACCGCGCAGCCGCCGCCGCGCAAATCCCGCAACGCTTTTCTGTGTCCCGCCCGGCTCGAAGCCCTCTCCCGGTTCAAACATCAGGACAACGCCTGTGAATCCGCGGTCGAATTCCTCCTCCGTGATCACGATTCTGCCCCGGGCCGGATCATTGAGATACACCTTTCCATTCCTGAATCCGTCCAGAACGATAAAGTGATTGAATTCCCAATGGATGATGCAGGGAAATGTGCAGCCCTCCTTCAGTGCGGAAGGCTCTGCCCTGAAGGCAGCCGTCTCCAGTCCGTACGTGCGGGCCGCCCGCAGGATATTGCGCGCATTGGACCCGTCCCTGGACACGCCGCAGTCCTCGCGGACCTTCTCCAGCGGGACCCATTTTCCGTAGTACGCCAGTACCATGGTCAGGCAGGCGGCGCCGCATTCGAGCGCCTCCAGCTGCATCACCACCGGAACGCGTGCAACGCCGCCGGTCACCGGTTTATTCAGATTCTCGTGCGTTTTCTTCATGCAGCGCATCCCTTAACTTTTAGCAAACAGCAGACTAAGCGGATGAATGACTTCCGTCACAACCTCCGCCGCGTAAAAACCGTCTTGCAGGCTCGTTTCACATGTCAGGACCATGACCTTTTTACCGGCTGTCAGATAGCCGGAGCTGAACAGTTCCGGATCGGAGGATGCGTCCAGCGTGACCTCCTTGGCCTCCTTCTTCTTCGCCTCCATCTCAAGGTCACCGATATAGATATCGATCTCCTCGTCAGAATTGTTCAGGTCCTTCCCCAATACGTAGCAGCTGACCTTTCCGTTTTCCGCCTTCGCCGGAACAATCACGGAAGAGCTCAGGGTGCCCAGTCCGCCCCAGACGAGCAGTCCGAGGATCAGGACAATCAGGCCCAGCAATACAACCCAGACGCCCGGACCGGTGATCCGCAGATAACCGTTGAGCTCCTCCGGAGCGGAGAGCCGCTCCATGGATTTCTCTCTGAAGATCTCTTTGTTCCCGCCTGTATTCTCCACCTGTTTCCTCCCTTTAAACCGGCCTTGCCGCCCTTACTTGAGCGGTACGCCGTAGATCATGCAGTTCCTGGTTCCGACTACCATGCGGTCATTGTAGACGGCAGGCGACGCTTCCACATTGCCGTTCATTTCCATCTGGGACAGAACCTCGCCCGTCAGTCCGTCCAGCATAAACACTTCGCCCTGCGACGTGCAGTAGATCACAACGCCGCTTCCGTCCGTGTTGTACACGCACACCGGGGAGGACCATGCATAATACGCCTCGTGCTCCCAGGCGACCTCGCCCGTCTTTTTGTTGATGCACGCCAGGACGCCTCTGCTGACATCCCTCGTCATCGACACGGTCACATAGATATAGTCGGACAGGCTCTTCTTGCCCAGCGCGATCGTCGACTGCACGCCGCCGGACACGCCGTCCATGGTGTTGCATGTATAACTCTTCTGCCAGATGATCTCTCCCGTCTCGGCGTCGATCTTCCAGATGGGGATATCCGCCACCGACGAGCTTCTCCAGCCCAGATGGAAGGATGTGCTGATGTACAGATACAGCTTCCCGTCCTCTACGGAGAGAACCGGCGTGTCATTGGTATCATCCAGGACATCCTGCACCCACACCAGTTCCAGGGTGTTCAGGTCCAGGCACATCAGGTTGCCGCCGTTGTCCGCGACAAAGAGATAGCCTCCGTACGCACAGGCGCTGTCTTCCATGCCCCACCAGTATGTGTTCGCATTCGACCGCACGCCGTTGTATCTCCATTTGACCACCTTCTCCGGGTTGATGGAGAGCGTGCCGGCCTCTTTGTTATAATTGGTATTCAGCTTCATCAGGTACAGAATCCCGTTTTCTCCGGGATAGATCAGCGTATCTGTCTCCGCGTCCACCAGCGCCGAGGAGTCGAAGAAGCTCAGCGCGCCGCGCAGCGAGAACGGATCCGCGCACCCGAACGTGTACATGACCGAGCAGTCCAGCAGGTTGATGATGAACGCCTTGGACGTTCCGTACATCGGACTGTTGATGCCCGCGCCCAGATACATGATCGGATATCCTCTCGGATCCAGGGCGCCGGCCCCCTTAAAGGTAAAGCCCAGATTCAGGGGATCCCGGGTCTCCTGTCCGCTGTCCAGATCCAGGAAATAGACGTTGCCGTCCATTGTCGCATAGATGACCTCTACCAGGTCTTCCTTCTCCTTCGCCCAGTCGTACATATTCATATGCACACGGACGTCAGAGGGCCACTTCACGATCAGCGGCTGTCCAGTCCATCCGCTTCCCGACCAGGAACCCAGCGAGCTGCTGCTCTTCGTCCACGGCTCGCCGAACGTATGCTGCCGCATATTCGCATAGCCGTAGGCCGGCGCGTCGCGGAAGTTGTTCCCGCGGAAACCGATGATGCCCTCGACGTCGGTATAGTCGCTGCCCATTCCGAATTCGATCTGTCCGTCATTCTGATATGAGGAAATGGAATCCAGATCCATATCGTTGATCCGGATGTTTGTAAAGCTGATCAGGTTGGACGGCTGCGTATTCTCCGTGCTGTGCGGGGCAAATGAAGGCGGCGTCACCGACTCTTCCACCGGATCCGGAAATGCTTCCGTCTCCTCGGGTGCCTCAGAGGCCGTCTCCTCCTCCACAGCCACAACGCCCGCCGGCGCTCCGGCGTCCTCTCTCTGACTGTGATCCTGGCGGATCACCAGGATGACCAGCACGATCGCCGTGATCAGCAGGATCCCGAGTCCTGCAAGCGCCAGGAGGGCGGCATTGTTCTGCTGCCTCCTGCGCCGTCTGTTCTGCGCGCTGCGCCTGCGCGCAGCCTGTGCGCGGCTGCGGGACGCGGACGTCTTCCCGTGCGCGGTATGTGCGCCCTGCCCGGTACGCGAAGTATGCGCGCCCTGTCCGGTACGCGAAGTATGTGTACCCTGCCCGGTACGCGAAGTGTGTGCGCCCTGCCCGGTATGCGAAGTGCGTGCGCCCTGCCCGGCAGATGCGCGCCTTCCCGTGCGCGGCGCGCTGCCGGTGCGCTTTGGCGCCGTGCCGCTGCCCTGGCCGCCTGCAGAGCGGTTCTTATTCTCTGAAAATGAATCCTGTCTTGTATCCATATGTACTCTCTGTTTCCCGCTTCCCCGTCAGCATCCGGAAGAACGGTGGTAATGCCTTCTGCCCTCTCTCTTTCGGGCTGTGTATCCGGCGGCTTGAACCGCCCCTACAAGTATACAGCGTGTTGAGAAAAATGTCTTCCGCTATCTGTACAAACTTTGTTACAGTTCACAGGCCAGCCAACTCTGCTCAGACAATATGTAATGACCTCCGATTTGTAGATTCGTGGATTTACCTGTATTCTATGAATTGGCACACTCAAC
>CAJOKX010000098.1 GCA_905235415.1 uncultured Lachnospiraceae bacterium
ATGGATATTTATATTTTTCAAGCATCCTCTGAGCAAGAACCGTCTTGCCGGTATGGGATGCACCAGTAATAATAACAATCATAACTCACACACCATAATGTATTCTTCGTCATTTTCGTCCACGGTCTTGAATCCAACCTTCTCATACATCCGAACAGCATAATTCGCTTTCTGCACTGCTAAAGATGCCTTCTCATATCCCTGCCATTTCAGCAGCTCCAGCATCTTCACCATCAGCTGTGAGCCGATCCCCTGCCTGCGGTATTCCTTGTACAGAGAGATCGCAAATGACGGAGTATCATCGTCCACATGACCATAGTCATCCATGATCCTCGTCCAGACAGCTCCGACCACCTTACCACCAAAATCAGCCACAAGACAATTATCACCTTTGCGGCTTCCAAAATCATCTGTGTAAACTCTCAGTTCCGGCTTTTCAACGATCTCTTTTTCAGGTGGCTGGGCACCTTCCGGAATAAAGATCGCCTCATACAGAAAGTCCTTCAGAAGATCTGTTTCATTCTTCCTCAGACTTCGGATAACATACTTCCTTTGTTTATCACTCAACATATGAGAAATATGCTCGTTCTGAAGCTTCATGTTCATTTCCAGCATCTGCAAGTTCTCCCAATCATGACTCTTATAGCTTAAACTACATAAAAGTCCCGTTCTTCTCAAAACCATTAAGTTGCTGATCAAACTATAAATCTTTGATCTGTAATTCCGATACAAACGTCGGAAAGTTCATGATCCGTCCTATCTCCCCACAAATATCAACTAATCTCTTGACAATCAGCCACATATCATTTACTTTGTATCAAAGAAGAAATGGGTTTTTGCTTAGTAAGGCCTCATGGCTCGAAAGGGTTGCTCGTTTCTTTTTTTATTGCAAGAAAATCGTATAAAACTATGTTTGTCTTCTAATCCAAGTTAATTCGGATCGGAAACCGCATCTAGGCGCTCTCTGATGTATGCACGCATTCCCGGATCCGTGCAGTAGATGTAACAGCCCTTCATCCCTCTTGTCATCAGTGTGCGGTAGGTATTCTTGATGATCTCATCCGCACGTTTCAGCGCCTCATCCGGGTCCGTTTTATACATCTTTTTCAGTCCTTTCACGGACTGGTCGGTAGATGCTCTTTTTGTAAAGTCTGTCACGATGCGGCCGTTTTCATAGCGGATGTCATCCCCCATGATCACACCCACATAGTCAAACTCAAGGCCCTGCGTTGTATGGATGCAGCCGGCCTCATGAACGGAGGTATCGCTGATTGCATAGACAGATCCGTCGTTGAGATTCCAGCTCATCTCAAAATCGCCGATCCTGATGTCATGATAATCCGGATCATTCTGCTTCTGTTTCTCCCACTTCCAGCAGTACCCGGCAAGAACTCTTGCCCTGTTTGCCGCTTTATTCTTCTCGATGATTATTTCCCTGACGTCATTCGGATCCTCACACAGGACCACTTCATAATCCAGACCTTCAAGATTGTAATTTGCAGTTTTCCTGATCTCCAGCAGATCGTCAACCCAGGCGAGATATCCATTCGATCCGTTGCATCTGAACTGGGAAATAAGTTCCGTTTCCGTTACTTCCGAACCCTCTTCCGCTGCCCATTTCCGGATCTCATCAACCGAACCGATATCGTCCATGGTTACCCTCTGGCTCTCATCGATAAAGAATACGGAGCAGCCTGCCGCGTGTATGAGTTCTTTGATCTGGTTTTCTCCCTGATTGTGAAATAACCCGGACTTTTCGTTCAGCCTGTGCGCCTCGTCAACCAGCAGCGTGTGGATCATGTTCCTTCCAATGCCTGTATACATGCCGGAGCCCTTAAACATGTTGTCGACGCTGCTCTTCCGGATGTTCCCCTTGAGCTTTGCTGCATATACCTGCCTCGGAGCACTGTTCTTTGACACATACTGTACGAACTGCCCTCTCTGCGTCAGCTCTGCAAGCAGCTGTACCGCAATGACGCTTTTTCCCGTTCCCGGTCCACCCTTGCAGATAACCGTCCTCTTCTTATGATCTTTCTGGGATTTCGCGGACAGTTTGATGATCTCCTCAAAGACAACGCGCTGCTCGTCAATCATGATGAATTCCCGGTTGCCCTGTATCATGGAAGCGACTGCATTCTGAAGGCTCTTTGAAGGCCGGATCGCACCATGATCGATCAGATAGAGGACTTCCTTTTTGTCGCCGGTCTTCACACATTTTTTAATGAATTCTCTCAGCTGTGGGACCTGTCCCTTTGTAAATGCAGGTGCTTCAGAGGTATACGCATCATACTGGCTGTCATCCAGAGGATCGTTGTCCCTGCGGATATAGTTATGGAGGAACGCACAAGGAGAAAGCTGAATCCTTCTGTCCTGAACGGCAGAATTGTAGTCAGATATAAGCTGTGCATAGGACCAGCCCTGATAAGACGGATGGACCACCTTGCGCATCGCGTTTCCGGTATAGGTTTCCACCAGCGTTTCAGTGTTTTCTACCTTCTCCAGACTGCTCCACTGCTTCAGCTCCACGATAACCATGCCCGGATTCCCACAGGCATCAAATCCAGATACCATAAAGTCCACGCGCTTTGAAGTCTGCGGTATATTGTATTCTATAGCGACGCCCGCGTCTTCCGGAATCTCCGGATCGGTCATCACCTTATACATATACTGCATGGAATTATCCCAGGACACAAACTCATTTGACGCGGTGTGCCTTCCCATTTTATGGAGGATGTTCTGCTCGATTTCCAGGGCAATGGAATCATTCTCGACACTGCGCAAAAAATCGCTCTTTACTCCGTCGTATACAATCATGCGCCTCTCACTCCCACAGCTGTTCCGTATTGTTCATATTCTCCTTCGGACAACTATTCACATTATCTCATTTCACACAGCAGATGACAACAGCCGTCTCGCCCGGTGCAGCCGCGGATAAGTTTCGCCCGGGGAAGCCGCGGACATCTCTTGTGATATTGATTCCTCTCGCCGGCTTGCTATACTGTAACCAGTGAGACAGTTTAGAGCTACAAATCTTAAACGAGTAGGAGGTTGAACATGAAAAAGATTGTTTCAGTTGCCGTCAGTCTTATAACCGTTCTTTCCATGTCTGTTTGCAGTTATGCAGACCAGACGCTGAAGGTGGGCGCCAGAGGCGATGAGGTCCGGGACATTCAGGAGATGCTGATTGCCCAGGGCTATCTGGATGGAAATGCGGACGGAATCTTTGGTGCCAAAACGGAAAGCGCCGTTCTGGCATATCAGGAGGAAAATGGCCTGGATGCGACCGGTATCGTGGGACAGGGAACTCTGAATGCCCTGAAGCACGATGAGGAAGACCGGAGGGCGGCCGATGCACAGGAATCAGAGACTTCTGAAGACGGGATCGATGTTGCGGCGCTCTTCCCTTCCTGGGATCCTGACAGTGCTTCCCTGGCAAATCTGATTGATTTTGTTTCCGCATGCACAGATGCATCCAGTCCGGAGTACCTGGATCCGGAAGACCGCATCGCCACCTTTGATATGGATGGCACCGTGCTCTGTGAAAAGGCGCCTGTCTACTTCGATTATTGCATGACCATGTACCGCGTGCTTGACGATCCGTCCTTCAATGCGACTCCGGAAGAGGAGGATGCCATGCAGCAGATTCGTGACCACGCCTATTCTGAAGGAGAAACCTTCAAACCGGAAGGCATCACCAAAGATGATCTTGTCGCGACTGCCTTTGCGGGAATGACGCCCGAGGAATTCCGTGCCTACGCGGTCGATTTTGCAGATCATGTGGATGCGGTCGGGTTTGAAGGGATGACCTACGGCGAGTCATTCTACCTGCCCATGCTCGAGGTGATCGACTATCTCCGGCTGAACGGCTTTGATGTGTGGATGGTTTCCGCCTGCGAGCGTGAAGTTGTGCGCGGACTCATGGAGCGGTATGATTTCCCGTTTGATCACGTGATTGCAACCGATGTTCCGTATGTCGCCTCCGGCAATACAGCCCAGGAGCCCGCTGACGAGTACACCATGGAGCAGGATGAAACGATTGTCCTCGGCGCTCCGCTGGATGAAGTGGAATGCGGCAAGTCCGGCAAGCCGGCGGCCATCGCCCGTGAAATCGGGAAACGGCCTGTGCTTGCATTCGGAAACAGCTCGGGTGATTTCGCGATGCTCAACTATGCCCAGGGCAATCCGGATCACCGCGGCATGGGATTCTTCGTGGTTTGCGATGACACCGTTCGGGAATACGGCAATGATGAAAAGGCGGCCGAGTACTACGAGGAAGTCGAGAAAGAAGGCTGGACAGCCATCTCCATGGCAAATGACTGGCAGACCATCTACGGGGAAGGCGTTCGGAAAACAGAACTGCCCGGCAGCGAAGAAGCATTGGAGGACGCCGCATAAGACGGTGCTCCTGCGCACGAGCGGCTCCGTATCATAAAAGCACATTTTAAAAACCCCGCAGACACAGCTCTGCGGGGTTTTGGTCTGCACACGCCGGCGTAATTGTGATAAATCTGTGAAGCCTTTCTTTCGCATCAATCTGTTCGTGGATTCTCCGGATCTTCATCGTATAGATAAACGTGAGCAAAAAAAGAACCTGCTGCGGCGGGTTCATTCAAAAATAACCATAAGCATAACCATTCAGAAAGAAAGGAATTACAACAATGAAGAAATTTACCTCAATCGCTACAATTACTATGGCAAGCCTTATGCTGGTTGCAGCACCTGCTGTTTCATTTGCAGCAGAGAACACGACGGAAACCGAAAGCGCTTCTCAGGAACATCTGATCACCTTTGTGGATGCAACTGAGATCGCCACCAACGCCGCTCAGCTGAGCGCTGACGATGTGGTCTTCAGCAAAAAGATGCAGACCTACGAAGATGGAATCGCGGTCTATGAAATCGATTTTTTGATCCCGAACGAAACCAAATATGAGTATACAATCGACGCCAAGACCGGTGATATCATTGATTCGGAGATCGAAGGTTGGGAAGAAGACGATAATGAGGACTACGCAGCACTGCTTGCAGAGGATCAGGCGCTTTTCGATTTCGAAGCAGCTAAGACACAGATTGTGACGATGCCCGCAGTCTCCCAGGTAATCGAAGAGGTTGCCAAAGGCCGGGAGGAGGAGCTTTGCTACTACAAGGACGGCTTTGATTATGACGATGGCAGAATCGTCTACGTCTTCGGCGTGATGTTCCCGAAGGAAGAAAAGTTCGAGTACAAGTTTGACATGAACACCGGCGCAGTTGTTGATCTGGATAAGGATATCTGGGAAGCAGATGACAATGCTGAATACCGTCAGCTTCTGGAAGATCACAACCTGCTGTAATTCAGCAGTCACGCCTGACAAAAGCTGAATGTTGAAAGGCCCTGCAGCTATGCGGCTGCAGGGTTTTCTGCAATCTACCTCATTTGACTAAAAACGTACATACCGCATATCGCAAAGATCGGCCGCATAGCCTCCGCCGGGGGCGGGCTGCCACTCGTATCGGTTTTTCTTTTCCGCCGGGAAGAGATCGGACATGATTGCCGCAATCACTCCTCCGTGGGTCACCAGCAGCACGTCCCGATCTTCCCGGAGCAGGCGCTCAAGAGCGGCGTGCACTCTTTGGGTCATGATCTCACCGCTCTCTCCGCCGGGAGCAATATTGGTCTCGTTATCGCCCGTGATCCAATCGAGATACAATGGGTCGGTTTTCAGTTCCTCATAGGAACGCATTTCAAACACGCCGAAATCCATTTCCCGGAATGCGCTGTCTGTCTCGTGCGGCACATCGCCGTATAAAACAGCCAGCGTTTCCTCGCACCGTTTCATTCCGCTGGTGATTACATGCATACCGCAGATCTCGGGATACCTGCAGGTTTTTTGTCTGTTGATAAGCGCAGTTTTTCCTTCCGCCGACAGACCAGGGTCCGCAGCGCCGCAGTATACATGCGCCTCATTAGCGGCTGTCGCACCGTGACGCAGCAATACAAGCTTCATTTTAGTTTTTGCTCCAATCCGCAGAAAATCCGTGAAACACTTTCCGCCTCACGGGACAGGTAAGCGCAAAGTCTGCCGGTCATCTCACGCCATGCGCGCATATCTGCACCGAGGGGTACCACACCGCAGAAAATATCCTGACAGATCAGAATACTGTTTTCCCACTCCGGACGGTGCGCACGAAAAAATTTCACCGCATCTGTGCCATTGCGCACACACCACAACGTAAATTCTTCCAATTGAAAGATGCACGGCGCGCCGAATCGGATCCCGTTTTCTTCGGTACACGTATAAATATCCTCTTCCGATATCCCATAATGCAGCTTTGCAAAATCCAGCTTTCCCTGATACGCACCGCCGATGATCAAAACCATTTCTCTTCTCCTTATCAAATCAATGCAAATACGGCGACGCCGCACAGCTCTGCAAAGGTCATGGCATAGCCGGAAATATCGCCGGACATCCCTCCCAATGACCGCAGTGCCCGGATCAGGAACAGCGAATACCCTGCCATTACGCCGACCGAAACAAAACCGTATTTCCCGAGAAAACAGAACCCGAGCGCCACGGCGGCAGTCAGAACAACAGCCAGGGCCATCGCATGTGATTTTTTGACTCCTTTCCGGTATCCACCGGCATATTCACTGGTTCCCATTGGACGCAGAACGGTCACACACAGTGCTGCCGCAGTGCGGGATACCACGGCGATCAGCAGCAGCGCAAAGGGATCGGCTTCCTCCTTTAGCGAAGCGAACAGTGCGAACTGCGCCATGACCAGCAGGATGGCGTCAATGACGGCAAATGCCCCCACATTCGGGTCTTTCAGGATCCTTCTGCGCTCGCCAGGATCCCGGCACGATTTTACGGCGTCTGTGACGTCGAGAAATCCATCCATGTGGATCCCGCCCGTAATCAGAAACGGAAATGCGCTGAGCACAGCGCCTTGTATGAGTGCAGGGACGGAAAGCCATCGCAAAACGAAGGCCGTCAGCGTCCACAATCCGCCGATGAACGCACCGACAACGGGCAAAAACAGCGTCATCAGCGGGCGTGCGTCATCGTCCCATTCGTGATAAGGGCATGGAACGGCGCAGAACATGGAAAAGCTCATCATCATGGCGTGGAAATACTTCTTCACAGATCCAATCCTCCCTTGTGGCAGACGGCGTTCCCGGCACATAGCTCGATCACGGTATCGCAGACTTCCGCCAGCGTCCGGTCAAGCAGAGCAAGGCAGGTGCGGTAGGTCTCGGTAAACGAATCGTAACGAATGGCGTCGGAATAAATATAATCCGATACGAATACGGCGTTTTTTGCTTCACGGGCCACACGCAGCAGTCCGCTTTGGCAGCGGAAGGCGGCGCTTTGGTCCGCCTGTTCCATGTGCGGATCCGGGTACATTTCATTGACAAGAAGCGCCGTAACGCTGTCGATCAGAAAGGTGGCGTCTGATTTCGCTCCGTTCATGCAGGCGGCAATATCGCGGCTGCATTCCAGCGTTTCAAATCCCATATCCGACCTCCCTTCGATATGGCGCAGGATCCGTGCGCGGTCCTCATCGTCGCAGGGAATCATGGTAGCGACATAGTAACGCTTGCCGTTTCCGGAAAGTCTGACGGCAATATCCTGCGCAAAACCGGTTTTTCCGTTCTTGCACCCGCCGGAGATCAGCACATTCATTGGTTTTTCTCCTCCGTCGTAAAAGCGTCGATGCGGCGCATCGGTTCCAGATAGCCGTCGTCGATCGCCGCCTCATCGAATGTGGCCATATAGTTCATCACGGCGTTTGCAGCATCCACGAGCATCATGGCGGGCGGACAGGCGCTGCCTTCCCCCAGGCGCATATTCAGATCGAAGAGCGGGCGCAGCCGCAATGCATCTGCAGCGATCCTGAAACCTTTTTCACAGGAGGCGTGGGAAGAAATCATATAATTCACCGCGTTGGGGCAAAGCCGCACGGCGCACAGCGCCGCGGCCGCAGAGATGAATCCGTCGATCACGACGGGAATGCGAGATCTGGCCGCGCCGAGGAAGGCACCGCACATAGCGGCAATATCGAGACCTCCCACTTTTGCGAGAACGTCCACGGGGTTGAATGGATCGGGACTGTTTCGCCGGACCGCCTCTTCGATCACGTTGATCTTTTTGGCATAAGCTGCGTCCGTGAGCCCTGCGCCGCGTCCGGCAACGTCTATGGCAGGGCTGCCCGTCAGCGCGGACAGCACAGCGGCGGCGGTAGT
>CAJOKX010000099.1 GCA_905235415.1 uncultured Lachnospiraceae bacterium
CAGCCATCAGTGGTCTATTGCTCCGTGTGAGTATATGAATACCTCCGCAATTCCGCGCGAGGTGCTTCAGGAGATGGAATTCTCGGCGGATACGGGTATCTTTTACGACCTCCTGCCGCCGGGATATCATCTGGATGATACAAGGCCGATCGAGGTGAGCGGTTCTTCCGGTGCTTCAGCCCTTGAGCTCAACTCCACGCTCCCGGCAAGTGTGACCGATTATACAGTAACGCCGAATTTCAGGGGCACAGGGCGGGATCTTGTTACATTCCATGTCAAGTCTGAACGGGCTGCCCATGATAATCTGTTTATTTCACAATATACGTATACCGGCTTTACCATCCATTTCTGGACTCAGGTCTCTTACTTTGACGTGGATGAAAATGCTGTCAGCAATCTGTGCGTGTATCAGCGCGGCGACAAGCGGGCGATGGTCGGCGATGTTGCTTTCAGTGATATGCGGGGCTATGGCGTGGATCCCGGGAAATATGAGGTCAACGGCGAATTTGTCATGACGGATCTGGACGACAGCGGGGTCGAACATCCGAAGAGCGCCATGTATTATTCCACGCCGGTTCATCCGACGATTGTTGAAACACTGCAGGACGGCCTGTATAAATACGTCAGGGGCAACAGCGGCCAGTGGGGGACTTATGACCAGACAGATCTGGAGGGTACATACCACTACCAGATCCTTTTGGAGACCGCTGACGGCGGCACGACTTCAGAGGTCGTTCTCTATTCTATGATGTGCTGGAAGACGCCGCGAACACCGGCGGTGCCCAGGGCGAGACAGAGGGCTGGAAGGGCGTGCTGCAGGATGTGGATGTGAGCCGGGCAGCGGCCAAGGGCATTTACCCGGTCGTCTACTACACAACAGAAAATGTGAGCTATAACGATGGGCAGACGAGCGGCAGTGCGGAAGACTGGGATGATTCCATCGTGAAGAAACCGGAGATCTGGAGCACCACGAAACCTGCGGATCCATCCACGATCACAGCCATCGCCATTGATCTCAGGTGGGCGGATGCCGACCAAACTGAACCCTTTAAATTTACCAAGGCTGATACTGTCGGCATCGATCTGACCATGAAGGCTCCTGCCAGTCTCCAGCCTAGTCCCTATGCTTACAACCGGCCGGCATTTACATCCTGGATACAGCCTTCCGGTTCTCCGAACACCAGTAAGGAGTTCACGATCAGTACCCGTACAAGGATCGAACTTCGTGACCTTCAGGATTTCGAGCTCTTCAAATATTATTTGACCGTCGATGAGAGCGGCCGTGAAGTAAAACAGGGCCTGGGCGGCGTGACCTTTGAGCTGTACCGGTGCACCAATACGGATCCGGGTCATCAGCACTTGGGCATGCCGGGCACAGACACCTCCTGCTGGGGAACGCAGCCGGTCCAGACCAAGGTCACACTGGCGGACGGCATTGCGAAATTTACCGGACTGGACACCGGAGAATACGCGGTCATTGAGACTGCCGTTCCTTCGGTACCTGTCGGCATTCAGAAGCTGGACAACCGCTGGTGGACGTTCCATGCAGACGCACAGCGCGGTACGGTCAGTGATCCGGCAGCAAACAGCACCGACGCAGCGGCCTATCCCCCTGTTAACATGGAGTGGGATGGGACTGCCGGCCACTATACCTTAAAGAATGATCTGCCCGTATTCGGCATTTCTGTAAAGAAGATCTGGAATGGCACCGTTCCCTCCGGCAGCACGCTGACCTTTGATCTGTACATCGGAAATGGGTCAACACCCTATAAGACCGCGGCCGTGAGTGTTCCTTCGGGCACTGAATGGACTTACAACGATCTGTTTACGGGGCTTTCAAGGTTTGATGGGAACGGAGATCCGATCAAGTACCGCCTGGCCGAGCGCAGCAACGCGGGGTATGTGATCACAGCTCCTTTGGACGGAAGCGTAAGCTTTGACGCTCCGGAGACAGGGGATTACAGCACCAGCTTTACCAACGAAAGGCTCGGATGGCTGGAGATCGAAAAGAAACTTCAGGCCGGGAATAAGGATACCAGTTTCACATTCACGGTTGCCTTGAAAAAGGAGGGCAGCCCTGTGGCGGATGGTACGGTTTGTAACTACTATCAATACACTGCTGAAGATATCGCACGCCAGAATCCTTCGAGCGGCAGCGTTACCGTGGCGGACGGAAAGGTGAGCGTGTCCCTGAAGGCCGGCGAGATGATCCGGTTCTATGATCTGCCTGTCGGTACGGAATACGAAGTCACGGAGAGTCCCGCCGCGGGGTATCATGTGGTATCTTCGGAGGGCGTTAAGGGCGCGACTTCAAGCGACACGGCACCGCGCGCGGTATTTACCAATACGTATCAGCCGGAACCGGTCAAGGTGCACTTCGAAGGCCTCAAGACCCTGAACGGCAGAGATCTGAAGGATGCAGAGTTCAGCTTCACGCTTTCTGACGCTGACGGCAAAGAGATCGAGACGGTAAAGAACGACGGCAAGGGCAAGATCGACTTCACAGAGATCACCTACGACGAGGCCGGCACCTACACCTACAAGGTGAAGGAAGAAGCGACCACCGCAGGCGGCGTAACGATCGATACGACGGAGCGCACAATTACCGTTGAAGTCACCGACGATGGAAACGGAAAGCTCGTGGCCGAAGTGACCGGAGGAGAAGTCGAAGACCTGACCTTTGTGAACACCTATAAGCCGGAACCGGCCAAGGCACACTTCGAAGGCCTCAAGACCCTGAGCGGCAGGAAACTCAAGGATGCGGAATTCAGCTTCACACTGTATGACGCTGCCGGCAAGAAGATAGAGACAGTAAAGAACGACGGCAAAGGCAAGATCGTTTTCAGCGAGATTACCTACGACAAGACCGGTACTTACACCTACACGGTGAAGGAAGACGCCACGAAAGAGACTGGGGTCACAATCGACAGCGCAGCGCGTGACATCACGGTAGAAGTCACCGATGACGGAAACGGAAAGCTTGTAGCAGAAGTGACCGGCGGAGCAGTCGAAGACCTGACCTTTGTCAACACTTACAAGTCCAGTCAGGCAAAGGTACAGTTCAAAGGTCTCAAGACACTGACCGGAAAGAAACTGGAAGACGCTGAATTCAGCTTCACTCTGTACGATGGTGACGGCGAGAAGATAGAGACAGTAAGAAATGATGGCAAAGGGAAGATCGTCTTCGAGGAGATCATCTACGACGAGACCGGAACTTACAAATATCAGGTGAAGGAAGACGCCACCAATGTGGAGGGCGTGTCTATCGACAGTACAGTGTACAACATCACCGTAAAAGTCACCGATGGCGGCAAGGGCAAACTCAAGGCATCTGTGACGGGGGCAGACATCAACGCCCTGAACTTTACCAACCATTTCAATGGACGGGTGAGGACCGGCGATGACACTCCGCTGATGATGTGGATGCTGATCCTGGCAGTTTCAGCGGCGGCAATTGTTCTGCTGCTGAAGCGCAGAAAAGCAGCATAAATCAAACAGAATAAACTCCTGAAACAGGCGCCTGTCACTGTGGCCAACAGCGGACAGGCGCCCCGCGCAGATGGGAGTACTGAACAGGGAGATTGGTATGGATTACAGAAATGAATATGACAGGTGGATGCAGCAGGTGAGGGATCCGCAGCTGCTGGAAGAACTCAGGGAGATGGATGACGCGGCCGCAGAAGACGCGTTCTACCGGGACCTTGCGTTCGGAACCGGCGGACTGAGGGGGATCATCGGCGCGGGGACGAACCGGATGAATGTCTACGTGGTGGCCAAGGCAAGCCAGGGGCTGGCAGAGTATCTGGGAGAAGGCGCAAGCGTTGTGATCGGATACGACAGCCGCCTGCTGAGCGATACATTCGCCAGGACGGCTGCCGGCGTGTTTGCGGCCAATGGAATCCGGGTGTTTTTCTGGCCCAGGCTGCTCCCGGTCCCGACGGTCAGCTTTGCCGTGCGGAAACTGCATGCGTCTGCCGGCGTGATGATTACGGCCAGCCACAACCCGAGCCGGTATAACGGCTATAAGGTCTATGGCGCTGACGGCTGCCAGATTACCACGAACGCCGCGGCCGCGATCCTGGAAAAGATTGAAGGGCTGGACATTTTCCGGGATGTGCGCAGCATGGATTTTGAGGCGGGGATCAGCGTTTCTTCTATTCAATATATCGATCCGTCTGTTCTCACCGAATACATAGAGACAGTGAAGGGACAGAGTGTGCTGTATGGGGATACGGTCGACCGCGGCGTCTCGATTGTTTATTCGCCGCTGAACGGAACCGGACTTGTCCCGGTGACCCGCGCACTGGAAGAGAGTGGGTTTACCCATATCACGGTGGTGGAGGAACAGCGCCTGCCGGATGGTCATTTCCCGACCTGCCCGTATCCGAATCCGGAGGTCCGGGAGGCGATGGAACTGGGACTTGCGGCCTGCCGGAGGACGGGGGCGGATCTGCTCCTTGCGACCGATCCGGACTGTGACCGCTGCGGGATCGCCGTCAGGGACGGAGAGGAATACCGGCTTCTGACCGGCAATGAGGTGGGGCTGCTTCTGCTTGACTTCATCTGCAGCCGGCGCACGGCGCATCACAGGATGCCGGAGGATCCCGTTTTTGTGAAGACGATCGTGACCATGGATCTTGCGGAGAAGATTGCATCCCATTATGGTGTGCGGACCGTGAATGTCCTGACCGGGTTCAAGTTCATCGGTGAAGTGATCGGAAAACTGGAGGATCCGGACGATTTCGTATTTGCATTTGAGGAGTCTTACGGATATCTGACAGGCGCGTTCGTCCGGGACAAGGACGGCGTAGACGCGGCGTTCATGATCTGCGAGATGTTTGCATATTAATTATAAGACGCGCGGGATCAGCCTCATCGAGAAGCTTGAGGAGATCTACAGCACCTTCGGGTACTGCATGAACACACTTCATTCGTATGAATTCCCGGGCTCGTCAGGGATGGAAAAGATGGAGGGGATTATGCGCATGTTCCGCTCCTGCCGGGATACGCTCGCGGGGGAAAAGATCGTTGCGGCGGAGGATTACGGAAACGGACTGTACGGACTTCCCAAGTCGGATGTCCTGAAGTTCTTCATGGAGCAGGGATCCGTCGTGATCCGCCCGTCCGGAACCGAACCGAAACTGAAGATTTATATTTCCGTAACGGCAAAGAACAGGGAAACTGCCGGGGCGGAAGAGCAGAAAATCACTGCGCAGCTGGAAGAAATGCTTGCGCCGTTTCGTGAATAATGTCAAAAGAATGAGGGCGGCAACCCCTTGCAGACAGCGCATTGCATGAAGGACAGTAGACTGACAAGGTCAATCTATTGTCCTTTTTACGATTGGATCGGTTAAAGAAGTGAAAAGACAAGTCCGCACCCTTGGGGTACACTTTGTCTTGTACTGTAGCAGGGCGAAGTGAGCGGATGATGACTTTGCCCATATATGTCTTATTCAATAAAAAGGAGGATATACAAGACATGAAAATGAAGAAGTGGCTGAGCATTGCACTTACGGCTACGATGGCGGTTTCCGCACTTGGAGCGGTTCCGGCAGCAGCAGATGATGCTGCAGATTACTCCGACAAGAAAGTCGGCGTCTGCATCTATCAGTTCGCAGATAACTTTATGACACTGTTCCGTGAGGAGCTTGCTAAGTATCTTGTAGAGCAGGGATTCTCAGAAGATAACATCACCATCCAGGATGGTAAGAATGATATCAACGAGCAGGCAAACCAGATCGACGCATTCATCGCTGACGGCGTAGATGCTCTGATCATCAACCTGGTTGACCCGTCCAACGCTCCGACCATCACCGATAAGGTCGTTGAAGCAGGCATCCCGCTGGTTTACATCAACCGTGAGCCGGAAGAGTCTGAGGAAGCAAGATGGGAAGAGAACGGCTGGGCTGTTACCTATGTAGGATGCGACGCTCGTCAGTCCGGAACCTATCAGGGCGAGATCATTGCTGACCTTGGCATGGATACCGTAGACCTGAACGGCAACGGCAAGATCGATTACGTCATGGTTATGGGCGATCCGGCAAACAGCGATGCTCAGAACCGTACCGAGTATTCCATCAAGGCTCTCGAGGATGCAGAGCTTGAGGTTAATCCGCTTCGTGATACCCAGATCGGTAACTGGCAGCAGGAAGAGGGCAACCGTATCGTGACCAACGACCTGGCTCAGTTCGCTGATGACCTTGAGGTTGTTTTCTGCAACAACGACGCTATGGCACTTGGCGCTCTGGAAGCTATCAAGGCAGCTGGCCGCACCGTTGGTGAGGACATCTTCCTGGTAGGCGTTGACGCTCTGGACGAGGCGATCGACGATGTTATCGACGGCACCATGACCGGTACTGTATTCAACAACCACTTTGCACAGGCTGACGGCGCTGTTGACGCAGCGATCGCATTCCTGAACGGCGAAGAGCAGGATGTTCAGCAGTATTGTGACTATGTGAAGCTGACTCAGGAGAACGCAGAAGAGATCAAGGCTCTCCTTCAGTAAGCGGCGCGATTCGGATCCTGCGACAGGATCCTAACAAGGTATGGGCAGCTTGCTGCCCGTACCTTTTCCTTATGGAATAGGAGAAATTATGGCATCGGAATACAGACTGGAACTGAAAAATGTTTCAAAATCCTTCCCGGGTGTCAAGGCGCTTGACGGCGTGAACCTGGCGGTTCGTCCGGGAACTGTACATGCCCTGATGGGTGAAAACGGAGCCGGCAAGTCCACTCTGATGAAGTGCCTGTTTGGGATTTATAAGATGGATACCGGAGAGGTTTACCTCGAAGGCGAGAAAGTGAATATAACAGACCCTGATATGGCTATGGAAAAAGGCGTTTCCATGGTGCACCAGGAGCTGCAGCCCGTTCCGGCAAGGAGCGTGGCGGAAAATATGTTCATCGGAAGATATCCGGTGAAGCAGATCGGTCCGATGAAAGTGATCGATCACAAGACGATGTATGAGCAGACAGAATACTGGCTCAAGGAAGTCGGCCTTGAGTTTGATCCGAAGGCTCTGCTGGGCACGCTGTCCATCGGTCAGATGCAGTCGGTTGAGATCGCGAAAGCCGTATCTCATAATGCCAAAGTCATTATTCTGGATGAGCCTACATCGTCCCTCTCTGATAAAGAAGTAGATCAGCTCTTCCGTATTATGGAGCAGCTGCGTGACAACGGCGTGTCGATGATCTACATCTCTCATAAGATGGATGAGATTAAGAGGATCGCGGATGATATCACCATCATGCGTGACGGACAGTATGTCGGTACCTGGAGTGCGGAAGAACTGACGACAGACCAGATCATCTCCCTGATGGTCGGCCGCGAACTGACCAACATCTATCCTGCGGGAGATGCGCAGATCGGTGATGTTGCGCTGGAAGTCGAGCGTCTTTCCTCGATTCATGAAAAGTCTTTCCAGGATGTGTCATTCAATGTGCGTAAGGGCGAGATTGTCGGATTCGGCGGACTGGTCGGCGCACAGAGAACCGAAGCGATGGAGGGCCTGTTCGGGATCCGCCATCTGACCGGCGGCACCATTAAGGTCAATGGCAAGGAAGTCAAGATTACGCGTCCAAGAGATGCTATGAATGTCGGTATCGGCATGATCACAGAGGACCGCCGCGGCAGCGGTATCTTCGGATGCCTGTCCATCAAGGACAACGTCGGCGTCACTGTATATGACAAGCATCTGAAGGGAGGGATTGTGCTGGATCATGCGGAGATCAATAAGATCGTTGATGAAAGTATCGACCAGCTGAGTATCAAGACTCCGTCCAAGAACACACAGATCATGAATCTGTCAGGCGGCAACCAGCAGAAGGTTATCGTGTCGAGATGGCTGGCAAATGATCCGGATATTCTGATCATGGATGAGCCGACCCGTGGTATTGACGTCGGTGCAAAGCACGAGATCTACGAGATCATGAGAGATCTTGCAAGACAGGGGAAGGCGATCATCATGGTTTCGTCCGAGATGGCAGAGCTTCTGGGCATGTCAGACAGGATCTATGTCATGTGCGCAGGCAGGCTGACCGGTGAGATCGACCGTAAGGAAGATATGACACAGGAAAAGGTCATGGAGTACGCAACACGCTTCGCGTGACAGAGAGGATAATAAATGAAGAAACAGTTTAATTTAAAGAATTTTCTGATTAATTACGGAGTTATTATTATCATGCTGATCCTGGTAGCATATACCAGCGTGGTACGTCCCAACTTCCTCCGTACGAACAACCTGACCAACATCCTGACAAACATGAGCTACCGTCTTGTCATTGCATGCGGAATCGCCGGCTGTATCATTACTGCAGGCTGCGACCTTTCCGCAGGACGTATGATCGGTTTCGGTTCCTGTATCGCCGGTTCTCTTGTACAGAGAATGGACTATGCGGGCAAGTTCTTCCCGAACCTTGAGCCGATGAACCCGATCCTGGTTGTTATCATCACCATGTGCATCACGGGATGCTTCGGAGCTGTCACAGGCTTCTTCGTGGCATATCTGTCAGTTCCGCCTTTCATCGCCACGATGGCTATGATGGAGATTGTCTATGGCCTGAGCCTGATCTACACAGGCGGCAGCCCTGTCGGCGGTTATGATCCCGGATTCACCAAGATTGCATCCACCAAGATTCTCGGATTGTCATCCCTGATATGGATAGCGATTGCAATACTGATCATCACATGGTTCATCTTCAACATGACCCGTCACGGCAAGTACATGTATGCAATCGGCGGCAATGTGCAGGCTGCGGAAGTTGCAGGTGTTCCGGTTAAGCTGACCCTTCTTCTGATCTACATGAAGGCTGCTATGATGTATGGCCTTGCCGGATTCATGCTGGCCTGCAAGTCCGGTGGTACCAATATCAACACCGGTCTTGGTTATGAGATGGAAGCAATCGCAGCTTGTACCATCGGCGGCGTCTCCGTTACCGGTGGCCGAGGCAAGGTGTCCAGCGCCATCATCGGTGTCGCGGTCTTCGAGTTCCTGAAGACAGCACTGCAGTTCCTGGGTGTTACGCCGGATGCGCAGTACATCGCACTTGGTATCATTATCTTCGCGGCTATTTCTCTCGATATCAGAAAGTACATCGCCAAGAAGTAATCTTTGTATTCTGAATTTCATGCCGGCCTGGATCTTCCGGACCGGCATCTCAACAGAATAGAGAAAGAGAGACATCTATGTATCAGGCAAATGAGAACAGATATGAATCCATGCAGTATCCGCACTGCGGAAACAGCGGCCTGAGGCTGCCGGCGGTTTCACTTGGCCTGTGGCATAATTTCGGCGACACCGGTAATTATGAAAATATGCGCAACCTGTGCAGGACCGCGTTTGACAACGGGATCACACAGTTTGATCTGGCAAACAATTACGGACCGCAGCCGGGCAGCGCTGAGATCAACTTCGGAAGAATCCTGAAGGATGATCTGGGCATTTACCGGGATGAGCTGATCATCACGACCAAGGCGGGGTATGAGATGTGGGCAGGTCCCTACGGGGACTGGGGCAGCAGAAAGTATCTGCTTGCCAGCCTGGATCAGAGCCTTGAGCGGATGGGGCTGGACTACGTGGATATCTTCTATCACCACAGAATGGATCCGAATACGCCTCTGGAAGAGACGATGGGAGCTCTTGCACAGGCCGTCGCCAGCGGAAAAGCGCTCTATGTCGGACTGTCCAACTACGATGGTCCCACACTGGAGAAGGCATCTGCGATTCTGGATTCCATGAAGGTTCCGTTTGTAATCAATCAGAACCGGTATTCGATCTTTGACAGAACCATCGAGAAGAACGGACTCAAGGAGACCGCTCACAAGCTGGGGAAGGGCATTATCGCATTTTCTCCGCTTGCACAGGGGATGCTCACAGACCGTTATCTGAACGGCGTACCGGCAGACAGCCGTATCCGTACCGATGGTCGTTTCCTGCAGGAGAGCGCGCTGACGGAAGACAGACTCATTCAGATCAGGAAGCTGAATGATCTTGCGCAGAAACGCGGTCAGACACTTGCAGAGATGGCGCTTGCCTGGATCCTGCGTGACGGCATCGTCACCAGCGTCCTGATCGGCGCTTCGAGGCCTTCCCAGATCCTTGATAATATCAAGGCGCTGGAGAACACCTCCTTTACAGCCGAAGAGATGCAGCTGATTGACGCAGCATCACTGGGCTGATTTAACACGGACTACATATACTTATAAGTATGTAGACTTTTTCCTCCTTATTCCAGGGTAAACCCTCTTCTGCTTTGCAGGAGAGGGTTTATGATTTATAATGAAAAAAGAACACGTGATACGAAGGAGCAGAGGGAAGTGGGCCTCATAAAGAAAGCGATCTACAATATGAAATTCCAGACCAGGCTCGTTTTGCTGTTTCTGGTCTGTGCCCTTCTGCCGTTCGGTCTGTCTGCGGTCCTGATCGGGAATTACATGATCAAGACCGATACGACGCGGGCTATCACAAACGCCACAAGGACGGTGAAGCGGATCAGTTCGGATCTGGATGTCTATCTCCATACGCCGGAGGCGATGATCTCATACTATATTGCAGTTCTGCAGCAGGATCCCAGCAGCAGGAATCTGATCTTTTTGGGCGAAAGTGTCAATCAGGTCTGTAAGACCAACCCGGGCATTGCGGGGATTATGGTTGCTGCGGACGGTGAGATCCTGATCAGGGCCAATATAGAGCGCTCTTCGCGGGACAGTATGCTGCAGGAGGAATGGTACAAGACGATCACCGGAGCGAACGGGGAGACCGTCTTCATGGGGGACGTGAACGGCAGAAAAGTGATCCGCAATACAGAGGAAGCGGAGGATAATCTGATCTCGATCGGACGCTCGTTCACGTATGTGCAGAACGGCAGGGAAGGGCATGAGATCAGCCGCGATGCTGTCATCATCCTGGACATCAGCCATTCTGTTGTCAAGGAAAGACTGGACATTCTTTCGATCAGTGACAATGGTTTTATTTTCTTTGTAGATGACGATAATCATATCATCTATGCGCCGGACAATCCTGTGGCATACCGGATTGATTCCGATACGCTGGACCGGGCGGACGGCAGCTACCAGCTGACGCAGATCGACGGGGAGGAGTATCTTGTTGCCAGTTCCCGCATCAGCCTCCCGGGCTGCCGGGTTGTCGGAGTGATTCCATCTTCTGAATATGAGAGCGGCAGACGCGGGATCCTGCAGATCCTTCTGATGAGCGGTACGCTGTTTGTCTTCCTGGCAGTCGTGCTCGCGTTTGGTTTCTCCCATTCATTTATTGTGCCTCTGACAGAGATGCGCGAACTGATGGACGGCGTGGAGAATGGTGATTTCTCGGTGCGCTATGAGTCCGCGTACAACGATGAGATCGGCGAGCTGGGAGACCATTTCAACAGCATGGTGGAGCGTATGGATGATCTGGTCAACCGGCTGCAGGCGGAGAAACAGTTCCGTCTGGAGGCGGAGCTGCAGAGAGTGCAGGAGCAGATCAAACCGCATTTCCTCTACAATACGCTCGATACGATCAACTGGCTTGCGCGTGCGGGTGAGACGGACGAAGTCGTCAAGATGGTCGAGGCGCTCACCAATATGTTCAGGCTCGGCCTGTCCCAGGGCAAGGACTATATCACGCTGCGCGATGAGATCACGCATGTTTCCAATTATCTGTATATCCAGAAGGCGCGGTATGGGAAGAAGTTTACCTATAAGATCGATGTTCCCGAAGAATGGGTAGATCTTATGGTGCCGAAACTGATCCTCCAGCCGCTTGTTGAGAATTCCATCTATCACGGGATCAAGCTCAAACGGGAGCCCGGCTGTATCCTGGTGACCGGAAGCGTGGAAGGGGAATACTTCCGCCTGTCGGTCTGGGACGACGGAGCCGGCATGTCGAAGGAGAAGCTTGCCAGGATGCAGGAGCAGCTGGACAAGCCGGCCGAAGACATTCACGATCTCGGATTCGGCCTGTATTATATTGCCAAGCGTGTGCAGATGTATTACGGGGAAGGCACCCGCATGGTTGTTGAAAGCGAAGAGGGCGTGTACACGTCCGTCAGTCTTCTGATACCACTTGAGGCAGTGCAAAGGGAGGACACACAGGATGTATAAGGTGCTGATCGCGGACGATGAGATGCTGATCCGGCAGGGTCTGGCCAGTTTCTTTAAGAATGATGAGCGGTATGAGGTGTGCGCTCTGGCGGAGGACGGCGAGGAAGCGCTGAAAATGGCGCGCGCCTGCAAGCCGGACCTGATACTGGCGGACGTCAATATGCCGTTCATGGACGGCCTGACTTTTGTGGAGACCCTCAAATCCGAACAGCCCCAGGCCAACATCGTGATTGTGACCGGGTATGATGAATTTGAGTTCGCACAGAGGGCGCTGCGGCTGGATGTGCAGGATTACGTTCTCAAGCCGGTCTCCGAGAAGGAGTTCAGGGAGCTTCTGGACCGCCTGGCTGCCAGGATGGATGAGCAGCAGCTTCGGAACCGTCATCTCGAGTGGGCCGAGCATGAGCTGGAACTGCATCATGAATATCTGGTGAATCATTTCTTCCAGAGATGGATCGAAGGAGAACTGGACCAGGTGGAAGTCCGGGACCAGCTGCAATACCTGCATCTGGAGATTCCGAAGGAGCATGACGTGCTCCTGCTTGCGATGCGCGAGGGAGCAGAGTTCGAGGAAAATAACGACAAAGGGGATACCAACCTGATCTGGCTGGCCTGTGAAGACCTGGTCGGAGAGGTTCTGCAGACCAGGTGCGAATTCATCCTGGTGCGGCTTCCGTCGGACCATATGGCAGTCATTACAAGACGCCTGAAACCGGAGCTGGTATGGACGGAGACGCTGCAGGAGATCTATAAACAGCTGAAGGAGTCTTTCCATATGGAGACGCTGACCTGCCTGCTGCACGGGGATGATCCGGATGATATCCCGCAGCTGCTCGAGCAGGGAGAAACAGAACTGACAGCGCAGGGCAACTATTCCGGCATCGTGCTGGACGCGATCCATATCGTGGAGAGAGAGATGTCCGACCCGGATCTGTCCCTTCTGTCCGTCTCGGAGAAGCTCCATGTGTCGCCGCAGTATCTCAGCCGCCTGTTCCACGGGCAGACAGGAATCACATTTGTCTCCTATATGACCAGGCAGAGGCTGGCGCGGGCTATGACGCTCCTTTCGGATCCGTCGCTTAAACTGTACGAAGTCGCGGAGAGAACCGGATACGCGACGCAGCATTATTTCAGCAATGTATTCAAGAAGGCTGTGGGGATCTCCCCCGGTGAATATCGCAGATCTCTGAGGATTGGAGATGGGGAAGATGAGAAGGAAGAGTAGACGGCGCGGGATCTTTCTGCTTGCGGCGCTCCTGCTTCTGACATCGGTTTTTCTGTCCGGCTGTTCTCAGCAGGCGGAACGTTCGAAGGTCCAGTATCTGGTCGGCGTGTCCATGTCGGACGTCAGCATCCGCTGGCTGGAGATCCTGAAGTCAGAGCTGGAAATTTATTCCTCGGAGATGGAGGATGTACGGTTTATCTTCAGGAACGCTTCCGGCGACCCGGCCAAGCAGAAGGATGATATCAGCCGCCTGGAAGATGACGGGATCGATCTGCTGATCGTGACGCCCTCCGATGTGGAACAGATGATGCCGGTGATCAGCAAGGTATACGAGCAGATCCCCGTGATTATCATGAACCGCGGCGTGGAAGGATTTGATTATACGGAATTCATCGGCCCGAACAACGTCCTGGTCGGAGAACAGGGCGCAGAGCAGGTGGAGGAACTGATCCGGTATTCTGACCATAAGGGGATTCTTGAGATCGGAGAGTCTTCCTATGTCAGTGATGAGCGCAGCCGTGCGTTCGAATCGCATATCAACCAGTTTGGCTATTACAGCAACAAGGTGCTCCTCAAGCAGGCAACGAGGGATTTTGCGGAAGACCGTATCATGGCCAATCCGGAATACCTGTCCGGCGTGGGGGTGATTTTTGCGCACACGGATACGATTGCGCAGGGCGTGTGGCGTGCGCTGCAGACACTCGACCGGACGGATATCGCGATCGTCTGCGTGGATGACAGCGGGGATGAAGAGAATCTTGACCTGCTTGCCAAGGGGGCTTATTCGGCGCTGATTGAATGCCCCACCGGCGGAGAGCAGGCGGTAAAGGCTGCGTTGGCGCAGCTTCGGGAAAATGCGCAGCTTCCGCAGAAACTGATTCTGCGGAGCACGCCGGTCACAACGGAAGATGTGGAGCAGTATCGTGCCTCCATGGAAGAGGAAAAAGAACCCCGGGAGCCGGACGATAAGATCCGGATGGGGTATGTACAGATCAAAGAGGATACCGCATTCCGTTCCGCGAACACCGCATCCATTGTCTCTGCCGCAAGACGCGCGGATATTGAACTGACAATGGCTGTCCCGGAACCGGACCTCGCCTCCCAGGTGGCGCAGGCGCGTGCGTTCATCCGTGAGGGGATGGATGTGATCGCCATTTCCCCCATAGTTGCCGAAGGATGGGAGGACGTTCTTACAGAAGCGAAAAATGCAGGCATTCCGGTCATCCTGTGTGACCGAGGCGTAGACGCACCGATCGATCTGTATTCCTGTTTTATCGGAGCGGATTATGAGGAAGAGGGGAAAAAGTGCGGAGACTGGCTGCTGAATGAACTGACCGGTACCGGTGATGTACGGGTGCTGCAGCTGCTCGGGACAGAGGGCTCTTCCCCGGCCAGAGACCGGCAGGCAGGATTTGAGAAGGAACTGTCCAGAGATGAGCACTTTACGGTATGCGCCAGTCTTCAGGGTGATTTTGACCGGGAACGCGGGAAAGAGCAGACGGCAGACTACCTGAAGAAATACGGCTCGGATATCGACGCGATCTACGCGCATAATGACGAAATGGCGCTCGGCGCCGTTGAAGCGCTTGAAGAGTATGGCGTGGTCCCGGGATCGGATGTCCTGATCATGAGTGTGGACGGCACCAAGGATGCCCTGAAGGCGCTTCGCAGTGGCAAGATCAATGCAGTTGCCGAGTGCTCCCCGCTGCTGGGGACCACGATTATGGAAGAGGCAGAGAACCTGGTGAACGGCGACAGGCTGGCGCAGGAGATCCTGATCCATGAACAGTTCTTCACGGCACTGACAGATGAGGACATGCTGTCGAACCGGGCGTATTGATCACCCTCAGTCATGCCTCTCGTCCGGGCGGTCCCAGGTCTCACAGAACCTGGCAGCGACGGAGGGCTCCATTCCCTTTGCATACAGATGGCTTACATCTCCGTAGGAGCGCATGCGGAAGGACGCGATTCCTTCCCTGCGCTCTTCTGTATAGAGCGTGGTGACGGACGAGGGCGGCGCCGACGTCCCCTGCCACAGGACAAACGCGGGCAGATGGAGCAGATGAGCGATCAGGACGCACCCCACCCCGAAATGACAGAACAGGGCGACCGTATCCCGGTTGGGACGCACGGCGCGGTAGATCCCGCCCTCGCGCACATATCCGTGGGAAGCAAGCAGTTCATCCATCCCGGCAAGAACAGATTCATAGTATTCCCGGACGCCGGCTTCGACCATGGCAGGGTGATTCATCCATGTGTCCCTGTCATACATCATGGGGATCTGCGTCCAGTCTGCAGGAAGCCAGTCCCAGCAGATATGTTCCTCCCCCGTCCCCGGATAGCGGATAAACGGCGGGGAGAATTCACGAAGCCATTCGCGCGTCTCTGCCTCCATGTTCATTCTGCGAAGCGTCGGTGCGGCCGTCGCCTTCGCCCTGCCCAGCGGCGAGCAGTAGAACTTTGTGATATCCGTGCCCGCCAGCCGCTCGGAGAGGGCATCCGCCTCGACAAAGCCGGTCGGCGTGAGGGAATCATGTTCATAGTCCGGATCCGCGTGTCTGATAATCAGCAGTCTCATCTCATCCAGTCTCCTTTACGGCATAAGAGCATACATGGCATAGGTGCATACGCACAGAAGCACGTCCGCCTTCACTGCGTCAGGTCAGAAATATTGTAGCATATAAACTGCACGTATCGCATCCGCTCATGTGCGAAAACGCTTTTGCAGGGTTACAGTTCACAGGCCAGCCAACTCTGCTTCGAGTTTGTGGGCACACTGAAAACACGTTGCCTACCTGCGCTTTGCATCGGTTGCATTGCAGCCACTC
>CAJOKX010000100.1 GCA_905235415.1 uncultured Lachnospiraceae bacterium
CTATAGAAGCGTGGTCGCTTCCGAGGCTGCAGCAACTCGCAAAGCTCAGTCGGCTGCCTATGGTTTTCAGTTGTGCCCACAGAACTCCATGCAGAAGGTTGGCGGCTGGCCTGTGAACTGTAACACCCTTTCGGATCGCTGTTTCCAGATCTCTGTTCCCGGATTCCGCCAAGCCTCTGGCAAAAGGTGCACCCTGCCTCTTCCGGCATTTTCTGCCTGCAGCCATTTCGCAAGGCTCAATGTATGAGAAGAAAGACCTGCGTCAGCACCAGTCCCGTGAGCGCGCCTCCGATATGCGCCTGCCAGGCAATGCCCGGCATGAAGTTGATGGCCGCGTTCAGCGCCAGCGTCAGCGCCACGCTGCGCAGCGCGGAGACAGAGCGCAGGCGGATGACCAGAAGAACATAGCTGAACATCAGACCGTACAGACCGCCGGACAGGCCGACGGAATAGCGCGTTTTGGAGAGAACGTATTCCAGAAGGCTTCCCCCGGCCACGGAGCCGAAGAGAATCACCGCATACCAGGCATGCCCGAACACACGCTCCAGAGAGCGCAGGTTGTAGAGGGCGTACAGATTCATCGCAAGATGCCAGGGCTGGATATGGGTAAACCCGACGCTCACCATCCGCCACCACTGTCCATTGCGGATCCGCTCGCGGTCATAGCATCCGCACCGTATGGCGCGTTCAAGCGTATCCCCTTTGCCGGAATTGATGTACATAAAAACAATCCCGCATGCAAACAGGACCACCAGCCAGACATTCATTCCCTCATTCAGAATCGAAGATTCACGCATCCGACAATCCTCCCAACGTCAGAGTATACCATCCGGCTGAGAAATGGCAACTTGCGCACCATCATGCCATGGAATAAAATGAGAGCAGGCAATGAGGCGCATTGATTTCACATTCAGGAAAGGAGCCGCAGCATGAAACTGACATTTCTCGGCGCAGCACACGAAGTGACCGGCAGCTGTTACTATCTGGAGGCGTGCGGTTCAAAGATTCTGATTGACTGCGGCATGGAACAGGGCCGCGATCTGTATGAAAACGCGCCGCTCCCGGTGCCGGCGTCTGAGATCAATATGGTGCTGCTGACCCATGCGCACATGGATCATTCCGGGATGCTCCCGGCGCTGTGCAAACAGGGATTCAACGGGCAGATCTTCGCAACAGGCGGGACGACTGCGCTGTGCGGGATCATGCTGAAGGACTCCGCGCACATACAGGAATTTGAAGCAGAATGGAAGAACCGCAAGGCGGAGCGCGCGGGGCATCCCCAGGTCGAGCCGCTCTATACGATTCAGGACGCGGAGAAGGCGATCCGCTGTTTCGTCAGCGTGGAGTACGGGCAGGAGCGGTATATTGCAGAAGGAATCAAGGTCCGGTTCGTGGACGCGGGCCATCTGCTCGGATCGAGTTCCATCGAACTGACAATCACGGAAGACGGCGTCACGAAGACGATCATCTTCTCCGGAGATATCGGCAACACAGACCAGCCGCTGATCTCGGATCCGGTGTATCTGAAGGGCGCCGACTACGTGGTGATGGAGTCGACCTACGGCGACAGGACGCACGAGCGGCCGGAGAACTGCGACTATGCGGGCCTTCTGGCAGAGGTGATCCAGACGACCTTCGACCGGGGCGGGAATGTCGTCATTCCTTCCTTCGCGGTCGGCCGCACGCAGGAGATGCTGTATTTTATCCGTCAGATCAAGCAGGAAGGCCTGGTAGAGGGACACGACGGGTTCGAAGTCTGGGTCGACTCGCCGCTGGCGATCGAGGCTACCAACATTTTCATGGAGCGCATGTACGCCGATTTTGACGAGGAGGCAAGAGCGCTCCTGCAGCAGGGCGTCAATCCGATCGGCTTCCAGGGGCTGAAGACCGCTGTGACGTCGGAGGAATCCAAAGCGATCAACTTCGACGACAGACCGAAGGTGATCATTTCCGCGAGCGGAATGTGTGACGCGGGCCGCGTGAAGCATCATCTGAAGCACAACCTGTGGCGGGAGGAATGCACCATCCTGTTCGTCGGCTATCAGGCAGTCGGAACGCCCGGCCGCATGATCCAGGACGGGGCGGAGAGCGTGCGGCTCTTCGGCGAGGAGATCGAAGTGCGCGCGCAGATTACCCGGTTCCCGGGCGTCTCGGGGCATGCTGACGATCAGGGCCTGATGGCGTGGATCAGCGCGATGGAAGAAAAGCCGCAGATGGTCTTTGTCACGCACGGCGAAGACAAGGTCACGGAGTTCTTCCGGGACAGGCTGATCAATGAACTCGGGCTTTCTGCATACGCACCCTTCTCCGGAACCCGGTTCGACCTGGCCGGCGGAAGCTTCGAGGTGGAGGCGGAGCCGGTTCCGATCTCCAGAGAAGAGGCGCAGGAAAGACAGTCTGCAAGAGAGGACGGCGGCGCGCAGGTACAGCGCGTGCGCAAAGAGCAGGGAAGCGCTGCAGGCTCTGCTGCAAAGAACAAGAAGGCCGCGCAGGCGTATGCAAGGCTGCAGGCAGCAGGCGAGCGTCTGCTTGCCGTGATCCGGCACAACGAGGGCGGATCCAACAAGGATATCGGAAGATTCGCGGAGGAGATCAACCGTCTTTGCGAGAAGTGGGACAGATAACAGTCATATGAAGAAAGCAATCGGCTTCCTCTTTTTCGTTGCACTGGCTGCGGGCATCCTGTTTGCCCTGACGCCGCGCACCGTCATCCGGCAGATGGCGGTCCGGTCGGGACTGCAGGAGAACCCCTATTACCACGAGGGGGATACGCAGTGGGACAACGGCGGAATAGAGGAATATTATTTCAATAATCTCCCATCGTCATACAATGAGATCTACAGGGAACTGTATTCGAGACTCTCGGCGGGGGAGGACAGCGCTGAGATCTATGCAGACGTAACGGTCGACGATTTCTGGACGGCTTACTATGCGGTGCTTGCGGACCATCCGGAGCTGTTCTGGATCGGGTCCGGCGCACAGGTGCAGTCGAATTCCGTCTCCGGCAAGGTGGTCAGCTACGAAGTCGAAACCACCGTTCCGGAAAATGAGAGGGAGATGACCCGGGGACGCCTGGAGGAGGCTGCGGATGCGTGCATCGTGCAGACAGACGAGACCTGGTCGGATTACGGACGGATCAAGTCGGTTTATGAATATCTGATCGATACCGTCGTCTATAACGCAAACGCGCCGGACAACCAGTGCATGCACAGTGCGCTTCTCAACCACCAGTCCGTGTGCGCGGGATATGCGAAGGCCTTCCAGTACATCTGCCACAGGATGGGGTTTTTCTGCACCTACGTTACCGGATCGATCCGGTCGGGCGGAGACCATGCCTGGAATATCGTCCGGATCGACGGCAATTATTACCAGGTGGACGTCACGTGGGGGGATCCGGTCTTTGCGGGTTCACAGGAAGAAGGCACCGGGATCACGGTGACCAATTACAACTATCTGTGCTGCACGGATGAGGAGATCAGCCTCACGCATGTTGCGAACACAGAGGTGCCGATGCCGGCCTGCACGGACAGCAGCTACAATTATTACCGGATCAACGGCATGTACTATGATACGTTTGATTATGACACGATCTACCAGGCGCTCATGGATTCGGTGTATGAGGGGCGGGCGAGCATCGTCATGAAGTTCGGGTCGCGGGAAGCCTACGAGAGCGCGAAGTTTGAACTGATTACCAACCGCATGTACTATGACGCCGACCAGTATCTGATGCGGGCAAACGGCGTCAGCACATGGAATAATAAATACGCCACGGATGATGATTTCATGGTGATCACCATTCAGTGGATCTGAAAGGACACAACCACTTTGAGCGAGCAATTCAGAACCTTCCGGAACATATTTGTCAAGGCTGTCGTATTTATCGCGGTCTATATACTGGCCGTGATGGTGTCGAGCCGGCTGATCAATCAGTTCACCCCGGACACAGCCGCGCAGATGGCGTCATCCACATTTCCCCTGGTCTATATGCAGCAGGGGGGAATCAACTTCAACTGCCTGCACGGATACAACCATGAGATGGACGTGAGCCAGATGCGCTATTCGATCACGCCGCTGACAGAGCAGAGAGAAGTGACCATCTGCATACAGACCTTCGGCGCTTCCGTGGACTCTGTTTCCTATGAGGTTGTCACCATCGACGGGGCACAGTCCCTGGAAAATACGAAGGTCGTCCGCCTGGAGGAGGACGGGGATTACATCACCGCGAAGCTGGAGCTCGGAAACAGGATGCTGATGAACCAGGAGTATGTCCTGAAGCTTCAGGTGTCGACCGGCGGCAGGAATATCTATTACTATACGCACGTGCTTCTTGCAGACGGCCTGCACACGGCGGACTATCTGAATTTCGCAGCAGGATTCTGGGACAAATGCATCAACAAGACGGATCTGGATACGGTCGGCGCGGCCGTGGAGCCGGATGAGACCACGGACGCTGAAGGGACGCTGGCGCACATGGATATCCATGACAGCGTGAAGCAGCTGACCTGGGACAAGCTCAACCCGCAGATCTTCTACAAGCCGACGCCGCGCCTGACCGAGATCAATGAGAGCACGGCGACGATGACGCTGGACTACCGCATCTCCGCGACCGCGGAGAACGGGAGCACCGAGGTCTACAACGTCCATGAGTACTACCGCCTGCGGTTCACGGACAGCCGTGTCTTCCTGCTGAATTTTGAGCGCACGACGGACCAGGTGTTCAATCCGGAGTCCAACGAAGTGCTGTCTGACGGCGGGATTATCCTGGGCGTCACCGGCAAGGACATCGGGTATATGGCGGATGAAAAAGCAAGAGTCATCGCATTTGTCCAGGAAAATGTGCTCTGGACCTACCGCAGGAATGGCGGGGTCTTCACAAGAGTCTTCGGGTTCCCGCAGCAGACGGACATGGACGAGCGGGACTTCTACAAGGAAAATACGATCCGGATCCTGAAGGTGACTTCGGAAGGCGACGTGACGTTTGCGGTATCCGGGTACATGAACCGCGGCGTGCATGAGGGCGACAACGGGGTCGGCGTCTATTATTTCAACGCAGCAAGCTCGCTGATCAACGAACTGTGCTTCCTGCGCACGGGAGAGAATACGGAACGGATCCAGATGGATACCTCGGACTGCATTTATATCACGCAGGACGGGTCCGCCGTCTACACGCTCCTGGACGGGATGCTGTTCAGGGTGGACGTGCATACCGGAAACGTTGAGAGCGCGGCATCCGGGATTCACAACGACTGTTATCAGGGGTCCAAGAGCGGAAGGTATTTTGTATGGCTTCAGGAAGGAGAGATGTACGGATCGAAGACGATGGAAGTGATCGATTTCGAGACCGGACAGATCCGCGAGGTCACCGCCGGCGCCGGTGAATATCTCCGCCCGCTGACCTTTATGAAAGAGGACCTGGTGTACGGAATCGCCAAGGAACAGGATGTCCGCGTTCCGCACGGCGGACTCGGAACCTTCCCGATGTACCGTCTCAATTTCATGAACGGGGACGGAGAGATCGTCAAGACCTATGAACCGAACGGCCTGTATGTGACAGGCGTGCAGCAGTCGGACAACCTGCTGAACCTGGAGCGGGTCGCCTGGAACGGAGAGCGGTTCGCTGATGCGACTCCGGACCAGATTGTCTCCACAGACACCACCACGGACGTGAACCTGGGAACCGCGACCAAGCAGGAAAGCCGCAGGCAGACCATCGTTCTGCTCCGGGTGGGCAGCAGCCTGGCGGATATCACGGCGACCGTGGGAAACAGCAAGATTACCGCAGGCCGGGGAACGATGGCGGAGATGCCGCAGAATCCGGAACCGGAGGGCCTGTATATGGTCTATGCGTCCGGCGGACTGGACGCGCTGTGCACCTATCCCAACGACGCGGTTGCGCAGGCGGACGCTCTGTTCGGCGTAGTGCTGGACCAGAATCAGAATTATATCTGGGTCCGTGGAGACAAGGATACCGAGCATGAGATCGAACTGTCCGACGTGCCCGCAGTGTTTACGGCGGATACGCTCGACGTTCAGAAACTGGAAGAGGGACTCGGAAAGAAAGTGATCGACCTGTCCGGATGCACGCTGGATGAAGTTCTGTATTTCGTCGCGCACGGCAAGCCGGTCCTGGCCGCCACCAAGGAGGGGCCCAGGTGCATCGTCGGCTATGATGAGTACAACACCTATCTGCTCAAGCCGGGCGAAGACGAGTGGTACTACTACGGCATCCAGGACTCCACTGATCTGTTTGCGGCGGCAGGGAATGAATTCTACAGCTATACGGATACGGCGGCATAAGCGTAAAGAGGGCCGCTTGAGAAGATCTGCAAGAAAGGAGGCATTTATGAAAAAAATCGTCGTCTTTGGCAGTTATGTGACAGACCTGACCTCCAGGGCGCCTTCTCTTCCCAGACCCGGGGAGACTGTCTTCAGCGATCAGTTTGTCATGGGACCCGGAGGAAAAGGTAGCAACCAGGCGGTCGCCGCCCACAGGGCGGGAGGAGATATCATACTTGTCACCAAGGTCGGAACAGATCTGTTTGCGGAGAATGCCCTTGCCTTCTATCAGGCAGAAAAGATGAATACGGAATGGGTGCTGAAAGACGATCAGCATCCGACCGGCGTTGCGCTCATCGGAGTCGATGAGAAGAGCGGGCAGAACCAGATCATCGTGTGCCCGGGCGCATGCATGCATATCACCGAAGAAGATATAGAGCGGATGGAACCGCTGATTGAAAGCGCAGATATCCTTCTGGTACAGCTGGAAGTGAATCTGGATGCGCTGGAATCCGTGATCAAAAGAGCCAGGCCGGATGCGAAGATCATCCTGAATCCGGCGCCGTACCGGCCGCTTCCCGACGCTGTGTGGAGCAGGTGTACCTGCGTTACGCCGAATGAGACAGAGGCAGAGCATTTCACCGGAATTCCGGTTACGGACGCGCAGAGCGCGGCGAAGGCAGCGGAAAAGTTTCACGAGAAAGGCATTCCCAACGTCATCATCACAATGGGAGAAAAGGGCGTGTTCGTGAGCGGCAGCGAAGGGCAGACCCTGATTCCCGCCACCAGCGTGCCGGTCGTCGACACAACCGGCGCAGGCGATGCATTCAGCGGGTGCTTTGCCACGGCCGTCGCGGAAGGAAAGACGATTCCGGAAGCGGCGCGGTTTGCGAACATCGCGGCGGGCCTGTCTGTCGGAAAGCAGGGCACTGCGCCGGCCATGCCGCAGCGGGAGGAGATCGACGAGCTGAGCAGGAAGCTGGGGTAAGTCCGGTAACCGGGATGGTTTTATGGTGAATCAGTCAGCCCGGCAGGGGAGTTCCCCGCCTCTATAGGCGGTGGGGTATAACAAGCGCAGGAGGCTGCCGCACCATGATCGGTGCGGCAGTCTTTTTCTGTACATGCAAAGCGCACCAGTGACAGCGCAGGCGGCAGCGCCAGTGTCAGCACTGTCAGCGCAGGCGCATTTTCCTGCAAATATCCTCAAATTAAGGATAAAAATGGGTTTACAGACCCTTAGATATAGGATATAAAGAAATCAGAGAGGAGCAGGGTGATGAAACGAAAGAAATATGCGTTCCCCGCCTGTCTGACGGCGGAGGATATCCGGACATTTCGAAAACAGGGAAGACTGACACAGCAGGAGCTGGCGGATGGGATCGGAGTCAGCAAGAAGACCGTCGAACGGTGGGAAGAAGGGGAGAATCCGATCACCGGGCCGGTGGTGCCGCTGCTTATGATCCTGCAGGAGCAGAGAGGGCTGCTGCAAAGCTATGAGATCCCTCTGAGAACAACACCGCTCCGGCTCCTGTACATGTTTCGAAGGCAGCTGTGCACAATTATTGATGTGGATGAACGGACGCAGAGCGTGGAAATCCGCAATTATACCAAGCTTGTACAGAAACGCGCGTTTGGCAGAATCGAGTCTCCCACATTCGAAGAGTATGAAGCATTCCTGGAGTCCAGATGTTTTCCCAGAACCAGGGATAAGATGAAACTCATTTTAAAAGAAATGAACCTTCCGTTTTATGATTTATGACCCGCTTCTGATCATTGAGAAAACCGAAGGGCGTATGGCGGAAGATGAATTCTGGATCCGGATCGAACGCATCGGAGAAGAGAAATGATCGAACTGTTTGAAAAAGATCTAAGGGAGGACGGAAGGCAGTCTTCCAAGGGAAATCAGCTGAAATGGCAGACTGACGGCAGATGGTATAAAGCGGATTATATGGGGTATGAAGGCTTTTCGGAATACGTGGTTTCGGAATTGCTGTGCTTCTCCACTCTGAAAGAGGGGGAGTACGTCCGCTACCGGACGGAAGAGATTGCTTACCGGAACAGGCGGTATACCGGCTGCAGCAGCAGGAATTTCCTTCCGGAAGGATGGCAGCTGATCACACTGGAGCGTTTGTTTCAGACACAGTATGGGGAAAGCCTGTACCGTTCCGTATTTCAGATTGAAGGAACAGAAGAACGGCTTCGGTTTCTGGTGAGCCAGGTGGAGCGGATCACAGGTCTGACAGGCCTCGGAAACCATATCGCCAGGCTGCTGACGATTGATGCAGTTTTTCTGAATGAAGACCGGCATATGCACAATATAGCCCTGCTTCTGGATCCGGCGGGGGAGTATCATCTGTGCCCTGTATTTGACCATGGCGCTGCGCTGCTGTCAGATACAGCGATGGAATATCCGATGTCAGGGGAGGTCTACCAGCTTACAGATACCGTACGGGCAAAGACGATCTCTCCCGACTTTGAGGAGCAGCTGGATGCTGCAGAGAATCTCTACGGACAGCAAATCACGTTTTCTTTCTCGCACCGGCAGGTGGAAAAGATCATAAACGAAGACCGTATATACCCGGAAGCGGTGCATCGCCGTGTGCAGACACTGATATTTGAAGGGATGAGGAAATACCCGTATCTCTTTCAGATAAAAGACTGAGCCTTACTCCTCTTCGGTTTCCAGCAGATCGCCTGCCAGGAAGCTGCGGATATAG
>CAJOKX010000101.1 GCA_905235415.1 uncultured Lachnospiraceae bacterium
TGATGCAGAGGATGAACAGCTGAAGAGAATCCGTGAAGAATGGAGGCAGGAAGCAGACACCGAGCGGAGAGTGTATGAGGCGCAGGCCATCGAAAGCGCGAAGACAAAGAAAAAGATCCGGCGTTATATCATGATTGCGGTGATCATCATTGTCGCCCTGATCGCTGCCGTGATCGTGGCAAAACTCAACGGAGGCTCGTTAAAACTGAACGGTTCTTTCAATTTCCATGTCAGCTAAGTCAGATAACAAAAACACATGGCTGTTCCTGGCCTTCCTTCTGATGGCCGGGACCGCCAATCTTTTCCAGAGAACGGGAACTCCCTGGCTGGACACGCTGATGCACTGCGTCAACGATTCGATCTACGTCGGGCTTCTGCTGTTCTGGATCGAAAGTGTCCGGACAAGGCTCCTTCCTTCTGCCGTCAGAACGCACATGATCTGTGCGGCCGTTCTTATGCTGCTGTACATGCTGCTTCGGATCTTCAAGTATCGTTTTACCGTGGAACCGGTGTTGATGCGTTATACCGCGTACAGTTACTGGATCCCGCAGACCCTGATCCCGACGCTCTTTCTTATGACCTGCATCTGCATCCTGCGCGGGATGAACAAACAGGCGGACGCGAAGGAGCGCTGGCTTTTGCTCCCCGCCTGTCTTCTTGCGCTTATCGCCATGACCAACGATCTGCACTTTCTTGTGTATGTTCCGAAGGTCGATCTGCCCGGCTTTGCTGTGAAGACCGGGTCCTATTCCCATGGCCCTGTTTTTTATATTCTGTACGTCTGGATGATTCTTGCAGTCGTCATCGGACTGATACTTCTGTTTTACGCAGCCAGGCGCTTTCCGAAAGGGGCCGTCCGGTCTTTGCTGGCAGTGGTAATCGCCTGGCAGGGCTATCTTGCTTTCTTTTCTCTGGTGATCGACAGGATCCCGAACAGCCTTCGGCCATTCAATATGCCGGAGAGTAATGTGTTCGGGCTGCTCGGCATCTTTGAAGTCTGTATCCGCTATCGTCTGATCCCCAGCAACGACAATTATTCCGGCTTTTTCCATGAGCTTAAGCTGCCCACCCTCATTACGGACAGGCTTTTTCATCCTGTCTACCGCACGAAGACCGCTCTGCCCGTCGGGCCGGGCGAGCTGAATGCCGCCCTGAAAAGCCCTGTTATGCTGCCGGGCGATCAGAAACTCTCCGGAAGAGAGATCCGCGGAGGATACGCATTCTGGGTGGAAGATGAGAGCGCCGTTCATCAGGCGCAGGCAAAGCTCGTGGAAGCCAACGATATGATCGGACAGGAAAACGATCTGATCCGTGCGGAAACAGAGCAGAAGGAAAAAGACGCCTATCTGCAGTCCCGGCACCGGATCTATCATGAGATCGCAGCAGAGCTTTACCCTGTCCAGAAGAGAATCAGCCGGTTATTGGACGGCGCTGTGCCCGGCACGGAGGAATTCAGGGATACCATCGCAGGGGTCTGTGTCCTGAATGCCTATGTCAAGCGAAAGACGAACCTGCTTCTTCTGGCGTCGGAAAAGGACGCCCTGAGTATCGGCGAACTTTCCCTTGCGCTGCAGGAATCGGCACATTACCTGACATTGGCGGGCCTGCAGACGACGGTCAGCGTGACGCAGGAAAGTACGCTTCCTGCGCAGCAGATCGTCCGGCTGTACGATACGTTCGAAAGCCTCACGGAGCAGCTGATCGGGAAAGCGCCCTCGCTTATGGTGTCCTGGACCGGCGGCGGGCTCAGGCTTGCCTCGGAAACGGACCGGCTTCCGGACAAAGACGGGATCACGCTGCCGGTGCGTTTTTGGCAGAATGAGGAGATCCTTTACATGGATATCCCGGCAGGAAAGGAGGCGGCGGTATGACGATCCATGAAGCCATGATTTCCCGGGGCAGTCTGCCGCTTTTATCAGTCTTGTTCCTGCTTATGATGGCGCAGATGTCACTGCTGTTTGTCGCTTTCCGGGTCGGAAGAAGCCGCCGGGTGTGGGTTGAGAGCCTGCTGCATTTTCTTGTCAGTTTTGTCCTCCTTTACCTTCTCATGCTGGACACCTGTTTTCCGGAAGGAAGTGCCGTCTCTTACGCCGTGCTGTCGGCATTTGGTTCGCTGCCCGCCCCGGTGCCGGTCCTGTATGAGGTATTCACCGCACTGATCCTTTTGGCTGAATTCCGGAGACTTTTCCGTTACAGAAGAGAACATCCGACCATCGAAAGCATCAAGGAAACGATGGATCTGCTTCCGGCAGGGATCACGTTCGGCAAAGAGGACGGGACAGTCATTTTCAGCAACCTTGCCATGAATTTCCTTTCCCGCGCGCTGACCGGGAAAGAACTGACGGATCTTTCCGCCTTTTTGAGTGCGGCGAAAGTGACAGGTCCGGAAACACAACTTACTTTGGAAGGCGGCTCCGGTGTATGGCAGCTGACGAAAGACACACTGAAGGCAGACGGCGAGCCTTATACCCAGCTGATCGCTACGGATATCACACAGCAGGCCAGGGTAACAAGGGAACTGGAGGACATGAACGAGAAGCTCCGGGACCTTCATATGCGTCTGGACATCTACAACAAACAGGCGGAGAGGATCATCATCGCACAGGAACTTCTGACAGCCCGGATGGCGGTTCACAGCGAAGTCGGCAACGTGCTGCTGGAGAGCAGGCAGTATCTGAACGATCCCGCGTCCTTTGACGAAGAAAAGCTTCTGCAGGCGCTGAAATACACCAACACCTATCTGCTGCGGGAGTACGAAGAAGACGATACCGCCCGGGACCCGCTGAGCGAAGCCGTGGAGACGGCTCAGATCATCGGCGTCGATGTGCTGATCTCGGGGCCGCTTCCCGCAGACGATCCGTACCGTTCGCTTCTGGCGGCGGCCATCGGCGAATGCGCCAGCAACATCGTCAAGCATGCAGACGGCGATCAGCTGACCGTGGAGATCCGGCAAACGGATAAGGAGATGACCTTTATTCTGTACGGCAACGGGGAAGCGCCGAAGAACCCGGTCCGGGAGTCCGGCGGCCTGTTGTCCCTGCGGTCTCTCGTGGAAAAAGAAGGCGGTACGATGCAGACAGAAGCAACTCCATCCTTTACGCTTTCGATCCGTATCCCAAAAACAAACTGAAACAATTCTTACCCTCTATTCCTGAAAAAGAAAGCCAGAATGGGCCGAACGGCCCATGGCAATTCCCATAGTATTAATTTAAAATATATGTGTATCATTCTGGGTTGGGGCAGGTATGCCCTTTTCCCGGGGCGAACGGCACCGCATTTGGCAGTGGTTCGTCCGGAAGGCGGGGTGGTTCCATTTGAGTGAAAAAATCAGGGTACTGGTCGTGGACGACCAGTATGTGGCGCGGAGCTTTTTTGAACTGCATGTGGAGATGGCGAAGCGATATGAGCTGGCGGCCTCTTTGCCAAATGCAGAGCAGGCCGTCGCCTGGTGTATGGAGCATCCGGTCGACCTGGTGATTATGGACGTGGTCATGAAATACGGGCTGGACGGGCTCAGCTGCGCGAGAACGATCAAACAGGATCATCCGCAGATCAGGATCATTCTGACAACATCCATGGCGGAAGCCAGATGGATCGAGAAGGCCAGGAATGCAAAGATCGACAGCTTCTGGTTCAAGGAATATTCAGAAATACCCCTGACCGAAGTGATGGACCGCACCATGAACGGTGAATCCGTCTATCCGAGTTCACCGCCCAATCCCGAATTCGGAGAGATCAAGAAATACGACCTGTCGGAGCGGGAGCTGGAGGTGCTTCGCGAGCTGACGCGCAACATGACCAACGAGGAGATCGCAGAGGAGCTGCACATCTCCCCGCACACCGTCAAACGGCACATAGAAAACATGCTGACCAAGACCGGATTCAAAAGCCGCGTAGATCTGGCGGTAAACGCAAAGACGATCGGACTCGTGGTGTATGAGGATAACCGGAAAGTCAATCAGGGGAGTTGATCAGAGGAGTTAATCAGAGGGGGAAAACAGGGGAGTCAATCAGTCAATCAGGGGACGGTCCCCTGATTGACACAAAGATATCAATCAGGGGACTGTCCCCTGATTGACCTGCAGGTAAGGAGGGACACGTATGAAGAAGACAAGCAGACTTTTGAGCATCCTGTTGACGCTGGCGCTGATGCTGAGTCTGACACCTGTGAACGCCCTGTCCACGGAGGAGAGCAGCCTGCCGGATGATCCTGTCATCCTGAGCGAAGAGAACGATCCGGCAATCCCCGTCATTCCTGGCGAGGAGGATCCGGAAAACTCCATTATTCCGGGCGCAGAGAATGGCTTGGAAAACCCCGTCATCCCGGACGAAGAGAACGACCCGGATGGAGACGATTTAACAGATGTGGGTGCCCCGGGTGAAAGTACACCTGTTGAGAAAATTTCCTCTGCACCTGTCATGAGGCTGGGAGCGCCCTCAGCGCCTGATGAGAATAAAGTTACAATTCAGCCTGTAAGCGGCACGGTGATGGTCGGCGAACAGTATAGCATAAGCTATGCAACTAATTTTGAATATATAAACGCAAGACTATATGAGGGGAATCCGAATGCATCTCATACTTTTAGAAAAATGCTTTCAACATCCGGTTCGGATACTGTACCTGCTGAAAGCTCGCAGAAGACCATCACATTCTATGTAGAGTTTCAGACAGCAGATAACAGCTATTATTACACCGATTTGTTTGATGTCACCTGGAAATCTTTTGTAGTTAACTTCGATGCGTATGGCGGATCGGGATCAATGGAATCAGTGTATACGAGCACCACTTCCATTCAGACCATTAATCTGCCGGAATGCGGATTTAAAGCTCCGTCGATTTACACGGAATTTGCCTATTGGGTCGTGATTGACAGAGATGCCAATACGACACTGTATGAGCACAAAGCTCCCGGGGACCCGATTATCGTGGATCGAAACCTCAGTGTGCAGGCGCGCTGGAAGTCAAAAATGTGCACCGTGACCTTCGATATGAATGGTCATGGAACGGCTCCGGAGCCACAGACTGTGGAAAGCCTCAAGTGGGCAACAGAACCTGCCGCACCGACCGCAGAAGGCTGGGAATTTGGAGGCTGGTATGCAGAGCCCGAGTGCACAAATCTGTTTAATTTTTATCATGCGATAACAAAAGATGTCACGGTTTATGCGAAATGGACCAAGCTGAATGTGGTTGGAGATATCACAGATCTTGCAGCGACAGTGACTTTGCCGGTTGCCGGTGCACATCCTGTATTATCCGGTACTCCGGGTGACAGCACAATATACGAAGTTCTGAAAGTAATGTTTGAAGACGAAGGAGGCCACGAATTAACGGCGACAGACACCTTCGAAGACGGAAAAACATATAAAGTATTAGTGCGGTTCAAAGCAAAAGAAGGAAATAACATAACGTCATCAACTTCTGCGAAGTTCAATGGTATCACAGCCAGTTTACAGATAATCCTCGCTGATGGTTCCCGATACTATTATATAAAATATACAGTGGGTTCCGGAGCTGCGAACCATACCGTGACTTTTAACGCAAACGGGCACGGTACGGCTCCTGCTGCGCAGACAGTTAATGCCGGTGAAACAGCGATTGAGCCGACGGCTCCCACAGAAAGCGGCTACACGTTCGAAGGCTGGTATACTGAGGCAGACTGCATTAATCCTTTTGATTTCTCGACAGTGATCACTGGTGATATTACACTCTATGCCAAGTGGACTGCCGGCATACCTGTTATTACCATTACACAGCAGCCGCAGGATATTACAGTAACAGAAGGATCGATCAGTGAAAGCGTTTCTGTTACAGCCACGATAACACCTGATCAGGAACTCAAATATGCATGGTTCCTGGTTCATCCGATGGTGGGACGAATTGGCCTTGAAGGAAAATCTTCATCAATCAGCATTCCGACGGATCTGACAGAAGGAACCTATGAGATATACTGTAACGTATTGGCAGAATCAACGATACTTGAAAGTAAGCATGCAATAATTTCGGTTATAAAAGCCGCGGAAACGACTCACACCGTGACCTTCAAGGACGGCGAAACGATCCTTTCCACTGCCACAGTGAACGATGGCGCTCAGATTGCCAAGCCTACCGATCCTACCAAAGAAGGATTCACCTTTGAAGGCTGGTATGCAGACGCTGCTTTCTCCACTGCCTTTAACTTTAATACGTTTATCACAGCTGATATCACGCTCTATGCCAAGTGGACGGAAGAAAGTGTTCCGACCACCTACAATGTAAAGATGACAGGCGGATATCAATATGGCACCATGAAGTCCGAGTTTACCGCGCAGGAAAACGATTATATCACCATACATGCAGATGTTCCTCAGATCCCTGCCGGAAAGTATGTCGAAAAGTTCACCGACGAGGCGAAAGGTTTTACCGTAGGGGAAATGGATCCGCATTTCACAATGCCCGCCTATGACCTGGATCTGAAGGCGGTATACGCAGACCAGACGGATAAGGTTATCGACCTGAGTTCAGGTACAGTGGATATTCCTACGGCACTCGGCCACGAATGCCCATTCATTGACAGCACGGGACACAATCCCTTCTATCAGCCTGTGGGTACGCAGCTGGATGTAAATGAGGACGGCACTCCGGATATCGAGATCACAAACCTGGACGATGGGAGCGGACTCGCAACCCTCAAGAGCTTAAACAGCGGTGTATCTGAAATCAGGCAGAATTTGGCGGGCTACAAATATATATTTGTATATCGTTTCAGTGTCGGTTCTGTGACTCACACCGTGACCTTCAAGGATGGCGAAACAACCCTTTCCACCGACACGGTGAACGATGGCGATAAGGTTACAAAGCCGGCCGATCCGACCAAGACCGGTTACACCTTTGATGGCTGGTATGCAGACGCAGCCTTCTTATCGGCCTTCGATTTCGAAACAGCGATCACAGCGGACACCGCGGTATACGCCAAGTTCACGGAGGACAGCATAATACCTCCTGCTCCGATCATCCATACCGTGACCGTGTCCGATGACGGCAACGGTACCGGTTCCGCATCTCCATCATTTGGTGAAACGGGCACAGAGGTAACGCTGGCCGCTATGCCAAACAGCGGATACCAGTTCAAGGAGTGGCAGGTCATTTCCGGTGGCGTGACTATCATAGCGAATAAGTTTTCCATCGGTACTGAAGATGTTGAAGTGAAGGCAGTCTTTAAGGAAATTCCTGCGATCACCTATACCGTGACCGTCGGCGCGGACAGCACTTGGACCAGGGACAGCGGCACTGACTTAACGATTATAGTTAAGCGCAGCGAAGCAGACGAAACCTGCTTCAGCCACTTCACGGGCGTTCAGATCGACGGCACGACCCTGGCACCAAGCGACTATGATGCCAAGGCAGGCAGCACAGTGGTCACGCTGAAAGAGGCAACGCTCCTGAAACTCAGCAACGGAAATCATACCATAACCGTCAACTTTGATGACGGGAAAGCGGAGACGAAGCTGTCGCTCAAGGACACGTCCAAGGACCCGGCATCCGGGAAACCAGCCTCCGAGAACCCAACTTCCGGGAATACAGACAAAGGTAATTCGGGAAATACGGATAAAGTTAATTCAGGCAATACGGCAATGGCCAAATCAGGAAATACAGGAGTTGCTGCATCTCCCAAAACAGGAGACAGCACCCCGCTGGTCCGGTGGTCCCTGCTCCTTATCACCGCAGCAGCGGCGATAGCTGTACTCGCACTGCTGAAACGCAGGAGAAACGCAGGATAACTAAGTGAAATCAATCAGGGAATCAATCAGGGGACGGTCCCTTGATTGACAAAGACTTGTCAATCAAAGGACCGTCCCCTGATTGATTCTGATTGTTCTTAATCTTTACTCCTGCCTGTGATCGAACACTCTCTGTGTTTTCTTCTCAGATCTCGGCAGTGTGTTCACGGACACGATGACGACCTTCGGTGTGATGTTGAGCCTTGATTTGCACAGGGCTTTGATCGTCTCGGCTGTCTGCTGGAAGTTC
>CAJOKX010000102.1 GCA_905235415.1 uncultured Lachnospiraceae bacterium
TAGAACCTAATGAAATATTTCCACTAATAATAATAAAATCTACATTTTCTAATTGTTGATAAGACATTCTTGAATAGGAGCTTTTAGAATAAACAAGGGACATTAGACCACTTACTAACTGAGGTAGAACAACAACCTGGATAACAATTAAAACAATAATTAAAATTCTTCCAATTAAACTTGTGGTTGAAGAATAATAACCAATAGTCGAAAAAAGAGTCATTAAGAAAAAAAAAGTCGTATGAAAATAATCATTGGATCCCTCACAGTTATATGAGTCAGTACAGTCCCTCTCCAGGAACAGCCAGTAGTTCCCAATGGTCTGGGTGTTTTCCCAGACGTTCAATTCAGCGGAAGATATCGTCAATAAAGATATAATAGTCGTCGCTAGTAAAAATAATTCTCTATTTGTATCACTTTTAAATAGAATCGCATATTCTTGTATTTTTATGAGACGAAATGTTATAAAAGATGATATTATCATATCAGCATTATTAATTAAATCGAAGTGCATTCCGCATATGAATCTCATTATGAAAAAAGGAAAAATTGATATCACATCAACCAGTATACCTAAATAATTGAATTTTTTTTCTATCGCCATTATTATTAAGTCAAATATGAAATCGATGAAGAATAATATTCTACAAAGGAAATTAAACGAAGCTGTGGGGGCAGATTAATCTTGCCGCTGCGCATTGTGCGCATCCGCTCTGTCTCTAACAGGTCTGCCAGCATCTCCAGATTCGCAGCGTATGCATGTGTAAATGCCACGCTCTCTCCTTTGTCCCCGCCCAGATCGAGTGCGTCATTCCAGTCGGCGTCCCTCAGAAGCAGGTTCTGATGCTCTCCGACTTCCCAGAAGGCCGTCAGATTCTCGATGAGCAGATGCTCCAGGACACTCCCGCGGATTGCGGTTCCATCCTCTGAACGCAGCACATTGTCCGCCGAATTCTCATAGCGCGGATCGTGCGCCCTGCCTCTTCTTGTCTGCGCGTCGCAGAAATACCCTGCTTCTTCAAACAGGAACTCGTAGTCTCCCGACTGGTCCAGATAGAGTTTGACGGTCAGCAGCGGCCACATGGCGTGATCCATCCACACGCGCGTGATGCTGTTTCGGTCCGCCTTGAACTCGCCAGGCCCGCTGCCGATGATCGTCGCGTTCGTCCCGTCGATCCTGACGCCGCCGCAGTTGCTCACCAGCAGGTCCCTTACAGAGGACGGATCCAGAAGCAGAAGCGCCAGGCAGTCCTGCCACAGATCCCTCCATCCTCTTCCGCCTCTTCCATAGTCATGGTGCGGCAGGAACGAACAGCCGTACAGTCTGCGAAGCTCCGGCTGGAGGGCTATATAGCGGAAATACGAATCAAACTGCTCATCTCCGGTCGTGACTCTGACATTGATCCTGCTGCTCCAGTATTTCCTCGTCTTGTACAGAAGATCCGCCACGTCTGACAGGGAGCGGATCTCTTCCTGTATATGCTCCATCTGTCCGCCGCCCTGGTCGATGCCGGCAAGGGTTATATAGGAGATGCACGCTCCGGGCGCCAGTGTGACGGGTGCAAATGTAAATGCGCCCATGCTCTCCTGCCCGCATATGACGTCGCCGATCCTGGAAGCGCCGGGCAGGCGCGCGTCCTCGCTCAGTCCCTGCAGCCCCACACTCAGCATGGACCTGAGCGCCCCGGGATTCTCCAGGGAGCCGTTGTCACCGATGTAATCGTCCCTCACCGGGAAGAAATACTTCGGAAGATGCCCCGTCTCATCCAGTCCCAGGACGAAATAAGACGCATCCCCCTTCTGATGTCCGCGCTCGTCGAACGACATCGTGGGTGTCACCACAACGCCGCCGGGCGTGACATGGGTCACATGCAGCAGCGACGTCACATGTCTGTGATCGCGGATCGTATCAGCGCTTCTGCCGTAGATGGGGATGGCGGATGCAAAGGCAAACGTCACATTGGAGCGGCTGACATTGCAGACCTTGACGGTATGAATCTCCGTATTTTCATTGTACGGAACAAATGAGGTGACGGTCGCGGACAGTCCGCCCTTCTTCCAGGTCCGGCAGGTCCTCTGGAACATGTAGCCGGCCTCATACTCCATCTCTTCCTGCTGGTCGCTTCCTGCAAGCGCCATCTGCGCTGCCGAGCGCCCGGTCACCGACCAGGGTTTCTCGCCGTCCTTCAACAGCCAGAAGTTGCGGCTGGCCCTGCTCTCCTTCATCATCAGGATGCTGACCGGCTCCAGGAGGAAATGGTTCTGGTCTGTCTTGGCGTCTCCCGACAGATCGGGGCCAAAGCAGCTCTTCAGCCCCGTCTCGCTTGCGGATGGAAGATACAGTCCGCTGATCCGGTCCGCGTTGCTGATGCTGAACAGTTCATCTTTTCCGTTAAAACAGACTCGTCCCGACATGCGTCTCTCCTCTCATTTATCTGTGTCACGAGACTGCGCCGGCATTTTTTCAAATGCCGGCCTCGGGTAATGATCTGCACCCTTTACATCTCCGCGATGGTTTCCTGATCCGCCAGCGTGAAGCCTGCCGCGCGCAGCGCATCTTCCGCCTTCTGCACGTCCTCGACGCGCAGGATCATATATGCGTTGCCGGTGGAGCGGCCCGCAAGCGTGGAGTACATATACTCCAGGTTGACATGCGCCGCGGTCAGGGACGTCAGTACTTTATTCAGGCCGCCGATCACGTCCGGGATCATGACTGCCACAACCGGCGTCATGCTGGAGATATACTCATTGTCCTTCAGGACGGTCGCCGTCTCGTACACGTCGTCCACGATCATGCGGACGATGCCGAAATCCTTCGTCTCGGCAAGGGACAGTGCGCGCAGCGTGATTCCCGCTCTCGCGAGAACCGCCGTCATCGCGTCCAGCATGCCGGGCTTATTTTCCAGAAATACGGATATCTGTTTGATTGCCATATCGGTTCCTCCTGCTTTTATGCGGAATCAGATCTTCCGGTTGTCAATGACGCGGACTGCCTTGCCCTCGGAGCGTGTGATAGACTTCGGCGCCACCAGGGTCACCTTCGCCTTCAGGCCGAGCATGGACTTCAGGCCATCCACGAGTATCTTCTGGCGTTTGTCGATCTCGCCGAGGTTGTCCGTGAACATCTCCGGCGTCATCTCGACATGGACGTCCAGTGTATCGGTGTTGTTGACGCGGTCCACGATGATCTGGTAGTTCGCGGCGTATCCCTGGTTGAGCAGGACCGCCTCGATCTGGGACGGGAATACATTGACGCCGCGGATGATCAGCATATCGTCGGAGCGTCCCTTGGGCTTCATCATCTTGACCAGCGTGCGGCCGCAGGAGCACCGCTCTCTGGAAAGGGAGCAGATGTCTCTGGTGCGGTAGCGCAGAAGCGGGAAGGCTTCCTTGTCAAGCGACGTGAATACCAGCTCGCCTTCGCTTCCCAGCGGAAGGACCTCTTCTGTATCCGGGTCGATGATCTCTGCGTAGAAATGATCTTCGTTGATGTGCATTCCGCTCTGCTCGGAGCATTCAAAGGAGACGCCGGGACCGGACAGCTCGGTCAGGCCGTAGATGTCGTAGGCCTTGATGCCGAGTGTGTTCTCGATGTCATGGCGCATTTCCTCCGACCATGCCTCGGCGCCGAAGATGCCGGCCTTGAGCGGGATGTCGTCCGGGCCCATGCCCATCTCCTTCATCCGCTCGCCCAGGTACGCCGCATAGGACGGTGTGCAGCACAGGATGGTTGCCTGCAGGTCATTGATGAACATGATCTGGCGGTCTGTGTTGCCCGATGAGGTCGGGATCGTCAGGCAGCCGACCTTGTGGGAGCCGCCGTTGAGTCCGGGGCCGCCTGTGAACAGGCCGTATCCGTAGGAAACCTGGCAGACGTCCTCGTCGGTTCCGCCTGCTGCCACGATCGCTCTGGCGCAGCAGTCTTCCCACATGTCAATGTCCTTCTGCGTGTAGAATGCGACGACGCGCTTGCCGGTCGTTCCGGACGTGGACTGGATCCGCACGCACTCCTTGAGCGGCTTGCCGAGCAGTCCGTAGGGATACGCCTCCCTCAGATCCGCCTTGGAGAGGAACGGAAGCTTGCCGATGTCATCGATGGAGTGAATGTCGTCAATCGTCACGCCCTTTTCTTCCATCTTTTTGCGGTAGTAGGGCACATTCTCCCAGACGTGCTTCACCTGCTTCATGAACTTCTCGTTCTGGAGGGCCTTCATCTCTTCGCGCGACGCACATTCAAACTCTTTCTGATAATAGTTTTCCATGGTGTTTCCTTTCGTAAATCGTATTGCTCAAAACGCTCTTTCAGGCATTTCTTCCAAGTTCAAATGCCTTTTTGTTGATCTCCAGGAACTTCTGCGGCACGCACGCCTCGATCGCGTCCTGCCAGACTTCATCCGGGAAATCGAAATAGTGGGACAGTCTTCCCATCAGGACCAGGTTGACAGCCTTCACGGTTCCTGCCTCCTGCGCGAGCGCGACGCAGTCCATCGCGTCCACCTTCGCGCCGGCGTCCTTCATCTTCTGCACCAGATTCTCCGGATAGACCGCCTGGCCGGTCACGACCGGCATGGGGTCGATCTGCTGGATGTTGGTGACGATCTGTCCGTCCTTTTTCAGGAACGGAAGCCATCTGGCCGCCTCCAGCAGTTCAAAGGAGACGATGCAGTCCGCCTCGCCCTGATCGATCACCGGGGAGGCCACTGAGGTTCCATAGCGGACGTATGTGACGACGCTTCCGCCGCGCTGGCTCATGCCGTGCACTTCGCTGACCTTCACGTCATATCCCTGCTTCAGAAGCAGATATCCCAGCATCTTGCTGGCAAGGAGTGAACCCTGTCCGCCGACTCCTACGATCATGATATTCTTCGTCTCCATCAGGCTTCCTCCTCCTTGGTCGATCCGAATGCGCCGACTCTGCACAGCTGCGTGCAGACGCCGCATCCAACGCACAGTGTCTCATCTACTCTCGCCTTCTTCTCTTTGATGGAGATGGCCGGGCAGCCGATCTTCATGCAGGACTTGCAGCCTACGCACTTCTCTGCGTCCACCCGAAGGGAAGGCTTCCTCTTGACATATTTCAGAAGGGCGCACGGGCGTCTGGAGATGATCACCGAAGGCTCGGCGGCGGCCAGCTCTTCCTTCACCACCCGCTCGCATGCCGCCAGGTCGTACGGATCCACGACGGCGACTCTGTTGTAGCCCATCGCGCGGCACAGTGCTTCCAGGTCGATCTTCCCAGCCGGGTCGCCCTTGATGTTGTATCCGGTCGTCGGGTTCTGCTGATGGCCGGTCATGCCTGTGATGGAGTTATCCAGGATGATGATGGTGGAGTTGCTCTGGTTGTATGCGACGTTCGCAAGGCCTGTCATGCCGGAATGCATGAAGGTGGAATCTCCGATGACGCAGACGGTGTGCTTTGAGGCTTCCTCTCCGCCCATCTTGTTGAAGCCGTGCAGCGCCGGGATCGACGCGCCCATGCACAGGGTCATCTCCATGGAGGCCAGCGGCGCCACCGCGCCGAGCGTATAGCATCCGATGTCGCCCAGGACGGTGCAGTTCAGCTTCTTGAGCGTATAGAACAGGCCGCGGTGCGGACATCCGGGGCACATCACAGGCGGGCGCAGCGGAAGCGCCTCCTCGAGCGCATTTCCCTCGGGAACTGCCTGTCCGAGCGCCTTCGCGATCAGGTTCTGGGAGAACTCTCCGCAGATCGGAAGCAGGTCCTTGCCGTGCACGTCCAGTCCGAGCGCCTTGCAGTGATCCTCCATGACCGGATCCAGTTCTTCGACGACGACGAGCTTGTCCACCTTCGCGGCAAAGTCGAGGATCATCTTGTCCGGAAGCGGGTTCGCCATGCCGATCTTCAGGATGGATACGGAATCGCCGAACACTTCCTTCACATACTGGTAGCTGGTGGATGCGGTGATGATGCCGAGTTTGGTGTCTCCCATCTCGACGCGGTTCAGCGGGCCGTTCTCCGCATACTCCTGCAGAAGCTTCGTGCGCTCCTCCACGATCGGGTGGCGCTTCTTGGCGTTGCCCGGCATCATGACATACTTGGCGATGTTTTTCTCATAGGTGCGCACCGGGACGCTGCGCTCTGAAATCTCCGTCACCGACTGTGAATGCGCCACACGCGTGCACATCTTCACAAGGACCGGCGTATCGAAACGCTCGGAGATCTCGTAGGCAAGCTTCGTGTACTCCAGTGCCTCCTGGGAGTTGGACGGCTCGAGCATGGGGACCTTCGCCGCGATCGCGTGATGGCGGGAATCCTGCTCATTCTGCGAGGAATGCATCCCTGCGTCATCCGCCACGACAACCACCATCCCCGCATTGACGCCCGTATAGGACATCGTAAAGAGCGGGTCGGCCGCCACGTTCAGGCCGACATGCTTCATGGCGCAGAACGAACGGTATCCCGCCAGGGAAGCCCCGAACGCACTCTCCATCGCAACCTTCTCATTCGGAGCCCATTCGCAGTACACCTCATCATATTTCGCGAGCTCCTCGGTCACCTCCGTACTCGGGGTTCCGGGGTAGCTGGACGCGAAACAGCATCCTGCTTCATAGAGTCCGCGGGCAACCGCCTTGTTGCCCAGCATAAGCTGTTTCATATTGAATCTGTCCTCCTTGTTTAATCTGGTTTGCACCTGGTCTCATTATACAGGAATTCGGAAGAATACACAGCATTAAATTTTATGATGCAAAATAAAGCCGCGGGACTGAACCCGCGGCATTACCTTCATTATTATTATGTAAATCTTATATATATCCAATTACTTACTGCTGCTGCTGTCTCCAAAGATCTCCAGCAGGAACATGAACAGGTTCACGATGTCGACATAGATGTCGCATGCAGATGCAATTGCATTTCCGACTGTGTGCGGTAACTGTTGTGCTTTCCAGAAATCATATCCGATATACAGGCTGAACAGCACTGCACCGAAGTACGAAATCACGATGGTATTCATTCCAAGCAGCATAACGATCAGGAAAGCGATCAGCATACCGATCAGGCATCCGAACAGCATGAAGCCGATCTTACTGAAGAACTGCGGGAATGCGATGCTGAGCATAACCATCACTGCAGTTATGATAATGGTGTATACAAATGCCTGCGTCACTACCTGAGATCCGAGTCCGCCATAGGTCTGAACTGCGATCGAAATGACCAGTCCCAGCGGAACAACGATCAGATTGTATCCGATAAACCGGACCACATTCGACTGCGATTTATAGATGAGTGAAGTTCCGACGAAAACCAGAGCCAGATATCCGACAAAGAACACGATCGGATTGATGGACATTGCAAACTGCGTGCAAGTCAGGCACATAACCAGGTTCACGATCAGTCCATACAGCACCATCCCGCCAATTAACAGATTGTACTTAACATCAGAGACGCCAACGCCACTGTTGAAATCATCAAACTTAATCTTAGAGATTCCAAACTTTTTCTTAGATTCCTGCTGTTCCATTTTGTATTACCTCCATACATATAATCAATCAATATAGTCTTTACTGATCTCCTGTCCTTCAGAATCCTGCGGACGCATCAGCTTGTTTCTGGTTAGATTATACGCACACGTCACAAAAAATCCACGCTTTTTTCTTCTTTATTTCTTGTTACAGTTCACAGACCAGCCACCTCTGCTCAGAGTTTGTGGGCACACTGAAAACACGTTGCCTACCCGCGCTTTGCATCGGTTGCATTGCAGCCTCTCCCAGCTCCTATAGAAACGTGGTCGCTTTCGAGGCTGCAGCAACTCGCAAAGCTTAGTCGGCTGCCTATGGTTTTCAGTTGTGCCCACAGAACTCCATGCAGAAGGTCGGAGGCTG
>CAJOKX010000103.1 GCA_905235415.1 uncultured Lachnospiraceae bacterium
ACCAGGTCTGCGAAGACCCCATCCTTCTCGATCAGTTCTTCGTAGGTTCCGTCCTCGACGATCTTCCCGCCGTCCATAACCAGGATGCGGTCGCAGTGGCGGACCGTTGAAAGTCTGTGGGCGATCACGATACGGGTGCAGCGCATCTTGTCCAGGGCTTCAGAGACCTGTTTCTGAGTGATGTTATCCAACGCAGAGGTTGCTTCGTCGAACAGCAGGAGCTTCGGCTTCGGCGCGACTGCGCGGGCGATCATGATCCTCTGGCGCTGTCCCCCGGAGATGCCGCCGGAGCCTTCCTGAAGCACAGTGCCCATACCCATGGGCATGGCCCGTATGTCGTCTGCAAGACCTGCGATCTCTGCCGCAGCCCATGCATCATCCAGCGTCAGATCCGGATTCGTGATGGTGATGTTCTCAAAGATACTGCCGCTGAACAGGTCTCCTTCCTGCAGAACCGTACCGATCTGCCTGCGCAGGGAACCAAGATCCAGCGTCTGTATATCCTTGCGGTCATAGAAGATCGCACCTTTCTCGGGCTTCTCAAATCCCAGCAGAAGGCGGAGCAGGGTGGACTTGCCGCACCCGGTTCTTCCCACGATGCCCACATACTGGCGGGCGTTAATCCTGAGGCTCAGGTCGTCCAGGATCTTCCTTCCGTTCTCTTCATAGCGGAATGTCACATGGGACAGTTCGATATTGCCGGTGATCCCGGCAAGCGATTCTCTGCCCTCGCTCTTCTCAGGCTCCGCCTCCATCAACGGGCGGATAATCTCCAGACTCGGCTTGATCGTAGCTGCAGCGATCGCCATCGAAGAGATGGATGTAAAGGCAGCGGATACATAGCCATACGCTGCATTGAACGCAAAGTAGTCAGCCACGGATACCTGTGAACGCACCGCGACATAATACATGATAATCGTACCGATCAGCGAGATCGCCGCGGTAAACACAGAATTAAACTTGATCAGCGCCGGCGGGTTAAACTTCAGGTCCGCCTCCTTCGTGTAGAGGTTGATCCATTTGGCAAATACACGGTTTTCCGCGCCGGACAGACGGATCTTCTCGATTCCGTTGATAAAGGCGTATGTAAGTCCTCTCTCCTTCGCCGCAAGCTCCATCTCCTCCTTATTCCGGCTCGCCTGCAGCTTATTTGCGGCAAGACTGAGCGAAAAAGTGAGGATCGTAACGACCAGCGAAGGGATCACAAGGCTTCGCGCATACGTGAAGATCTGCACTATATAGATCAGGGAAAACAGCCCTGTGACAGCCGTGGAAAACAGTGTGTCCACAAGGGTACTGCACAGCGTGCTCATATAGGACACATACTGGCTCAGTTCACCGGAACTGTAGGACTTGAAGAAATCCGCCGGCAGGGAGAGCACGCGCATCATGGTCGCCGCCTCCACATTGACGGTAAGCTTCATTTGGATCCTGGACAGGACCAGCTGCCTGATGATCGTGAGCAGAAATATGCCGATCGTCATGAAGAACATGAAACTGAGCACGGCCCCGAGCAGCTGGTAGCTTCCGTAGGCAACCACCTCCGACATCAGGATGTGGTTCAGTTTCGTAATGACCATTCCGGTCAGGGTGATCGCCAGCACAGCAATCAGGAAGGATACGATGTCGGACATGCGCAGTGTAGCGCTCATATACTGGAACAGATCCTTCCGCGTGAGGCTGCGGAGGGGAAACGGCCGGTAGAAACAGTACGCCCTGGTGCCGATCTTTTTCTCTTCAGAAGCAGTCACCCGCACTTCCCTGCCCGAGACCGGATCGCGGTATACATACACGCCGGCGGAATCGTGGAACACCGTAATGACCGCTCCGCTCTCCTTGAGAGTAGTGATCAGAGGCCCCATGGAATCCACATGCCATCCGCGCTCCAGCCGGACTTCGCGGTACATGATGCCCGAAGCAGAAAGCAGGAAATCCAGTTTCTCCTCAAGCGTCTTCATCCTGGGAGGGATCTCCCTGTCAGGAATACCGAAATACTTCAGCAGCACTTCCAGCGCATCGTTAACATCGGCACCGTCCGCGAAATGATCGGATGATCTGCTGCCGGTCAGGACCAGCTCCAGCTTCTGATATGAATTATCCAGCAGCTTGAGTTCCTGCTTTTTCCGGTTTTCTATCTGTTCATCAAACCAACCCATACCTTATTCCTTACTCATTTGTAACAAGGTCCGTGTAGGCTCCGCCCTTCGCAAGCAGCTCATCATGCGTCCCGCACTCCACGACATGCCCATTCTCCAGAACAATGATCTCATCACAGTCCCGGATGGTAGAAAGCCTGTGCGCGATTATGATACAAGTGATACCGCGCTCTCTGATGGACTTCACTACCTCATACTCTGTCTTCGCGTCAAGCCCTGAGGTCGCCTCATCCAGGATACAGATCGTAGGATCCTTCGCCAGAGCACGGGCAATCTCGATACGCTGCCTCTGTCCGCCGGAATAGTCCCTTCCGTTTTCAGACATCTTATGCTGGTAGCCGCCCGGGCGAAGAACGATCTCCTCATGGATGTCCGCGTCGAGCGCAGCCATGATCATCTCGAAATCTTCGATCGAGGTATCCCACATCTTGATGTTATTTGACACAGTATCCTCGAACAGAGTCACGTTCTGGTCGATGACCGCTACCGATCCGATGAAAACATTCCGGTCGATCTCTGAGATCGGTTTGCCGTCAAATGTTATGCTGCCGCTCCATGGCTGATACAGACCGCTGATCAGTTTCGCAAGCGTCGACTTGCCGCATCCGGAACGGCCGACAAGAGCGATCTTCTGTCCCGGCTTCACGGTCAGGTTAAAGTCCGTGATCAGTGGATCCCCAAGCGGAGAATAGCCGAACTCGACATCCTTCAGTTCAATATTGCCGGTCAGCTTCTCATATTCCTCGTGTTTCTCCCGCGGCTTCATGTTCGGATCGTCGGGATAACTCATGACATCATCCACACGCTCCATCTGGGTGATCATCTCCTGCATCGACTGGCCGGCGCTGATCAATTCATTAGCCGGCCTCATGAAGGAACTCAGGAATCCCTGGAACGCCATGACCATACCAACTGTGAACGAACCGTGCAGCACCAGATAGACGCCTCCGCCCAGAACTGCCAGATTCGAGAGCTGAGTCACCAGATATGGGATCGAGCTGAAAAATGTACTGAGTCTTGTGTAATGATAGTTCTGTGTGTTTACACTGGCCTGGAAGCCTGCCCATCTTCCGAACACGCCCCGTTCCGCTCCGCTTGCCTTGATCGTCTCGATCATACGGATGCTGGACGCTGTCGCAGAAGAGAGTTTGGCTCTGTCACGCATCTGAACACGCGTAAGATTGACTCTCCTGGCGGTGATCCAGGCGGAGATCCCCATGTTGATGAAGATGGCAAGGACGCCGACCAGTGTAAGGATCGGACTGTACCTGATCATTACGGCCAGATAGAACACCATCATCATGGTATTGATCACAAGAGGAGCAAACGTATTGACAAGCGTACCGGCGATCTCAGCATTGGTCGCCTGCCGGTCCGCAATATCCGATGACAGCCTCTGCCCGAAGAACTGCATCGGCAGGCGGAGGACTTTCCACAGATACATGGAATTACCGACCGCCTCCAGCTTACCCTGAATCCGCAGACTGTAGACCGTTGATATCCACAGTACCAGTATATTGATCACGGCAAAGGCGCTCATCGCGATAATAAACGGACGAAGCCAGCCCGGATTCTGTCCGCTCAGCAGCCGGTCGAGGAAGACCCTGCCGAAGATGGGACTGATCATACTGAGAAGTGATGAGATGGTCGTTGTCAGGATCACAAAAACAACTGCCGTGGACGTGCCCGTAAGGCGCTCCTTCGAATAAGATAAGACACTCTTCTTCTTGCCGGAAGGCTGGAAATCCTCTCCCGGCTCAAACGACAGCATAATACCTGTGAATTCCCGGTCAAACTCCTCCATGGACACATTAACCCGTCCACGGGCCGGGTCATTGATCACGGCTCTGCCTCTGCGGAACCCGCAGAGCACTACGAAATGATTAAATCCCCAGTGGATGATGCAGGGGAACGGGCCTTCCTCCATCAGATCCTCCGGATCCACGCGCCACGCCTTCACCATCATGCCGTAGCTTCTGGCTGCCATGATAATATTTTTAGCGCTGGCGCCGTCCCTGGAAACGCCGCAGTCCACTCTGGCCTGTTCCAGGGGAATCCATTTCTGGTAATAATTCATGATCATGGTCAAGGCTGCCGCGCCGCATTCCAGCACTTCCAGCTGCATGACAACAGGAACGTTCGCCACGCCCTTCGTGATCGGCTTTGGGACCTTCGAATGGTTGCTCATGTAACACCTCTTGACTTGAGTAACTTGGCTTCTGTTCTGCCGGGAGCTTCAGCTGCAAAAACAGCCTCAGCAGCTTAGCCTTATCGGCGTCTGTCAGTCCCACGCTTCAGCGGTCAAAAAAACAGCGACACCGGCGTAAGTGTTTCGGTCACCACTTCTCCGGACACGATCCCGTCTTCCTCAATGGGCTGCGCCAGATCGATCGGGTACACGATGTCTCCGACCGACAGTTTGCCCGCCAGGATCATATAGATATTCGAATCTTCAGAAACCACCTGCGGGTTAAGCGTATCCGGCGCAAGCTCATATTCGGTGCCGCCCACCGTAACAGTGCGGTGTTCGATGACACCGTCAAGAGCGGACTCAGGAACCATGCAGATACTCTTCCCGTTCTCCGTAACCACAGCGGCCGGAACCGTCGCGTCGATCCTCCCCAAAAAGCCCCAGATACAGACGCCGATCAGTAAAACGATTACCTCAGCAAGCACAATCCATACCCCCGGGGATGTCACCCGCAGGTAATCATTGAGCTTCTCCGGACTCTCCAGCCTCTTCACGTTCTTCTCCCGAAAGAGGCTCTGTTTCTTATCAGTGTTCTCCGGCATATCAGGACTTTCCCTTTCTTTTCTTATTCTTCCGCTCCGTACAGGATATATCTTCTGTCCTCGATTACCATACCGATCAGAGTGCCGCCCTTGCCGCAGCCTGCATCTATGCAGATTATACCGTTTGCGGGAAGATCACGCCACTGATTCTCGGATAATTCAATGACATTTTCCTCATCTCCTGCATAATACGCAGGCCTCCCGAGCGCGATATGCCCCGTGATCGCAAGCGGTCCGGCATACCTGTTTTGCAGCACTATGCCGTGATCATGCACAAGCGTGAAGACATCATTTGCCTCCGGCGGATCCGCCATCAGCCCCGCGTGAACGCAGCTGAAACCGTCCCCCTTGTAATACAGGACAGCGTGCTCTTCTATCCACGGGGCACAATCCTCCATCTTCTCACCATGCTCTTTGAAGGAACGCACAGTGGCCCCTCTGCCGACTCGCTCCCACATCTTTTTCATGGCAAATGAGAGCTTCGGCTGCAGCAGATAGTCTTCATGGTTTCCCCGAAGCAGCACAAAACGCTCTCCGAACGCATCCGCCAGCTTCTTTACGACCTGCAGCACGCCCCAGGAATCCGGCCCGCGGTCAAACAGATCCCCCAGCAGAATGAGCCGGTCCCCGGATGGGTCCGGGTCCAGAATCCCCAGAAGTTCTTCAAAAGGCCGGCGGCAGCCGTGAATATCTCCGATAATGTATGTTTTCATGACCATCCTTCCTGACAAAAACGATCTTTTAAATTGAATTATACACTATCCGCTGATACTTAGCTGAAGCAGTCTCATTCAGGAACGTCCTGGCGTTCTTAGTCCATATATAGTAAAAAAAGGTCCCCATCCAATACAGAGAGCAGACCGATTCGTCCGGTCTCTGTATGCGGTGACCTCAAAAACGATTCTTACAGTTAAAAGCTAATGCCGTCAGCAGCCAAACTGTCAGATCTTATCCTGCTGATGCTGACTGACCTGCGGCACGTGCTCCATCCGGTATGTATTATCTCCACGGATGAGATACTCCCCGTTCTGTATACCGATTATCCGGTGAAGGATATAGCTGCTTCCGCGCTTATACTTATACAGCGCGACATCATATTTCTTCAGGATCTCTTCAAATGTACTCATCCATTCATTCTTCCAGCGCGCCGACCGAACGAAGAGTCGAAAGGATCCCCTTCACATCCGCTGCAATCGCATCCGGCGGGGCATCGTACTTTTCGCACATGGCATCCACGACAGCCTCTTCCGTCGTCTCTTCTTTCAGACAATCCACGATAAAAGCCGCCGTCTTATTGTTTCGAAGCATCCCGAAAAACTGCGCCGCGCCTACAGGCACCAGATACTGTACCCCATCAATTTCCTGAGTGATAAAGTCATTCTTCAGTCTCATACTGTCTCCTGTCAGGACATATCCGCATGCATTCGCATCATGTCTCACAAGCAAAGAAGATTCGTCTTCTCAGATCTCCGGCAGAAGGATATCATCCTTTTTCCTCTTGCGCCTGGACTTGGACCTGGGCTTAGACTCCGACTCAGACTCGCTGTAGTCATCAGCCAATCCTCCAATCACCAGATCCACCAGTTCATCACTGATCTCTTGCCTGTGCGCATTCTTCTCTCCGGCATCCTGCCAGTCTCCGCCCAGTATTACTCCCGACCCTTCAGGTTTCTTCCAGTCTTCGTTCCATCTTCCCGACATATCGTTACCTCCTGTTTTTTAAAATGATGCCGGGGCAGTCCGTATATCCTGTCCCAGCATCATAATAGCAACACTTATGTCACAATCATGTCACAGTCTGCTATGTAATTACCAGCTTAAAAAGCTATGCCGGTTCCTTCCGGATTCTCATCACCGCTTGTCAGGCTTGTCAGGATAATGTTCTCTTCCTCAAGAAGAATCACTTCCGTCTTCGGTGCTTCGTACTGTTCCTTCATATGCTCCTCCTTTCTGATTTCAATGAGTTGCCCGGTATGCCTGGGCTGCCTGATAATAGTAATAGATTGCTGCCGCTGCATTGCGGGTGGCGCTGTCACACCCGGCTCTGATTGCAGCATGTACATAGTCCAGCGGGGAAACCGATACGAACGCCTGTCCTGAATTGGAACTGACGATAACATCATGCCGCTCATCCAGCTGATGTGCCGTGTAATCCGGCGTCTGTACATAGGCTCTTGCTCTGGTCCTGATCATTACAACCGGCGAACCATCTACAGAGGCGCTGAAGCCCCCCGCGTAACCGTCGCGGAACACATAATAAAGATATACCTGCGTGCGGGTCAGCAGATTGAGTGCAAAGGTGATCGATTCAACATCGGAATCCCCGGGATCACGGATGATCTCATAACCTGCCACCGCATTTTCCACCGCACTATAATCATACGATGAAGTGTAGAATTTGTCCATCTCTTTGTAATCTGCTCCGATGGCCCAGCTGTTGGTTGCGGCAAGAGACGGTTGTACATAATGGCCATAATCCGCCATCGCATGTACCAGCGCCGTCGTCTGTGCATCGAACTGATCCTGTACCTCTTCATATGCGATGATGTAATCCCGCACGGAGTAGGTGCTCTCCAGAGTCTTTCCGTCTCCATAATGGAACACGGCAGTAACGGGCTCCGCCATCTCATTGGAATTGACATAGACCGTAAAGCCATAATAGCCCTCGCCGTTTACATCGCGGAAATCGGGATCATAGGCCTCCTCCATTGTCCTGGCGTTTCGATCATTAATCTGAAATTCCATGTAACTGTCTTCATAGTCCACACCCTCAACCTCCGGAAGATCCAGGAAGAAGTTGATCCCGATCTCGCCGGAAAGCAGCAGTGAGTGGGTCGTAAATGACGGTGCCGCATAGGTGTTGATAATCTCTTCTCCGTCCACAGTGGTTGCATAGTCGTCTATGGCATCCTGCGAAACCGTGTAAAGGATCTCCTGTCCATCCTCATATTTCGGTACGTCTTCAAAGCTCCACTTCCATCCTTCAATGCTTCTGGCTGTTACAGTATATCTGTCAGCAGGCTGACTGTCATCCGGCTGACTGTCAACAGTCGGAATGTCAGCTTCAGGCTGGCTGTCGTCCGGCTGGCTGTCAACAGTCGGAATGTCAGCTTCAGACTGACTGCCATCTGATACGTCCGCCTCTTCCCCTTCTTTCTGAAGGCGGACCGTCACCTCATCCGGCCGCTTTCCTTCCCGGTCGTCACCATCCTCCCAGTTTATGAACCCGCTCAGCGCGACGGTTTCCGGGGTATGGGTAAGCAGGACGGTGAAGCCCTCTGCCTGATTTCCGGTGACCTCATACCGGTAGGTTCCGGGGCCGTCTGTGCCGGTGATTGCGCCGTCAGATGGCAGCGTCACATAGTAGACTCCATTTTCCGGAATGTCGCTGAATACTGCACTCCATCCGCTCTCTTCATCCGCGGTCTGTTCGATCTCATCGCTCTGTTCGATCTGTTCGGACTCATCGTTCTGTTCATTCTGTTCGAACGAATCATTCTGTTCGATCTGTTCGCTCTGTTCCTCCTCCGCGGATCCCCTGAGAAGCAGCGTCACACTATCCGGGCGGATGCCGTCCTGATTGTCAGCATCGTCATATTCTACCTGGACAGAGACATCAATGGTTGCCGGTTCCTCGTCCTCTTCGCTCTCTTTTGTGTTAAGGAAGGTATATGTCCCTTCACTATGCACCCTCTGGAGCGTGTATTTTTCCACAGGATCCTGCGTCACATCATACTGGATGAGTGCGCCTTCACTATATCGGTCGAGATCGTCAAAGGCAAATGTCCACGGCTCTGAAACCTCTATCTGCGTGATCTCCTCACCGTCCGCCATCAATCTGACAATGACCTTCTCGGGTCTCTCCCCTGGTTCTTCTGTCTCTGCTGTCTCTCCCGCCGCTTCTGTCTCTTCCGACTCTCCTGTCTCTTCCAGATCATCTATCCAGACGATACTGCCGCTCAGACTGGTCTTCTCCGGAACCCGGCTGAATGTAATAACGTAGTGTTCCCTGATGGTATAATCTTCTTCTATATACTCCGGCTCGCCCTCCGTCAGGGTGAATTCATATCCCGGAACCGCCTCTGAACCGATCTGGAACTGCACCTCTTCGCCGTTCTGCACCGCATTCCGGCTCTCAAACATAAACTCCCCGGTGTATTCCGATCCGACGTCGAAATAGCCGTAATCCCCGGCGCTGCTGGTCAGGACTATACGTGTGGTGTCGGGACGTTTCCCGTCCTGATTGTTCTGATCATCGAAGGTAACCCGGCAGGAAAACTCTTTCATATGCGGCGTATGGCTCAGCGTGATCGTCCAGGCGTTCTCATCCTCCTCGCTGCTGCTGACCTCGGCAAGATAGGTGGTTATCCCGTCTTCTCCGGTGATCACCTCTGTATCCGGAACCGAAACCGTATAGGCAATCAACTCCTCCGTATCCGAATCGCGAAGCGGAAGATCCATGAAGCTGCCGCTCCAGAGATTCGCCGCACTCAGCAGGAGATCCGTACCGGTCTGTACGCCGTCTGCAATAAGGGCAACTCTCACCTCTTCCGGACGAAGTCCGTCATCGTTGTAATCATCCTCCCATACCAGGTTCACCTTTACATCTGTATACCTGGCGACAAAGGTGTTGCGGATCATACAACTTCCCCAAAGCACGCCGGACGACTCTGTATAGGATACCTGGAATTCCTGCTCACGCTCGTCTGCCCGGTCCATCAGCACAGCTGTCCCGGTATCCTGCACCAGACTGCTGTCCAGCGATTCCTCGAGAATACGGAAGGATTCCTTCCTGGTCGCGCTGACCGGGGCAAACTCTGCCTTCCAGTCATCCTCCTCCTTTACGCGGACACGCTCCACGGTCTCCCAGTCTTCTTTTCCTTCCATACGACGCTGCAGCGCAGCGTATACAAAGGCAGGATACTTCTCCTCATCTGCATCCCAGGCGATCTCTACAGAGAAGCTCTTGCTGAGTGGAACATCCAGCGGAGTTTTGGTAAGGACCGTCATCCCCGCATCGTTGTTCGTATAATCCATGGTATGGCTGTTCTGCCATGTATGCGGAACTGTCTCACCATTCTCATCCAGTTCATAGGTGACGGTGCTGCCATCCTCCACTGCATCGCCCGAGGACGTGAGTTCTCTGACACGATAACTGCTGCCCCGCTCTTCGATGATGGCGGAGAACTCACTCTTCCAGCTGTTCCCCCCGGACAGCTCCAGCGTCTCCACAGTTTCCCATGACTGGTCCTCTGCGCTCTGCTTCTGAAGTGCAGCAGTGATCTGTTCCGGACGAAGGTCATCCCCCTCTTCCCAGACAATCTGAACCGGGAATGTCATCTCAATGGAGGGGGCCCCCAGCCTGATCTCGGTTGCGGTATCAGAGATGGCATAGTCCACATGCTGATAGACCGCATACAGATTAATGCCTCCATCCCGGGTCACGCTGTAGATTGCCTGCGTGCCATCCGCATCCGCATCCCCCGGTGCGTGGATCGTGCCTTCCGTCTGATCATTGACAAGGCGGAATCTCCATTCCCCTTCCGTCATTAACTGCGGATCAAGAGTGATGCGGGAAGTCCAGCCATTTTCTTCAGAGAGGCTGACAGAAGTTCCGCCATATACCCAGCTGTTCCCATCCTTTGTCTGGAGCTGGGCTGTCACCTGCTGCGGCCTGTCTGCCGCATCGTCATCCCAGACGACGCGCACCACATGATCCGTAATCTGGTCAAACTGGACATGAACCGTCACATCTCCCTCGGGCATCGTGAAGGAGTAAGACTCTTTCTCCTCCGTATCTTCAAAAATAACGCCCTCGCCCGTCGTGTCTGCAGTAACCGTGATACGCTCCAGAAGATAACCGCTCTGCGCGCTCGCAGTGACCGTAACCGTCTCACCGGCGTTCGCACGCTCGCCGGAGGCGGCAATCGTCCCTTCCCCGCTCTGCGTCAGCGTAATGCTGTAGTCAACCTGCAGTTGCTCAAATATCGCACGGGCCGTCACCGCTTCAGATCCCATAAGGAACGTATTGTCCGACTGTACGCCGATCTGTGATCCGCTTTCCTCATAGACCTCCCAGCCTGCAAAGCGATACCCTTCCTCCGGCACGGCTGTCAGTGCGACGGAGTCATTGAAACCAGCTCTGTCATGGGACGCAGTCACTGAGCCGCCTTCGGATTCCAAAACCGTAACGCCATGCAGAGCCTCAGTCATCACAAAGATCGCTACATCCGCATCGGGCATGATGAATTCATAGTGGATACCGTCCCCATCCTCCGTAAGCGGATCCATCTCAATCTGGCGATCCTCTAAGGAAGCATCATAATAATGTGCAACAACGCTGCGGATTCTGTGATCTCCGTCCGCTCTCACCAGAACCGGAACAGTCTCACCCTCGGCAGCCTGATCCGGACACTCCACCTGAGCCCCTTCGATCATGTCATCCAGCACGACACGGTAGTACACCTCGGAAACCTCCGGCTCCGGCTCCACCTCCGCTTCCGTCTCATCCGAGAAGTAGATCTCCATTTCCGGCATCATTGCGTCCTGCAGGAAAGCATCCTCCGAGTCAGCGTCCATGTCCACGATAAGTCCGCCTGCTTCCAGAGAGCCGCCTTCCTCCTCATCGTCCGCACCCAGACCCCACACATCTGCGCCAAACCCGTCATCATCATAATCGTCTTCCACCACATACGAATCCGCGCCGTAGAGCCCATCATCCAGTTCCGGTGTCAGCGCCTCCGGAACTGCATAGTCCTCCACATATTCCTCGGCAAAGACCGGAGTCGGCACAACCAGCGCAAGCGTAAGCACCATCGCAAGCGCTCTCTTCCAGGTTCTCATCATGCTAAGTCCTCCTGCTCATATATTGCAAAATTGACTGGTTCATCACAAATTAACATGTATCAGGGGGCCGATCGAATAGAATACTTCCATCTCAACCCTTTGTACACAAAAACCACAAACAATAACCTGCAAACAGGAAAATGTCCGGGAATACTTTTTATATAATACTTTTCCGGGTGAATCGGTGATCACTTATATATACGATCACTTATATATACGATTACTTATATATACGATCAATTATATATAATTCCACGCTGTTATATGTAATTTCTCGCTTTGGCCCAGGCAATGATCTCCTGCTCACTCAAGTAACTCCGGTGCAGCTTCTTTTCATTGTGGCATCTCCCGCCTGTATTATTATGACTTCCTATGAGGAATAATACTGTTCTCTATCCGGGATATGTAATAAATTAAATGTATTCAGAACAATATAGGAAGTCAAGCATCACATTGGTGCCTGTCACCATTAAGGAAATATTATTTGGGTAATAATTTTGTAACGCCGGCCGGCACCATACTCCAGGAACAACCGTCTGAACATATAAATACCGCCGGCTGTTCCTCCAGCCGGCGGTAATAACGTTCTGACATATATAGCGGTGACAGGGATGTCCCTTCTTTATCCTTCCTTTGTGGTCGCCAGTGTGATCATGCTTGCGCCGACGACGATGATACCAAGTCCCATGAACATGCCGATGGTCGATGCCAGCAGAAGCGGATTGAACATGCACAGCACGCCGAAGAGAAGGGTCAGCCAGCCAAGAAGCATGTAAGTTCCCCAGCTTGCTCCTTCAATGACCAGTGTGCCATGATGGATCTTGAACGCTCTGACGATGATGACGATGCCTTTGATAGCCAGCCAGACAGCAATGTAGTAAACCAGGAACACGTCGATGCCAAGCTGAAGGCCCGCGCTGCAAAGAACGATGATGCCCATTACCAGTGAAAGAATGGCACTGACCAGGATCCACGGATCGCCCTGACCGTTGTTCTTGAGCTGTCCCCAGTTGACGAAACGGCCGATCGAATCAATAACCATGGAAAGGCCGACGAGATATCCGATCGTCAGATAGGTCAGACCCGGCATGAACAGACAATACAGTCCGCTCGCGATGATCAGAATACCGAGGATCACATAGAGTACTTTTGTAAATGTTTTCATAACAACCTCCTGCAAATTACATTTACCTGTTTCCAAATTCAATGGTTCCGGTGAGATAATGCTCTCTGTCCGCAAGCTCAGACAGGGACAGTTTCTGCAGTTCCCGCGCAAAGGCTTCGTTCGCCTTTCCGAAAGTGTTCATGACCTTCTGCGCACCTTGCGCGAACTTTCTGTCGTCAATGAAGATCCTCTCGCCGATGCCGGATGTCTTCACTTCGCATTCCTCTCCTTCCAGAGCGGCATAGACATCATATAAGCTGATCTCTTCCACCGGGCGGGCAAGCACGAAGCCCCCGTCTTTTCCGGGATTGGAATGAATCAGTCCGGCAAGAACAAGCTTGCGAAGGATCTTCTTGAGATAAGAATCGGAAACGTCCAGGATAGAACTGAGCTCTGCACTCCTAAGCGGACGGTGATCTTTCTCCAGCGACAGGATCAGTATGACATAGATGCCCTGCTCTACACACTTGTTCACTATCATGGAAAGACCGTCTCCTTTCCTGTGTTTTCCCGATTATCTGAATTCGCCGAACTTCGGATCCCACTCAATGATGGCCCATCCGACGATCTTCGTGTGCGTAAAGGTTACTACATAGTATTGCATCACAAATACCCCCTTTTCCATTTAGGGATATTTTACATCCATAGATATTAAATATCAATAATTATGACCGATCATTCCTTCCAGTTCACAGGCCAGCCTCCGACCTTCTGCATGGAGTTCTGTGGGCACAACTGAAAACCATAGGCAGCCGACTAAGCTTTGCGAGTTGCTGCAGCCACG
>CAJOKX010000104.1 GCA_905235415.1 uncultured Lachnospiraceae bacterium
AACAGTTTCCTCCAGCGGTAAGATAAAAGCCATCGGAAAAGGAACCTGCATTGTGTATGCATATACACAGAATGGCCTGTCAGCCAAATGTAAAGTCACCGTCAGATAAAAACAAAACCGGAGGATTCTCAAGGCTCTGCGCCTGAGAATCCTCCGGATCTTTTCTTGTCAGCAGCGGCCGGACCGCAGGAGTTCATTATTCCCCCGGATCTTTATTCTCTTGGATCATTATTCCCCCGGATCATTTTCCAGCTCCAGAACCACCGCCTGATATCCCTTCAGCCTGATGCTGCGGTCTGTATCCCGGATCTGAAGATCCTCACAGTTATCCAGAAGCACTTTTTTAACCTTCCCGGGAAGAGGCAGGGTCTGCGGTTCTTTCTGGTAATTGCCCATCACCAGAAGGGTCTGGTCTTCTCCTCTGCGGTAATAAGCCATGACATTGTGCATCTCTTCCAGCGTGGGTTCCAGCTGTCCGTATACAATCGTCTGTTTGTATTCCGGATTCTTGCGAAGGGACGTCAGCTTCCTGTAGTACTCATACACAGAACCGCTCCGGCCCCTCTGGGCTTTCAGGTTCAGCCATGTATAGTTCTCATTGACACACAGCCACGGCGTTCCTGTGGTGAACCCGGCATTCTCACTGTCATCCCACTGCATGGGCGTGCGGGCATTGTCTCTTCCGAACTTTGAGATGGCATCCAGCGCATCCTGCTCTGACACGCCGTCCGCGACAGATACCTTGTACGCGTTCAGCGACGCAATGTCATCGACCTCGTCTATGGACCGGACCTTCCGGTTCTCCATACCGATCTCCTGTCCCTGGTAGATCCAGGGAAGACCCTTGACCATGAAATACATTGTGGCCAGCAGGGTCTTGCTCTCATAGCATTGATCGCCGTCCGGAATATACCGCGATACACCTCTGGGCTCATCATGATTCTCGATGATATTGGAAATGAACCCGACGCCTTCTACCTTCTTCTGTGTCGAGAACACGCAGTTTCGGTAGTCATCCGGCGTGATGTCCAGACTTCTGTGCCATCCCTTCTGGCTTGCGCCGAATACTGTTTCGGCAAAATCGAACATCGTGGAGAAATACCCGTTCTCCCCGATAAAGTCAGGCAGCTCTTCCGGCTTCTCGTTGAAGACTTCCCCCACCGTAAATGCATCGTGCGGAAGGAAGGTTCTGTCGCGCAGCTCACCCAGGAAATCTCCGACGCCGACTGCGTCATGCAGCATGTTCTGCATGCCGCTCAGGCCGTCTTCCCTGTCAGCCGGATAATCTTTAAACGGAAGCGCCTTTTTGATATTGATGATGGCGTCAATGCGGAATCCGGCAAGCCCCCGGTCCAGCCACCAGTTGATCATTTTATACACTTCCTCACGCAGTTCGGGATTTTCCCAGTTCAGATCCGGCTGCTTCTTATGGAAGACGTGAAGATAATACTTATCGTTATGGCCCGGAAGCTTCTCCCAGACCGGACCGCCGAAATACGAGCGCCAGTTGCAGGGAAGCTTCTCCCCTTCCTTTACCGTCTCAATATAGAAGAACTTTCCGTACGGGCCGTCCGGATCTTCGCACGCCTTTTGGAACCACACATGCTCATCGCTGCAGTGATTCACCACCAGATCCATCACGATGTACATCTCTCTCTTCTTCGCCTCGGCGATCAGTTCATCCATATCGTCCAGGGTTCCGAAGCGGGGATCGATGTCATAATAATCTGCGATGTCATAGCCCTGGTCCGCCAGCGGCGATACATAAATCGGAGAAAGCCAGATGATATCAACGCCCAGTTCCTTCAGGTAATCCAGCTTGCTGATAATTCCCTGCAGGTCGCCGATTCCGTCTCCGTTACTGTCGCAGAAGCTTTTCGGATAGATCTGATACGCCACCTTGTCATGCCACCACTGTTTTTTCATATCTATTATCCTCGATGTGTGTATTCTGCAGGTCTCTCCTGATCCGGACTTGCTGCGCCTGCGCACCTAAGGCGGGAGGCGGTCTGACCATGTTCCCGAAGGATCAGGAAACCAGCCGCCCGCGACACGGGGTCAGCTGTTCGGTCAGACAGAGCGGATCATCACTCTTGCTTCATACGGCTGCAGCACGCCTGCCTTATGCTCTTTATAATTGGAGATCAGCTCCATGCCTTCATCTGCTGCGTCAAACAGCGGGCAGCTCTGCTCCTCACTGGTCCAGTTGCAGGCCACTGTCAGCACCTGGTCATCGAGCTTCCTTTCATAGGCGTAGACTGTATCCGAATCCATCATCAGCGGCTCAAACACGCCGTAGACGATGATCGGGTTCTCATGACGCAGAGCGATCAGTTTCTGATAGTAGGCAAATACGGAATCCGGGTCATTGACCTCTGCCTTCGCATTGATCTCCCGGAAATTGGGATTGACGTCAATCCACGGTTTTCCCGTGGTAAACCCGGCGTTCTCGCTGTCATCCCACTGCATGGGCGTACGGGCGTTATCGCGTGCCACGGTATTAAAGCATTCCAGCATCATCTCATGCGACACCATACCGTGCTCCGTCACGAACTGGCGGTAGGCATTGATCTCTTCCACATCCCGCAGATCCTCTACAGAGGTGAAACGGGTGTTGGTCATGCCCAGCTCCTCTCCCTGATAGACGTAGGGCGTTCCTTTCATCATATGCAGGCAGGTGGCGAGCATCTTGGCGGAGAGAACACGCCATTCAGGCGAATCATCCCCGAATCTGGACACTGCTCTGGGCTGGTCGTGGTTGTCCCAGTACAGGCTGCCCCAGGCCTGTCCCTCCAGCTCGATCTGCCATTTGTTCAGAATCGCGCGCACATCGGACATTCTCGGATGTTTCACAGTCCATTTCCCGATCACTTTGTCTTCCGGCGCGAGTGTATCGGTATGTTCGAAATGAAATACCATTCCGAGTTCATTTCCGTCGTTGGAAGCATATTTCTTCGCCTCGTCGACCGTGACGCCCGCAGCTTCTCCCACGGTAATCAGATCATATTTTGAAAGGACCCGCCGGTTCATTTCCTGCAGATATTCATGGACATGAGGCCCGTTGCAGACATAGGGGGACAGGTCGCCGTACAGGCCGCTGTCCTTGAGCGGGCCGTCCGGGAGCCCCGGCACCTTGGAGATCATGCTGATCACGTCCATGCGGAAGCCGTCGATCCCCTTCTCGCACCACCAGGTCATCATGTCAAAGACCTCGTCGCGCACTTTCGGGTTGTCCCAGTTCAGGTCCGGCTGCTTTTTTGTGAAGCAGTGCAGATAATACATCCCCGTCGCTTCGTCAAACTCCCAGGCCGGTCCCGAGAACCAGGACTCCCAGTTGTTGGGCTCCTTCCCGTCCCTGGGATCGCGCCAGATGTAATAATCGCGGTAGGGGTTGTCTTTCGACTTGCGGCTCTCGACAAACCACTTATGCTCATCCGATGTATGGTTCACCACCAGGTCCATCACGATCCGGATTCCCCGCTTGTGGGCCTCGCTGAGCATCTCGTCAAAGTCCTCCATCGTTCCGAAATCCGTCATGATATCCCTGTAATCGGAGATGTCATACCCATTGTCATCATTCGGAGACTTGTAGACCGGGGAGAGCCAGATCACATCAATCCCAAGTGTTTTCAGATAGTCAAGATGCGCGGTCACGCCCTTCAGGTCTCCGATTCCGTCTCCGTTGCTGTCGGCAAAGCTTCTCGGATAGATCTGATAGATCACGGCTTCCTTCCACCAGGCGCGCTGATCCAGTGTCTGCATATGCGTCTCCTCCTTTTCCCTCTCCGTTATAAATGCGGCCGGTTTCTGCCCCGGCCGCGCGGCTGCATCAGCAGCCTGATCATTCACTTTTTCCAGATACCGCATTGGCGGTGCATCTATACTCAAAGTACACTATTTTTCCTTCGTCATCAATAGGCTTCCGGAGAAGAAGCAGGCGCCATTTCCGGAGAAGAAGCAGGCGGCAATTTCCTGTAAAGAATCAGGCGGCCATCCTTGTTAGCAGATAAATGAATTCCTCCCTGAATTCATCCCCGCCGGTAAGCTTTCTCAGGCGCTCACGGACCGTCTCGAAGTCGCTGTTTCCGGCGTGTTCGCTGCCGCGAAGAAGCATCCCTGCCTGGGCGACTCCCCCCGCCCAGCTCATGTTCTCTGACATCTCCTTCATTTCCGCCGAGGCGTCCACCGCTGCCTCCTGCAGGGAACTCTTCTCCCCGTCCGGCTCCTTATAGCGGACGCTGATGGTCAGGTACTCCTCATTCTCTGCGGCAGCTTCGGTCTGCCCGTCCCTGCTTTGTGCTTTTTCCTCCGCTGCTTCGCTCTGCGCATACCGGCTCCGGGCGCTTTGAATCTCATAGGCGCTGTCTGCCATCACCAGCTCATACAGTGCGCTCACCTGCTGCCCCGCGCCGACTTCTCCGCCGTCCTTCGTATCATCTTCAAAATCTTCCGCGTCCATCTGCCGGTTCTCATAACCGATCTGCCTGTATCCCTTGACCATGGCAGGATTGAAATCAATCTGGATCTTCGCGTCTTTTGCCACAGTGTTCAGCGTTCCCTTCAGCGCTCCGCCCATGACCCTGCGCGCTTCCATGGCAGAATCGATATAGCTGTAATTGCCGTTGCCCTTGTCCGCCAGTTCCTCTGCGAGCGCATCGTTGTAATTGCCCGCGCCGAATCCGAGGATGGAGAGGAAGATCTGGCCCTTCGCCTGCTCCTGCACCATCTTCACCAGTTCACTGTCATCGGTCTGTCCCAGATTGAAATCTCCGTCTGTCAGAAGAAGAACGCGGTTGTTCGCCCCTTCCGTAAATGAGTCCTGTGCGAGCGCATACGCGGTCCTCAGTCCGGTCTCTCCCCAGGTTCCGCCCTCTGCTGTAAGTCCATCCAGCGCTTCAAGGATCTCTTCCTTACCCTCCGGCGTACAATGCACGCCGCTCAGAAGCACTTCGCTGCTTCCCGCGTAAGTCACCAGTGAGATCGTATCCTTCCCGTCCATCTCTTCCAGCAGAAGCTTCATCGTATCCACCGCCAGCGGGAGCTTATTTTCATCATACATGGATCCGGAGGTGTCAACGAGCAGCACCAGATTCTGTTCCGGAATCTCTTCCTTCGGGATGTCCCTTGCCTGCAGTCCGACCAGCATCAGCTTCGTGTCCGGATTCCAGGGACACGGCGCAATCTCGCAGGTAATGGAAAATGTGTCCCCGTCTTCAGGCTGCGCATATTCATAGTTGAAATAATTGATCATCTCCTCGATCCGGACCGCATCCTCCGGCATCCATTCCATGGTGCCATCCAGAAGATTTCTGCGAAGAAGCGCATACGAGGCAGTGTCCACATCCATTCCGAAGGTCGAAAACGGATACTGCGCAGCGGTGCGAAACCCTGTCTCCCCGACCGTCGCATATTCTTCCGTATTCCAGGCCGGAGCCGGCCACTCAGCCCATCCGGCATCTGCCGTACTTGCCGCCATCACCATCCCGTCCTCTTCGCATACATCCGCTGCGTTTTTGGATGATACAAATGCGTCCAGCCATGAGAATCTCTCTTCCACCTCAGGCAGACCCGCAGCTTCCGTCCCGGACAGATCCGCACCTTCCGTCTCCGTTTCCGTCTCTTCCGTTTCCCTGCCCGGATCGTATGAACCGGTTGCCGGAATCGTTCCTGCAAATGCACCCCACATCGTACATGCCCCGACTGCCAGCGCTGCGCATGCAGCGGTCATTGCCGTTCCCAATTTTCTGTTCGTCATCATAAGTCCCTCCTTTTCCTGCTCTGCGGCATCTTTTCGCTCTCTGTCCTTTCAGACGGAGTTTCGGCCTGCCCGGTCACAGGATCCGGAAAGATATTTTTGACAGAATAAAAGAACCGTCTGCGCGGCGGTGCAGATGGCTCTTTTAGAAAATCCCTGATGCTATGGAATTAGAATGCTTCGTAGACTGCCTTCTCTACCGGCTCCAGCCATTCGTTCGAGGCCTGCGTTCCGGGAATCTCGACTGCAAGATGTGAAAACCAGGAATCCGGAGCGGCTCCGTGCCAGTGCTTGACTCCCGCCGGAATCATGATAACGCTGCCGGGCGTCATTTCCTGTGCTTCCTTGCCCCATTCCTGATAATAACCGCGTCCTCCGACACAGATCAGCATCTGTCCTCCGCCGCTCTCGGCATGGTGAATATGCCAGTTGTTGCGGCAGCCGGGCTCGAAGGTTACATTGTAAACCGGAAGCGGATCTCCCGAGAGCGGCGCCAGGTAACTCTGTCCGACAAAGAATTCCCCAAACGGATTCGGATCTCCGATCGGGAAGAAGATCTCGTTCTGGAATCTGTCTTTTTCCGTCAGCGGCGGGACTTCCTCATTCCACACCTCCTTCGCAAGGCGAAAGACCGCCCAGCCCTTCGGCCATCCCACATACATGGCAGCATGCGTGATGATCGCTGCGATTTCTTCTTTCGTAACCCCGTTCTTTCTGGCGTTCTGAAGATGATACACGAGGGAGGAGTCCGTGATTCCGGACGCCATCAGGGACACCACCGTGATGATGCATTTCGTCTTGGTATCCATCACTTCCTCATTCCACACTTCGCCGAAAAGCACATCATCATTCAGATGCGCAAACAACGGCGCAAATTCACCAAGCTGTTCTCTGCCTGCCGTCTGGACGATTTTTTCCCGCATGATCCCTTCCTCCTTGTGCTGTGCTATACTTTTCCTGTAAGAGCATCGTCACCGGCACAGGGGCATTGTCCCTGCACAGTTTCTGTTTATATTTTACCAGAAATGCCCGCACGCGAAAGGTTGGATTGAAAAAGAATTCCATGAAATACAGCACGCATTTTCAACGGATGCAAAGGGTTGTTTCTGTGTTCATCGCATTGCTCTTTGGCCTGTCGATGTACACATCTGCCGGAGCCGATTCCTCCGGCATCGGAGAGGAGGCACAGATGAAAATGACAGATGTCAACAATATCTCACTCTGCGTCAAAGAGGCCGGCAGCGGACCGGACATGTATCTGATTCATGGCCGCGGGTTTTCCAAGGAAAGCATCGATCCGCTCTTTACTTATTATCAGGACCGGTACCATGTCATCAGCTATGACGTGCGCGGGCACGGAGAAACGATCGCGCCGGGCGAATTTACGCTGGATGATCTGTCGGATGATCTCGCGGCTCTGATCGGTGAATATGGGTCCGAAAAGCCCATTGTCATCGGATTCTCCATGGGCTCTTACATCGCGCTGAAAACCGCGGAGCGCTATCCGGACCTTCTGTCCAAAATGGTCCTGATCGGGACCCGCGGCGGAAGGACCCACTCTCCCTTCCCAACCAACGATGAAGTCGGGCGGGCGCTGGAGAGCTTTGACAATATAACGGATGCACAGGATGTCGCCATCCCGGCTCTGGTTCTGACAGGAGAATATGACGTCATCAATCCGCCTGAAGAAGGACAGATCGTCGCTGACGTCCTCCCGGATTCCAGATATGCCGTCGTTCCCGGAGCAGAGCATATGGCATACAATGACAACCTGGACTTTGTTGTGTCACAGATTGACGCATTTCTCGCGGAAGAGTCAGAGTAAGAACCTTCCTGTCCGGGGCCCGGGTATATAAAAAAACTCCGCACCGTGAAGGGAACCTTTGGTTCCGCCTCCGCGGTGCGGTACATTTTTAAGGAGGGAGCCCGGCAGGCTGTTACCGCCTGCCGGTTTTGTATGAAAATGAATCTGTCATAGCGCTGTGCACTGTGAGTAGATCAGTTTCCTGAATCGTACTGCTGCTGTCTTTTCCCGGGACTCTCTTGCCCGGATATACGCAGCAGCTGCTGCATATCCACGCAATCATCTGAAAAAAATGGAGCATACAACGCCCGTATGCTATGATGAATCCGCAAATGATAAATCCGCAAAGCGATTCGATGATCATTTTCTGCGGCGCCCGCCGCAAGACGGGTGCATGACGCCGGGACAGAATGGATCACTTCATGCGGGAAAGGAGTATATGCTCTTATGGAAATTGAAAGAAAATGGATGGTGAAGAGATGGCCTGAGGAAACGCAGGCCGCAGCAAACCTGCCTCTTCTCTATACGGAACTGCAGGAACAGGGCTACCTGCATACGTCTGTGCCCGTTGTCAGAATCCGCAGGGAGGAACGCATCACGGAGAATGCAGCGCCTGCCGGAGGGGACCGCATCACCGAGAATGCAGCGCCTGCCGGAGGGGACCGCATCACCGAGAATGCAGCGCCTGCCGGAGATGACTGCATCTGTGCAGCGCATGACGGCGCTCAGAGTACTACGCATGTGCAGTATATCCTCTGCTTCAAATCCGCAGGGCGTCTTGCCCGACAGGAGATTGAGATGGAGATCTCAAAAGAGAAGTTCCTCGAACTGAAGGAGATGATCGGACATCCCCTGATTCAAAAAGTCCGGAAGGTCTATGCGCTCCCGGACGGTCTGTCTCTGGAGGTCAATCTGGTGGATGAGGGCCTCCCCTCTCAGTTCATGTACGCTGAAGTTGAATATGACAGTATCGAGTCTGCCAAAGGCTGGGATCCTGCTTCTGTCGGGCTGGGTTCATATCTGAACGATGACGTTACCAACCAGCCCGGCCAGAGTATGTCCGCCTACTGGGTACAAACACGCCAAAATGTGCTATGATATACACGGTAACACGTTTAAACATTTTATAGTGAGGTATCTATGAGCACTCTTCTGATTAAAAATCTGGATGCTGTTGTCACCTGTGATCCGTCAGATTCCATGCCGGTCCATACGGATATCCTGATTGAAGACGGACTGATCCGGCAGATTGCAACGGATCTGGAAGCGCCTGAAGCATCTTCAGACCGTGTGATCGACGGTTCGGGAATGGCCGCCTACCCGGGACTTGTCAACGCGCATCATCATCTGTACCAGGCCTTCTCCCGCAATCTTCCGGAGGTTCAGAACCTGGAGCTGTTTGACTGGCTTGTCGCGCTCTATGAAGTATGGAAAAACCTGGATGAGAAGTCGGAATACCTTGCGTCCATGACAGCGATGGGTGAGCTTATGAAAAATGGCTGCACGACCATCTTCGATCATCATTATGTCTTCCCCGAAAACGGAGGAGACCTGCTCGGAGCGCAGGCGCAGGCCGCAAAAGAACTCGGCGTAAGAATGCATTTTTCCAGAGGAAGCATGGATCGTTCCCGGAAGGACGGAGGGCTGCCTCCGGACAGTGTGGTCCAGAGCGTGGATGAGATCATGAAGGATTCGCAGCGCCTGATCGAGAAATATCAGGATCCCTCCTTCGGCTCCATGACCCGGATCGCCCTCGCTCCCTGCTCCCCGTTCTCCGTCTCGGAGGATCTCATGGTTGAAAGCGCCGCGCTTGCACGCCAGTATCACGTCCGCCTGCACACGCACCTGTGCGAGACTAAGGATGAAGAGAACTACACGATGGAGAAGGTAGGGCTGCGGCCGCTCGCCTACATGGAAAAACTCGGATGGGTCGGCGATGACGTGTGGTACGCACACGGAATTCATTTTAACACGGAGGAACTGCATCTGCTTGCACAGACCGGGACGGGCGTCTGCCACTGCCCCATCTCCAACATGAAGCTGTCTTCCGGCGTCGCGCGGATCCCCGAGATGCTGGAAATGAATATTCCGGTCGGCCTGGGCGTGGATGGAAGCGCAAGCAACGACGGCTCCAACCTGCTGGAAGAGATCCGCGTTGCGTATCTGCTGCATCGGCTTCATTCTTCCGACAAGGCGCCGTCCGGATACGATATCCTGAAGATGGCGACGATGGGATCGGCGCGTCTTCTGGGCCGCGAGAAGGAGATCGGCAGCCTTGAGACCGGAAAATGCGCGGATCTGTTTCTGGTCAGCGCGGATCGTCTGGAACTGGTCGGCGCCATGTTTGATCCGAAGTCGGTGCTTGGAACCGTCGGACTGAAAGGGGCTGTCGATTATACGATCGTGAATGGCGAAGTGACCGTTGAAAACGGACGCCTCGTGCGTGTGGACGAAGAAAGAATCGCGTATGATGCGCGGATGCAGGATCGGAAGTATCTCGGCCGCTGAGTATTTTTTTTCAACCGTCACCGACTGAGACCCATTTTACAATCGTCACCGACTGAGGACTTTTTGACAACTGTCCCCGATCAGGTTGCCTGGTGCCTCACTACCGCATACTCATCTCCATTGCGGTAGTAGGGGCACATTTTTGCGTCCGACGCATAGAATCTGGCGAGGTCGTCCTCGTCCAGATTCATGGTGCAGACGTAATCGTCATAGTCTTCATCATACGCAAGATATGCACAGGTATCACATACTGCCATGAAAGCCTTCTTTCTGAAGCATCAGCTCCACTTCTTCAGCAGTGCAGACATATCCAGTCCGCCGTCTGAGCGTTTATCCTGCCTTCTCTGATTCTCTCTGCTGCCGGAGTTCTCTGCCCCTCTGCCTGCACGGGAATGCTCCGGACGGGATCCTCTGCCGCCGGCCTTTTCCGCCCCGCCGCGCGGACGGGAATCTCTTCTCCCTGGCTTCTCTTCCTTTTTGCCGGGGCGTGCGGTTTCCTCCCCCAGCTTCATGGTCAGGGAGATCCTTTTGCGGTCCATGTCGACGTCCAGCACTTTGACGTCAACGATATCCCCCACGGAGACGACATCCAGCGGATGCTTTACAAACTTCGTATCGCTCATCTGCGATATGTGGACCAGGCCGTCCTGATGCACTCCGATATCGACAAATGCACCAAAGTCGATCACATTGCGCACGGTTCCCTTCAGGATCATTCCGGGTTTCAGGTCTTCCATGGAAAGCACATCGGAACGAAGCACGGGCTTTGGCATGTCGCTTCTGGGATCGCGCCCGGGTTTTTCAAGCTCGGATGCGATATCAATCAGCGTCTCTGTTCCAACGCCAAGCTCCCCGGCCAGTTCCTGCGCTTTTTCGCGGTTCTTCATCTGCGCGCTCAGGCCGGTGATCTTTCCGCCCCTGACATCCTCCATACTGCAGTGAAACTTCTCCAGAAGCTGCATGGCTGCGTCATAGGATTCCGGGTGAACGCCTGTCATATCCAGCACATTTCCGCCTCCGCGGATCCGCAGGAATCCTGCGCACTGCTGGTATGCCTTCGGTCCGAGCCCGGCCACCTTCAGCAGCTGGCGCCTGTCGGTAAAGGCGCCGTTTTCATTTCTCCAGTCAACGATCGACCGCGCGGTTTTTTTGGTGATCCCGGAAACGTATTCCAGAAGAGAATACGATGCAGTGTTCAGGTCGACGCCGACCTGGTTGACGCAGGTCTCTACCACGCCCTCCAGCTTCTCTCCCAGTTTCTCGCAGTCGTGCTGATACTGTCCGACGCCAATCGATTTCGGATCGATCTTGACCAGCTCGGACAGCGGATCCTGCAGGCGGCGTGCGATCGAAGCGGCGCTTCTCTGTCCCACGTCAAACTCCGGAAATTCCTCTGTTGCCAGTTTGCTCGCTGAATAGACAGACGCGCCGGCCTCATTGACGATCACATACTGCACCTTCTGCCCTTTTCTGCCCGGCTCCGCGGAAGAAGCAGACGCTGCCTCCGACGGAAGCTCTGAGAGGATCTGTGCAATGATCTGCTCCGATTCTCTCGAGGCGGTTCCGTTTCCGCAGGAAATGAGTGTGACATGGTACTTCCGGATCAGACGCTTGATGGTCTGCTTTGCCGCTTCGATCTTCGCGGGCGTTGTCGGCGCAGTCGGGTAAACCACCGTCGTATCGAGCACTTTTCCGGTGCTGTCCACAACTGCGATCTTGCACCCGGTCCTGAATGCGGGATCCCATCCCAGGACGACCTGTCCGGCAATGGGCGGCTGCATGAGCAGCTGGCGCAGGTTCTTGCCGAATACATCGATCGCCCCGTCCTCTGCTTTCTCCGTCAGCGCATTTCTCAGTTCCCTCTCAATGGCAGGCGCGATCAGTCTGCGGTATGCGTCCGCACAGGCATCCTGCAGCGCCTCCAGCGTATTGGCGTCGTCCGGGTTCTGCGGGCGGATCACACTGCGGCAGATCAGAGCAATCATTTCCTCCTCATCCACGCGGACCGAGACGCTGAGCACCTTCTCCTTCTCCGCACGGTTCAGCGCCAGGATCCGATGGCCCGGCATCTTCGCTGCAGCTTCCTCATAGTGGAAATACTGCGCATAAACAGAGTCGGCCTTCTCCATATCCTTCTTCACTTCTGATACGATCACGCCGCTCTCAAAAGTCTTTTCGCGGATTCCTGCGCGGATATCAGCGCTGTCGGATATCTGCTCAGCGATAATATCCTCTGCACCCTGCAGCGCGCTCTGCGCATCCTTCACATCCTTCTCCGGATCCACAAAGTCTGCGGCACGCTCGATGGCCGGCACGCTCAGAGACTGTCCCAGGATCTCCTGCGCAAGCGGTTCCAGTCCCCGCTCTTTCGCAATGGTCGCCCGCGTGCGTCTCTTCGGCCTGTATGGAAGATACAGATCCTCCAGCGCCGCCTGTGTCGGCGCCGCCTCAATCTGCGCTTTCAGTTCACTCGTCAGTTTCCCCTGCTCTTCGATGGATGCAAGGATCGTCTTCCGGCGCTCCTCCAGCGCCCTCAGATACCGAAGGCGCTCATCCAGGCTGCGCAGCTGCTCATCATCGAGCGAACCATGCGCCTCCTTTCTGTATCTGGCAATAAAGGGAATGGTATTGCCCTCATCAATCAACTTGATAACCGCTTCCACCTGCCAGGTCTGTATCCCCAGTTCAGAAGCAATCGTCTTTACAATATTCATGTTCAGTCAGAATCCTTTCCGGTTTACGGCGATGCCCCGTACCTGTGCACCGCGCCGCATAAAGAACGGTACGGAAGACATTGTAACACTTTTTCTCTCATCATCACCACCTCAATTTGGCCTCGCAAAAGCATTTGGTGTCCCTGTATCGGGCAGCGCACTTGTGTCTCTCGCGTTCTCCATCATCATCTTATCCATAGGCGCTCCCGGCGTCCCCGGCGCAGCAAGGGGTACATGCAGACGCGTTACCAATGCCTGTGCCGGCATCATTGGAAAGAAGAATTCACAGTTTCTTCGATTGTGAGTGTCTCTCTTGTATGATACACTTGAACCACCCCAGGCAGCATCTGGCTGTCTTTGTAGATCAATGAATATCAGAAAAGGAGAAATGAGTCATGGCAAACAAATATGCCGGTACACAGACCGAGAAGAATCTTCAGACTGCTTTTGCAGGTGAATCACAGGCCAGGAACAAATATACTTACTTTGCATCCAAGGCGAAGAAGGAAGGATATGAGCAGATCGCTGCTCTGTTCCTGAAGACTGCCGACAATGAGAAGGAGCATGCAAAGTTATGGTTCAAGGAACTGGACAGCATCGGCACCACGGCTGAGAATCTGGCCGCCGCTGCGGACGGTGAGAACTTTGAATGGACTGACATGTATGATGGTTTTGCCAAGACCGCGGAAGAAGAAGGATTCCCGGAGCTGGCAGCGAAGTTCCGCGGTGTTGCCGCTATCGAAAAGCATCATGAAGAGCGCTATCGCGCACTGCTTCAGAATGTAGAGATGCAGAAGGTCTTTGAAAAGAGCGAAGTCAAGGTTTGGGAGTGCAGAAACTGCGGTCATATCGTTGTCGGAACGAATGCCCCGGAAGTATGTCCGGTATGTGCCCATCCGCAGTCTTATTTTGAAGTATCTGCAGAGAATTATTAATCCGCCTTTAGACCGATTCTAGATCCAGTTTCAGATTCGGTTTCAGATCCGGTTTTACATCCGGTTTCAGATCTGTTTTAACATCCGGTTTCAGATCTGTTTTCAGACTGGATGTTTGAGTTTTACGGTATGTAACAGAAACGCAGCGGGAAAAGTCTTATGACCTTTTCCGCTGCTTTTTTGCCCAACTCACTTTTGTACCCTTCAGACTTCCTCTAAGCCTGCACCCTTTTCTGCACCTTCAGGCTTCTCCTGTGCCTGCTCCCTGTTCTGTACTTTCAGGCTTCTTCTGTGCCTGCGCCCTGTTCACAACAATCCTTCTTCTGTCACCAGGAGCTGCGGACATATATCCTGTTTCTCAAACGGCACTCTGTCAAAGACCTGGCAGCGGTATGCCGCCGCGACTG
>CAJOKX010000105.1 GCA_905235415.1 uncultured Lachnospiraceae bacterium
CACTTGGCTGGATCCGAACAATGACGGCGTCAAGGATGATGACAAAGAGCCTAACATGGTACCCGGCGTTACCGTCAAGCTTCTGGATCAGGAAGGCAAACCGATCAAGGACAAGGCTGGAAAAGACCTGACCGCAACCACGGATGAGGACGGGCACTATGAGTTCGACCTTAGCTCGGGTAAGCTTTCTTATGATGATCCGGATGGCAAATATCAGATCATCTTTGAGTACGAAGATCTGGATGCCACCAAGCAGAGCGACGCAGACTCCTCTGATGACCAGATGACCTCTATGGGTGAGAAGGTCGATGCGGATACCGCGGCGGGAACCAGGAAGGGTGCGAAGATCGGCGAAGCGCACGTAGAGACTATCAACGAGCTGAGAGCGGCGGCCAAGAACGAAACGGAGCTTCCGCATCAGGATCAGGGCTTCACGCCGGCGCGCGCGATCGAAGGCATCTTCTGGTATGATAACGACGGCGACGGTAATCTGGAACCGGACGACGGCGATTATGTCATTCCGGGCACGACTGTCAGCCTGCTGCATAAAGATGGCAGTCCGGTTGTTGACGAGGGAGGAAACCCGATCACCGCAACCACCGATGAGGACGGTAAGTATCACTTTGATGTTCCGGCGGATGCAGGAGATGACTTCCAGATCGTGTTCGATACGGAGAAAGAGTATACTAAACAGTCTGAAACCTCCGATGGAGACGCTTCCATCGTGGATCCTGTTGACCGCAAGATCAAAGATGTGGAGCTCACATCCATTTATGACCTGACAAAGAATGAACTTCTTCCGAATCAGGATGCGGGCGTGACCGATTACACACGCAAGCTCTCCGGATACACCTGGCTGGATCCGAACAATAACGGTACGCAGGATGCCGGCGAAGAAGATATGATCGCAGGCGTGACCGTCAGACTGCTGGATCAGGAAGGCAATCCGGTCAAGGACAAGGATGGAAACGAATTAACGGCAACAACGGATGCGAATGGATATTATGAGTTTGATCTGAATGATCTTACTGCAGATGATCCGAATGGTGATTACCAGGTCGTATTCGAATACGAGAAGCTGGATGCCACGAAGCAGAGCACTACGCCTTCTAAAGACGGCGCCATCACATCCATGGGTGAGAAGGTCGATGCTGCAGAAGGAACCAAGAAGGGCGCAGTCATCTCTAAGGCGCACGTGGATAACATTCCGCAGATGAGAGGCAAAGGAGTGAATAAAGCCGAGCTTCCTCACCAGGATGAGGGCTTTGCTCCGAAGCGAATGATCGAAGGTATCCTGTGGCATGATGAGAACGGAAACGGAAGCAAGGAAGACGGGGATAACGTCATTCCGGGCGTCACCGTAAGCCTTCTGGATAAAGACGGCAATCCGGTCAAGGACGAGGAAGGAAACCCGATCACAGCAACCACCGATGAGAACGGCAAGTATCACTTTGACGTACCGGCAGACGCTGGAGATGAGTTCCAGATCGAGTTCGATACGGATGAAGAGTTTACGAAACAGTCCGATTCCTCCGATGGAGACGCTTCCATCGTGGATCCGGCTGCGCGCAGGATCACGAAAGTAGAGCTTCCTGCAGTGGAGACTCTGAAAGAGGATTATCTCCTTCCGAACCAGGATGCGGGCGTAACCGAATACAAGCGTATCCTCTCCGGAAACACCTGGCTGGATCCGAACAATAACGGCTCCCAGGAGGCAAAAGAGACCGCGATGCTGCCCGGCGTGATCGTGAAACTGCTCGATCAGGAAGGCAATCCGGTCACAGACAAGGATGGAAACCCGTTAACGACAACAACGGATGCGAACGGTCACTATGAATTTGACCTGAGCGAACTGACAGATGATGATCCGGATGGAGATTATCAGATCGTCTTCGAGGTGAGCAGGGCTGCGACGAAGAAGGGCACGAACTCTCTCGCGGACGCGACCGATCCGGAAGACGGCGCATTTACAGGATCAAGCATCAGCAAAGCGCATGTAGAAACTGTTGATGAGATGAGAGCGAAAGGTGTGAATCAGACGTCCACCGATCATCAGGATGCCGGATTCATCCCGTTCGAGCGTACCATCACAGGTATTACATGGGTTGACAAGGACGCAGACGGAACCAAGGGCAAGGACGATACGATCCTGTCAGGCGTGAAGGTGAGACTTCTGGACGAGAACGGAAAACCGGTTCTCGACGAGAATGGAAAAGAGATCACTGCAGTCACCGACAAGAACGGAAAGTATGTCCTGAATGTTCCGGAAAGCGCCGGAGATCCGACGGCACAGAAGAATCTCTTTAAGGTAGAGGTGCTTCTGGACGGAAGAACCTTCACCAAACAGTCTTCAAGCTCCAACGGAGATAAGTCCCTGACAGGAACAGATGGACTGATCACGAATGTGGATCTTCCGAGTATCTCTGAAATGGGCAAGACCGGAGTTACCAAGGCGACGAACCCGAACAACGATGCAGGAGTCCTGCCGGTCAAGAAGACCGTAGGCGGTATCGCATGGAGGGATGATAACGGAGACGGCGTTTACAAGCCGGGCGAGAAGATCCTTTCAAATGTACCGGTCAGCATCTATCGTGTTGACAAGAACGGCAACCCGGTTGAGGGCAGCGAGCAGACGACGGTAACGGACAAAAACGGACGCTATAGCTTCGACGTGGTAGACGGCGGAGAGTATGTCATCCTGTTTGATGTGGATCTGGAGTCGAAAGGCCTGAAGGTCACCAAGAACGGTACCGGCGCATACGGATCCAAGATCAATAAGAACCAGATGATCAAAGTCACGGTTCCGACCGATCAGGAACTGCTGGATGCCGGAGAGACAGAGTTCAGCGATCTGACGCTGAACGCAGGGTATCGGAAGGCCACAGCCTCGGCTGTCGGCAAACCTGCTGAGACAGAGAAGTCCAAGCCGAACCAGAAGACAACGCCGAAGACCGGTGATACAACACCGCTCGGAGGCTGGATGCTTCTGATGATGCTGGCGGCACTTGCAGTCGTTACACTGCTGGCAATGCGCAGAAGACGCAGCAGATAAGGCGGCAGCTTGAAGAAAGATCTTAAGGCAGCAGCTGAAAGAAATCTCTTAAGGCGGCAGCTGAAAGAAACAGCATAAGGCGGCAGCTAAAGAAACAGCATAAAGCGGCAGCTTAAAAAACAGCTTGAAGCAACAGCTCAAAGCGACAGTTGCTTAAAGAAACAACAGAAAGGGACTGTTCTTCCCGCCGGGTGCGATGCGCCCCGGCCCGGAAAGAACCGTCCCTTTTGTCATCTTCACTGAGCCTTTCTTCATTCCGCTCAACGGCCATCCGGCCTTCCCCGGTCGAAAGAGGAGGCGGTCTGCGATTGTCAGTCATTCATGAGTGAATAAATATAAGGTCTGTTCAAGAGGAATTGATGGGTGTAAGATGATGTTTAAGTAACATATCAACTTAGAAGGAAAATGGCGCTGACGCAACGGGCGCGGCAGGCGGGCCGGGGCGTTCCTGAATGAGATCCTGACCTGCTGATGGACACACATGGACTGGCTGATTGATGAGGTGTACGTATGAGAAAGAAAGTGAAAACTGTATTGTTTGCAGGATGCCTGTGCGCAGTGACTGCGTTCGCGGCGCAGGCAGGTGAGACGGAGCAGGCGAGTGAAGCGGCGTCCGTCGAAACGGAGGCTGAAACCGAAGCTGAGAAGGAGGTCGTTTCCTTTCTCTCAGGAGACTTCTACAAGAAAGAAATCAAAGATGAAAATGACGCAAAAGATGCGGTTATGAGCGTGATCGATTCTCTTGGCGGAGATGAGAATACGTCTCTGGAGCTGCTCACCGTCCGCCCGAACGAGAATGGCCTGTCCGTCTACACCTTTGGGCAGATGAATGAAGATCTTGCGGTGTACGGCGCGAGCGTCAAGCTGATTGTGGGAAAGGACGGGCATGTGTGCGCCCTTAGCAACTCGCTTGAGTCGGGGATCGATTCCAAACCCATCGAGGAGTGGGGCATCACCGGAGAGGAGGCAGAACAGATCGTTCTGAAGAATGCGGAAGGTAAAGATCTGAAGATCGTAGAGGACACTTCGGAACAGGCGCTGCTGCCGATTCCGGACAGCACGGAGTTCTACTATGCCTGGATCGTCTATACCAACAATCCGGATCCGCAGGCAGAGACCACGTATATGGCCCATTATGTGGATGAGCAAGGTGAGTACCTGTACGGGATGCCGGTCATGCAGCCCGGAGATCCGGATTCGCACTCCGGAGAAGGCGCGTCGCTGATCTTCCTTGATTTCGAAGAAGATACCTGGACCGGAACGGTCACAAAGCACGACGGCACTACAAAGGAGCTGACGGTTCCCGTTCTCAAAGACAAAGAGACCGGAGAGCGTTATCTCGGAGATATGAACCGGAAAGTGCTCTGCATTGATTATGCGGACTATGATTTTAATGACAAGATCACGATCCGCAAAGAGGAGGACGGCCGTTTTGCGGACAATGAACTGTTAATCTATGAAACGTTCCTGCGCACGTATGACCTGTATGAGCAGGCCGGCTGGACAGGCCCGGACGGAGAAGGCACCCCGACGCTGCTTCGGATGGACATGGTCAACGAAAACGGGGATCCGATCCAGAATGCGGCTTACACCGGAAAGAAGCACGGCTATCAGTGCTTTGAGTTCAACAGGCTGGATCCGGACGGAGAATGCACCGATATCATCGCGCATGAATTCACGCATTGCGTGACCGATAACCTGATGGCCTATACGCGGTATTTCAATGAGTTCGGCGCAATGAACGAAGCCTTCAGTGATATCTGCGGCAACATCATTGAGGCCATCTATAAGGACTCGGACGATACGACCTGGCTGATTCAGGAATGCGGAACGCCGATCCGGTCCATGAGCGACCCGAGACAGTTCAAGCAGCCGTCCCATGTATGGGATGTCTATTATCTCCCGGAAACAAGGTCCGTGGGCGATTACAGCGATCTGGGCGGCGTCCATATCAACTCCTCGCTCGTAAACAAGATCGGATACCGGCTCAATGAGACGGGAATGCCGCTGGAGGATCAGCTGTATTACTGGATGAACGTCATCCTTACCCTGACTTCGAATTCGGATTACAGCGATCTGATGGAGATCCTTGTGTGGTGCGCTGATACCCTGGGGTATTCGCAGTATATTCCGGCCCTGCAGGATGCATTTAAAGAGGTCGGAATCGCCGATACGTCTATGCCGGATACGGCGGAAGAAGGGTATGGACGGATCCAGATCGAACTGCCGCAGGAAGAGGACGAAAGCCTCCATGCAGTGGCGCAGTTTATCAACATGGACGAGGACGGAAAACCATACCTGGCCGTTCCCAGGTTCCAGGACAACCTTGTGGCTGCAACCCTTCCGGCCGGCCACTTTGTAACCATGCTGTGCTTCTATGATGATTCCGACCATGAGATCATGGATGCAATCCTTACAGAGGATGGGTGGAAGACAGGCTCTCAAGGGGATCTCATGGATATGGTGAACGAAGGAGTGGCAATCTCCTTCTGCGAACTGAACGTTGGAGATATATCCGTCATCAGTGCCGACAAGCAGGAGGCTCTTATGCAGGAGGTCAGAGCAGCCGCAGAGTAACCTGCCGGAAGGCAATGCTCTTGTGCCATGCTTCCGGGCGCGGGGAGAGATGATATGCCATTTAAAATCGTCAGGAATGATATCACAAGGATGCATACGGAGGCCATCGTCAATACGGCAAATGAGGCGCCGGTCGTCGGACCGGGATGTGACGCGGCCGTCTATCAGGCGGCCGGTTATGAGAAGCTTCTTGCTTACCGGAAAGAGAAGATCGGCGATGCGGCGCAGGGAGAGGTCTTTCTCACGCCGGGGTTTGACCTCCCGGCGAGGTACATTATCCACGCGGTCAGCCCCCTGTTTCAGGGCGGAGGGCAGCAGGAGGAAGAGAAGCTGCGCGCATGCTACCAGAAGAGCCTGGCCCTTGCCGATGCGCATGGGATCCGGTCGGTTTCATTTCCGCTCATCTCCACCGGAGGATACGGATATCCGAAGGAGGAGGGCATGCGGATTGCAGTGGACGAGATCCACGCCTTCCTGCTTACGCATGAGATGATGGTGTATCTGGTTGTCTTTGATGACAAGGCGGCGCAGATGGGAAAGAATCTCGCGCCGGACCTGGAAGCGTACATTGACCGCAACTATGTAGAACAGAAGCAGCTGGAAGAATACGGAAAGCTGCGGATGTCGATGCCGGACGGTGAACCGGACAGGCGAAGCCGGGTGCTGCGTGCAGCGCCGATGCCTGACAGAGAGGAACGGCTTCCGGAGGCGGACCTGGCAGAGACCGGGTTCAAGAATTCGGCGCCTTTCTTCAGCGTTCCGGAGCAGGGGGACGAATTCTTTGAGGAGCTGGACCGGAAGCTTGCCCAGCGCATGGAGCATCTGTCCGACACATTTGCCCAGTATCTGATGTACCTGATCCGTTCCAGGGGAATGGACAACGCGCAGGTGTACAAGCGGGCGATCATTGACAAGAAGGTTTTCTCAAAGATCAAGAACAATCCGGACTATCATCCGCAGAAGCTGACTGCGCTGTGCCTGTGCGTCGGCGCCAGGCTGAACCTGGATGAGACGAAGGACCTGCTTGCCAGGGCGGGATATGCGCTGTCGCCCTGCGATAAGACCGATGTAATCTTTTCCTACTTTATCGAGAACGGAATCTATGACATGGTCGAACTCGATATTCAGCTGGAGGAGCATGGCCTGCCCTGCGTAATCCGCTAACCGGGATTAAGCCGGACATCTGCTTCCGGAATTATGTAAAGTATGAAGGGTCGCCCGCGGGGCGACTCTTCTTTCATGTCTGCCTGTTATACTTGCCTCACGAAACACGGAAATGCCTGATCGGATGAGGAGGTTTGTGATGAGAAAGGGATTAACAGAGCTGGTATTTATTCTGGACAGAAGCGGATCTATGTCGGGACTTGAGGCAGATACCATCGGCGGTTTCAACAGTCTGCTGAAAAAGCAGAGAGAAGAGGAAGGAGAAGCGCTTGTCTCCGTTGTCCTGTTCGACGACCGGACGGAAGTGCTCTATGACAGGGTGGATATCCGCCGGACAGAGCCGATGACGGATGCGCAGTACTATGTGCGCGGGTGCACGGCGCTGCTGGATGCGCTGGGCGGAGCGATCCATCACATCGCGAATATTCACAAATATGCGCGGGAGGAGGACGTTCCGGAAAAGACGCTGTTTATTATCACGACAGACGGAATGGAGAACGCCAGCCGCCGGTACACCTATGACCGGGTGAAGGCGATGGTGGAACATGAGAAGGCAAAGTACAACTGGGAGTTCCTTTTCCTCGGAGCCAATATGGATGCGGCCTCAGTTGCAGGCAGCTTCGGGATCGACGCCAGCCGCGCAGTCACCTATAAGAATGACAAGGCCGGGACCGCGCTGAATTACCGCGTCATGTCGGAAGCAGTCAGCCGCGCAAGGCTTGCGGAATCCGCACTGAAAATGCGCAGTGAGATGGATGATGAAGAACTGCTGGCTCCGATTCGGGAAGATTACGCAAAAAGACAGCAGCAGAAAGAGTAACGATCGTCTGTTTCACATACACATAAGCAGGAAGATTATTTATTAGTTATGCAGAATCATTAAATAATTGTAATTGCTCTCTTCACAATGTAGATGATATGATAAATATAGTATGTTGATATAACAATCACATTGTGGAGGGAGCAGTATGAAAGGGATCCGGAATCTGTACAGAAGAA
>CAJOKX010000106.1 GCA_905235415.1 uncultured Lachnospiraceae bacterium
GTTTTCAGTTGTGCCCACAGAACTCCATGCAGAAGGTCGGAGGCTGGCCTGTGAACTGTAACGGATCGCAGCCGCGCCAAGGTTGTCATCCGTCCCTTGTTCCGATATAATGATGAAAAAGGTCAAAAGCCCTGACGCCGGGGCAGGTTTTCCTGCCGGAGGCGGAATGGGTTCTGACAATAAAGGAGATTCCGTTATGAGTGAAAAACGTGTAGTTTGCGCCCTCGGCCACCAGGCACTGGGCACTGATTTTCCCGGACAGTATAAAGCCGTTCATTCCTCGGTCCGCGTCCTCGCGGATCTGATCGAGGAAGGCTGCCAGCTGGTCATTACGCACAGCAACGCGCCGCAGGTCGGTATGATCCATACGGCGCTGAATGAATATGCAAGGAACCATGAGACATACAACGCGCCGATGTCCGTCTGTTCCGCGATGAGCCAGGGATTTATCGGGTATGATATCCAGAATATGCTCCGGATGGAGCTGATCTCGCGCGGCATCTACAAGAACGTTTCCACTGTGATCACGCAGGTGATCGTGGACCCGTATGACGATGCTTTCTACCATCCGATCAAGGTGATCGGCCGCATCCTGACCCGCGAGGAGGCGGATGCCGAAGAAGCCAAGGGCAATTACGTGACGCAGGTCGAAGGCGGCTGGAAGCGCATCGTCGCAAGCCCCAGGCCGGTCGACATCGTCGAGATCGACGCCGTCAACGCGCTTCTTGGCGCAGGCCAGATCGTGGTGGCCGGAGGAGGCGGCGGCATCCCTGTCCTGAAGCAGCCGCACCGCCTCAAGAGCGCAAGCGCGATCGTGGAGAAGGATCTGACTGCCGGCAAGCTCGCGGATCTGACCGACGCCGACATCCTCATGATCCTCACCTCCGAGGAGCAGGTCTGTCTCGGGTATCATACACAGAGCAGGCAGCCTCTGCACCATGTCAGTGCGCTTGAGGCACGCAGGTACATCGACGACGGGGAGTTTGATGAGAACGGCATGCTTCCGAAGATGGAAGCCAGTGTGAACTTCGTCTCCCAGAAGCCGGGCCGCAGGGCCATCATCACTTCCATCGACCACGCCGTGGATGCGCTGCATGAAGAGACGGGCACTATCGTCTCCTGAATCTTCACAAGTCAGTAAGCGCCGGTCTTTACACAAGGCCGGCGCTTATTTATATTCTTATTTTATTGTCTGTCCGCAGGGCTTCAGGCCATGGCGCCTTCCCCCACAACAATGTATCCCTTGTTGCGAAGTCCGTCCTCCACTTCCCAGATGTCGTCCGTGTAAAATACCATGATCGGAAGTCCCGATCTGCGGTCAAATGAGAGATACAGGTAATGCACATTGATATTCATCTCGATGAGGGTTTTCAGAAGGCTGTTCAGATTGCCGACCTTATCCTCGACCTCCACGCCGATGACGTCCTTCAAAGAGCACAGATAGCCTGCCTCTGTCAGCGCCTTCATCGCGGTCTCGGGCTTCGACACGACCATACGGTTAACCCCGTATTCCGCCCCGTCGTCTGTCATGGATCCCAGGATGTTGATGTCCTCATCCAGAAGAATCTTTGTGATGCGCTCCAGCGTTCCTTTTTTGTTCTCCGCGTATACGGACAATTGCCTTAACATAGCTGTTCCCTCATTCTTTCTGTGCAAATCAGTTGCCTGATCAGTCTATATTCCTCGCGCCTCTGTACGCTTCTTCCAGTCCGTTTTCCCTCAGATACCTGCGGTCTTTTTTGTTCAGCACCGCGTCCCGGCACAGGTCCGGACGTTTCATCGCGGTGCGCAGCAGGGACTGTTCTCTGCGCCACCGGTCCACCGCCTGGTGGTTGCCTGACATCAGGACCTCGGGAACAGAAACATCATGCCATTCCTGCGGCCTTGAATACTGCGGATATTCAAGCAGGCCTTCTCCCATGAAGCTCTCCGTCTGCGCGGATTCCTCATTGCTCAGAACGCCCGGGACCAGCCTGGAGATCGTGTCCATCATCACAAGCGCAGGCAGTTCTCCCCCGGTCAGCACATAGTCTCCGATGGAGACCTCGTCCGTGACGATCTCATCCAGCACTCTCTGGTCGATCCCCTCGTAGTGCCCGCACAGGAAGATCAGTTCCTTCTCCTGTGAAAGCTCTTTGGCAAACGCCTGGTCGAAGCGTCTGCCCTGCGGCGACATATACAGCACCCGCGCATGTTCGCAACGCTCCATAACGCTGCAATATGCACGGTACACCGGTTCGGCCTGCATGATCATCCCGGCGCCTCCGCCGTAGGAATAATCGTCAATCCGGCCCTTTCTCTGCTCCTCGGCAAAATCCCGGATATTCACCGCGTCCAGCTGCAGTGTGCCCGCGCTCATCGCACGGCCCGTGATGCTCTTGGAGAACGCCTCTTCAATCATCTCCGGAAATAATGTTAGTACATGAAAGTTCAACAGTCCACCCCATTCTGCCGGATCTTTTCCCATCTGCCCCGGCTGTCCTGTTTCAGATGATCCAATCTGTCAGGGATTCATCAGGCCGGGTCGCTTCCCATCCCGCCTTCGAGTCTCTTTCCGGACGCATCGCACTCATACCACACCAGGTTCTCTCCGCCCGCGTCAAATGAAACATAATAATAATGCAGATCCAGTACGTGGCTCCTTGCCCCGTCCACCATACAGGTGGCCTGAAGCTTGATGATGCCCGCATACTCCTGCGTGACGGGAACCTCCCACTGCGCATACCAGCCGCCGCTGCCATCCGGCTCGGCGCTGATCCACTGGATATAGTCGGAGCCGTTTGGCATCTTATATCCGTACATGCGCATGCAGCACCTGAATCCGTCGATCCTGTCGCTGGAGACGTTCCGGATCGTATAGGACAGGGTTTTGCTCTGTACGTCAAACGGATCATAGGTGATATCGGCGGTAACCGGCTCTACGTGCGACTGGATATCCATCCAGGAAGAGGACTTCGACAGCTCCTCTTCAATCTTCGCATCCCCGTCTCTCTCCGAAAGCGTATCCAGATCCGAGAACAGGTTGGTTCCCATCCCCAGACGGTCGCCCTTGATCGATACGCCCATCGCCGCGAGCGTTGTCGGGAAATTGTCCACCGTACTGTAGGTTCTCTTCTCATCCCTTACAGGACTTGCGGCAGCATTCAGGTAGGCCGTATAGACCTTCCTCGGATATGCTTCCGGCGCACTGTCGCAGAAGGTGGCCATCGTCGGATGATCCCCGGATACCACGATCGTGGTGTCTTCATACCAGTCCTGCGTGCTGCACCATGCAAGGAATTCAGAGACCTGCCTGTCCGAACACGCGATCACGTTCGCATATTGGGAATCGTACGTATCCTCACACAGGCTGCACACATACCCGTCCGGATAATGCGTATCCACCGTCAGGATCGTCAGGTTGAACGGATCGCCCGATTGAGACAGTTCGCCCAGTCTTTCCCTGGCAAATGAGAACAGCTTTTCATCCTCGAAGCCCCAGAAGACTTTATATCCCTTCGGAAGCCCATGCTCTGCATAATACTTGTAATCATGAAACGCATAGTCCCCGTGCCCGGAAAAGAACAGTCTCCGTCCCCCGAATGTGGCGTCCGATCCGATCAGCAGGTCATTGACATATCCCTCTTCCCTGAGGATATCCCCGATCGACGTGATCCCCGGGAAAAATGAATCCTGCGTACTCATGTAGTTGGTATCCACGCCCTGGCTCTCGATCGGGATCTTCAGCGGAAGGCCGGTGGAGGCGGCGAACATGCCGCCCATGGTCCAGGTGGTATATTTCCACGAGGACGCCCCGTTCAGCTGTGTATCGGACGAAGATCCGAAATCTTCCGCATCCTTCGCGATCTTCGTCAGATTCGGGATATAGTTCTCTTCAAAGATTCCGCCATTTTCCTCATCAGCGTAGGCAAGCTCCATGGATTCCAGATACAGATAGATCAGGTTCCTCTTCTTTTCCGGAAAAACCAGCTCCGTATCCGCCGGATCCACATAGTTGTCTTCGATGTAGGTGGACCGCTGCGAGCTCTGCCGGAGATACTCAGCAATATGAAGGTCCGATGCAAAGCGCGCCGCCTCTGCAATGCCAAAGACCGCAGATACGGCCGCAATGATCCCCACAAGCGGGAACCTCCTGCCTCTTCTTTCCAGCACGTGGGCCGCCGTGCCCACTGCGAACACCACCGCTGCCGCCGGAATCAGAGCATAGAAGATGTACTCCCGCACGATCCCCATGTCTGTGCCCTGCAGCGGGGACGAGAGCGTGAACAGGATCTCATCCAGATTCAGACCGCCCCACTCCTCCAGCGCCCACTGCGCGCTTCTTCCGATGACCAGAAAAAGTGCTGTCAGGATCAGGAGTATGATCCTGCCGGCCTTTATAGAATGCCGTTTCTGATTCATGCCGCCGCCTGCCTATTCAAGTCCGGGGAGCATATGAACCTTCATATAGCCCTCCTCCGGACAGATCTTCAGGATCACATCCGGGATTGCGGGAAGCAGAATCTCCCTTTGAGGCTTCTCCTTCGTCTTGATGACATACACGTCATTGGCGCCCGTCTCAAGAACGTCATCCAGGATCCCCAGTTCCCGTCCGTCGTCCGTGATGGTCAGAAGGCCGATCACGTCTCCTACGAAATATTCATTTTCCTTCAGTTCGATCGCGTCTTCCCGGGATACGTACAGGTCATGTTTCACATACCCCTCCACGGCCTCGATCCGGTCCAGATCCCGGAACTTAACGATCACAAGGTTCTTGAAATAACGCACACGCTCCACATGCACCGGCATCCTGCCTTCGTCCGTCTCGATGTACGCCTTGTCAAGCACGTCATACCGGTGTACATCCTGCGTGGTCGGGAAGACTTTGACCTCTCCCTTCAGGCCGTGCGTAGAGATGATTCCGCCTATTTTCAGATAATCCAGCATATACAGGTTCCCTTATGAATCCGGCTTGTCTGCCCTGGGATATGATGAAGAAAGGATCCGCCTGCCCGGATCATCCGGACACGGCGGACCTTTGGTCATCACTCTATAATATCGATGATCACTTTCTTGTCGTCCCTGGAAGCTGCGGCTTTCACCACGGATCGGATCGCTTTCGCGATCCTGCCCTGCTTCCCAATGACCTTGCCCATGTCCGAGGGAGCAACTTTAAGCTCGATCAGGATAGACTTCCCGCTTGCTTTTTCTGAGACTTCAACTTCATCCGGGTGTTCGACAAGAGCCTTTGCAATCGTCTCTACTAACTCTCTCATTCGATTCCCCTTTTAATTATTTTTCGATCCCTGCAATCTTAAACAGCTTTTCAACAACTGCTGTCGGCTGTGCGCCGTTCGCAAGCCATTTCTTCGCTTCCTCTTCGTCGATCTTGAATACGCTCGGCTCCTGCTTGGGATCATAGGTTCCGATCTCTGCGATGCAGCGGCCGTCACGCGGAGATCTGGAATCCGCGACAACGATGCGGTAGAACGGTGCCTTCTTCTTGCCGGTTCTTCTGAGTCTGATCTTTACTGCCATTTTTACATCCTCCTGAATCATTGATGAAATGAATACTTTTTCTATTTGAACTGTCCAGGACAGGTTCAATCTGTCTGATGCGTTTATCCGAAGAGGCCGCCGCCTCCGAAGGGAAGCCTGAATCCGCCTCTCTTCTTGCCCTTCATCTGTCCGCCGAACTGCTTCATCAGCTTTCTGGCCTGGTCAAACTGCTTCACCAGCTTGTTGACCTCGGAGATATCCACGCCGGCTCCTTTCGCGATGCGGATCTTCCGCGACTGGTTGATCAGATCCGGGTTCGAGCGCTCCTGCGGAGTCATCGAGAGGATGATCGCCTCTGTCCTGGCCATCTGCTTCTCGTCGATCTGGTCTTCCAGCTGTCCGAGCTGTGCGCTGTTCACACCGGGCAGCATCTTCAGCACCGAATCCATACCGCCCATCTGTTTCATCTGCGCCATGGATTCCAGATAATCGTCAAATCCGAACGAAGCCTTGCGGATGCGGCTCTCCATCTCTTTGGCGCGCTCTTCGTCCAGTGTTGCGGACGCTTTCTCGATCAGGCTCATCACATCGCCCATACCGAGGATTCTCGACGCCATACGGTCCGGATAGAACGGTTCCAGGTCTTCCGGCTTCTCGCCCATGCCGACATAGAGGATCGGCTTGCCGCAGGTTGCGCGGATTGAAAGGGCCGCGCCGCCTCTGGTGTCTCCGTCCAGCTTGGTCAGGATGACGCCGTCGATGCCGATCTGCTCCTCAAACGCAGACGCAACATTTACTGCGTCCTGCCCGGTCATGGCATCCGCTACCAGGATCGTCTGGTCGACCTGCACGCGCTCGCGGATCTCCCGAAGCTCGTCCATCATATCCTGATCGATCTGCAGACGGCCCGCGGTATCCAGGATCAGGACGTTCATGCCGTTTGCGCGGGCGTACCGGACCGCTTCCTCTGCAATCTGCGCAGGCTTCGTATCCGTGCCCATCTCAAAGACGGGAATGCCGACCTTCTGCGCGCTGATCTGCAGCTGTTTGATGGCAGCCGGACGGTAGATGTCGCACGCGGCGATCAGGGGGTTCCTGCCCTTGCTCTTGAGCTGGGAGGCGAGCTTGGCGCACGTTGTCGTTTTGCCGGCGCCCTGAAGGCCCATCATCATGATCACCGTCAGCTCCGAAGGACTCTTCAGCTTCAGCTCGGCGGCCTCGGCCCCCATCAGCTCCGTCAGCTCGTCGCTCACGATCTTGATGACCATCTGTCCGGGATTGAGCCCGTTCATGACGTCCTGGCCGATCGCTTTCTCCTGCACGCTCTTGGAAAAGGTCTTGACTACCTTATAGGAGACGTCTGCTTCAAGCAGCGCCATGCGCACTTCCTTCAGAGCACTCTTCACGTCCTCTTCCGTCAGTCTGCCCTTTCGGCGCATGTTCTTGAAGATATTCTGTAATTTATCTGATAAGCTCTCAAACGCCATATATCAATCCTACAGCTCACTCAATATCCGGTCACAGATCTGTGTGATCTGCGCCTCTTCTTCCGGGCCGTATCCGCTGCATCGCGCAAGCTCCCGGATCCTGCTCACTTCGTGCTGGATCTGCCCGAACCGCTCTACCAGCGCAAGTTTATCCTCATATTCAGACAGCTGCCGGTCCACCCGCTTCACCAGGTCATGAATCCCCTGCCTGGAGACCCCGTATTCCTCAGCCGCTTCGCTGTACCCAAGATCTCCGAGGACAACGTCCTCATAGACTTCTCTCTGATGTTCGGTCAGCAGTTCGCCGTAAAAATCATACAGCAGCGTCTGCTTCAGTCTTTCATCCATACTGCCGGCCTCCCGGCCCATCCGCGCCCGGACTTTCCCGGCGATACGCAGCCACTTGCCTAAGATACACGATCGCGCACCCCGTGTCAAGTATTTTTTCTTGACATAGAGTGCGCGGGAGTTACAGTTCACAGGCCAGCCTCCGACCTTCTGCACGGAGTTCTGTGGGCACAACTGAAAACCATAGGCAGCCGACTAAGCTTTGCGAGTTGCTGCAGC
>CAJOKX010000107.1 GCA_905235415.1 uncultured Lachnospiraceae bacterium
GGTCGTAGAGCGCATGAGCGATGTGCGGGTCAAGCTGGTGGAAGGCTCGTACCGGAACCTGAAGATAACAACGCCGGAGGATCTGGTGCTGGCGCAGGCACTTCTTTCATCGAAGATGCAGCCGGCAGACGCCTGATCGTTCCGGAAAGACAGCGCATCGGAAAGACAGCGTTCCGAAAAGGAAGCGCGCCGGAAAGACAGGGTTCCGAAAGGACAGCGCGTCGGAAAAGCAGCGTGCCGAAAAGGCAGTGCGCAGGAAAGATAGTGTAATTCAAAGAACCCGGGCTTTAGGAGGCCCGGGTTCTTAGTTTTATCGGCTGTTTATGTGAGATCCTGACAGCGGGCCCGCAAGGACGGAATGTCATAATGTCATCCTCAGCAAACGATAGGAGCCGACTGAACCCGGCAAGATGCGTGCGCGAACGGAGGCGCCCACGCTTCTATAGGCGCCGGGAGTGAGCGCAATTGCATCGCAGGCGGGCGAAGGCAGGCGACGTGTTTGCGGGATGACTTCCGTCATAAGGGCCCGTTATGAAATAACAGAAATGGGCCATTGCTAATGCAACAGCCCATTTCCTGTACCATAATACGTTCTTTACTCTACATCATTAAGCGCTTCGAAATCCTCTTCTCCCGTGCGGACCTTCACAACCTTCTGCACATTGTAGACAAAGATCTTTCCATCTCCGATATGGCCGGTATACAGAGCCGCCTTTGCAGTCTCGACGACCTTCTCGACCGGCAGGTTTCCGACAACGACTTCGATCTTCATCTTCGGCAGCACGTTGACGTCCAGCTCTACGCCGCGGTACCGCTCGCCGGCACCCTTCTGGATTCCGCATCCCATCACCTGGGTGACGGTCATACCGGTGACGCCCAGATCATTCAGAGAGCTCTTGAGCTTCTCATAGCGGGCCGGGTTTGCAATGATGGCCACTTTATACATTCCGCTGTCAGCGTCGGAGCCGACATGGTCGGTCCGGACAACCGGTACGGCCGCAGTGCGTTTAAACTCGCTTGCATTCTCATAAGAATCCTCACCGAGGTCGGTGTTCTCATTGATCTGCATACCGGTTGACAGATCCACGATCTGGAATCCGGAATATGCGGAGGGAAGGCCGTGCTCTGTGACATCCAGTCCGAGAATCTCCTCCTCTTCCGAGACACGCAGACCGAAGATGGCCTTGATGATCAGGAACGCCAGCGTGATCGTGACGGCTGTCCAGGCAGCAGTCGCGCCAAGGCCGGTCAGCTGCAGGAGAAGCTGCTTGCATCCGCCTCCGTAGAAGAGGCCTTCTGCGGCGATCTGGTTTGCGCCGAAGTGAACGCCGTCGCCGATTCCCCTCTGGAACGCCGGCGCGCTTGAGGTTGCAAACAGTCCGACTGCGATGGTGCCCCAGATGCCGTTCATGCAGTGTACGGCAACAGCGCCTACAGGATCATCGATCCGCAGGACATTGTCCAGAAGCCATACGCCGAAGACAACCAGCAGGCCGGCAACGAATCCGATGATGATCGCGCCGAAGGCGTCGCATACGTCGCAGGGCGCGGTGATCGCGACCAGGCCGGCGAGGGATGCGTTCAGGCACATGGAAACGTCGGGCTTACCGTAGCGGATCCAGGTGAAGATCATGCAGACCACCGTCGCGACAGACGGAGCGATCGTCGTGGTCAGGAAAATGGACGCCATCTCATCGATGGAGGCTGCGGCAGCCCCGTTGAATCCGTACCAGCCAAGCCACAGGATAAATACGCCCAGGCATCCGATGGGAAGGTTGTGGCCGGGGAAGGCGCTGACCTTCACGATCTTGCCGTTCTTATCTCTTGTAAACTTTCCGATACGCGGGCCGACGATGGCGGCGCCGATCAGAGCGCAGATGCCGCCGACCATGTGGATGCAGGTGGATCCTGCAAAATCATGAAATCCGATCTGTGACAGCCAGCCGCCGCCCCATGTCCAGTGCGCTTCGATCGGGTAGATCAGCGCGGAGATCACTGCGGAATAGATGCAGTAGGACAGGAAACGGGTCCGCTCTGCCATGGCGCCGGAAACGATTGTGGCGGTCGTAGCGCAGAACACCAGGTTAAATACAAAGTTGGACCAGTCAAACTGCGCGTAATTTGTAAAGATGTCAAATCCGGGCTTTCCGATAAAGCCGAACAGATCCGACCCGAGCAGCAGACTGAATCCGATCAGGATAAACATCGGCGTGCCGATGCAGAAATCCATCAGGTTCTTCATCAGGATATTGCCTGTATTTTTCGCTCTCGTGAAGCCGGCTTCAACCATTGCAAAGCCTGCCTGCATCCAGAATACCAATGCGGCTCCGATCAGGAACCAGACTCCGAATACCTCAGATTGAATGGCACTTAAGAATTCCTGTGTCATACTCATACCTCCTCCTGGGTGTTTATGCCTTCCCGAACGGAAAGACATTTCGAAGAGCTGCTTCGCAAAGGCCTTTGCTTAATGCCCATGTTTTTAGCACAATGCACAAGCCAGAGTCAATAAAACGGCTATACCGGTTTCAGATGGCTGATAGTGCGGTTTTGGTATGGAGCTTTTTGAAACGATATGATAAAGTAAGATTTGTTGTTTTGTTTCGGACGCGGCAGGAGCGTTTTCCCGTGCAGATGCCGGGATTAAAGGAGTAAACATGAAGGACCGGAAAGAAAACTGGAATCAGGTGAAACTGGTATCGGAATTTTCAGAGCAGGGAGTTGACTGCTACCGCCTTGCGGGAGGCAGTTTTCTGAATGAATACTATGTCGTTTCGGAAACGGAGACCCGCAAGCTCCTGAATACGCCGGAGGTTGTCGGGTACGAGGTCTACCACTGCCTGGTGCCTTCCACCGCCCAGATGATGTACTATTTCAAAGAGCACGGGAAGGTGACCAACGCGAACATCCTGTCCATCCTCAGAGGCGCTCTGAATTATCCGCTGGAGGAGAGCTGCTACCGCGAGCACATCCGGGTGCATGACATCAGTTTCCTCTCCAGTGAACGTGTCTTTGACCATGATGAGATCTCCGGTCTTGAGATTAAGTACAACAAGCTCACCATCGTTCCGGACAGCACGCTGCTCATCGGCGATATCATTGCCTCCGGAGAGACGCTCAGCCACTGCATGCGGTACGTGACGGAGTATTACCGCAAAAACGGCGCCAGCCTGCGCAATGTGATTATCTTTACGATCGGCGGCACCAAGGCCATTGACCTGCTGGAGGAAATGACCGCAGAGATCCGTACATTCTGGCCTGATTTTGAGGGATTTATCCTGGTCTTTTATGAAGGGATCTTCACCACATACGAGGATAAGGGCGTTTCCGGCATCAATATTCCGGACGTGGACTTCTACTGGAAGGACGGCATCATTTCCCCGCAGTTCCGCCAGACAACGCTTTCCATGCGGGATCCTCTGTTTGAAAAATGCATCATCTATGACGGCGGGGCGCGCCGCTACGAAATTCACGATCACGTGCGCGAGGTCCTGGAGTTCTGGGAAGGCCTGCTGGAGAGGGCGGATGTGATCGATTTCCAGGCGCTTCTGGAAGAAAAACTGGGCTATCCGCTTCCGATCAGCTATGAAGACTGGCTGGAGGAGAATCACTACGGAGAGCTGGACGAAGAAGTTACGAGATGGCTCTACAAGCAGGAGACGGGATACGTTGAGAACCTGAAGGACGTTACCCTGCGCGATATTGCCACGCGCAGGATCCGGGAGTTCTCAGCGACCCTGAGTAAATACATTATCTGATTACAGTAGATTTGGAGGGAGATCATGCAGGACAAAAACGCGAAACGGACAGTGGATGTCGATTACGCCGAGAGCGCCGTCCCGAAAGAGGCGCGCCGGGGCTTTCTGACCATGTTCATGATCATGCTGGGATTCACATTTTTCTCAGCCAGCATGTGGGTCGGACAGGAACTGGCGCAGGGACTTGATTTTGGGGGCTTCGTCGGCGCTTTGCTGCTGGGAGGATCGATCCTGGCCCTTTATACGGGACTTCTGGGATATGTGGGCGCGCATACGGGTCTGAGCCTTGACCTGCTGTCCCGCCGCGCGTTCGGAACGAAGGGCTCCTATCTGCCCTCCGCCATGATCAGCCTGACGCAGATCGGATGGTTCGGCGTGGGACTTGCGATGTTCGCCATCCCCGTGGCCAATGAGCTGTTCGGCGGCAGTGACGCGGCCAAGTGGACGCTTGTCATCATTGCAGGAATCCTCATGACCAGCTCCGCTTATTTCGGAATCCGGTCCCTGACAATTGTCAGCTATATCGCAGTGCCGCTGGTTGCCGTTCTGGGAACCGTCGCCATGATCATGGCAGTGCAGCGCGGCGACGGAACGATTATCGAACAGTTTGGCGCCAGCAGCGGCAAGACCATCATATGGGGCGCCGGCCTGGTAATCGGTTCCTTTGTTTCCGGCGGAACCGCCACGCCCAACTTTACCCGTTTCGCAAAAGACGGCCGGGCCGGAGTCATCTCCACCGTGATCGCATTTTTCATCGGCAACTCTCTGATGTTCTGCTTCGGAGCCGTCTCCTCCATCTTTGTCGGCGGAAATGACATCTTCGAAGTAATGGTCAACCTGGGACTGTTCTACCTGGCCGTGCTGGTGCTGGGCTTCAACATCTGGACGACCAACGACAACGCGCTCTACTCTGCGGGCCTTGGACTTGCCAACATTTTCCATCAGAAGAAGAAACCCATGGTGCTTGTTTCGGGCATCATCGGAACAGCCTGCGCGGTGTGGATGTACTGGAATTTCGTCAGCTTCCTCAATATCCTCAACTGCACGCTTCCGCCCGTGGGCATCATCCTGGTCCTGAGTTATTTCCTTCACAAGGAAGACTACCTGTCAGAGGGAAGTGCACTGAAGAGTGTCAACTGGCCGGCGGTTGTCGGCGTGGTCCTGGGCGCGGCAGTCGCCAATCTGCTTCACTGGGGCATCGCCTCCTTCAACGGGATGGCCGTCGCCGCACTCTGCTACCTGATCGGACAGAAATTTGATTAAAACGGGGTCCTTCCCTGCCGCGGCAGTCAGGGAACCTATAAAATGAAGAGAACGGGGGTCAGATCCCTGCTGCGGCAGGCGTCTGATCCCCATTGTGCTGAAGTGTGAAATGCGGTAAAATAGACCAAACCATGCCCAGTTTCCGGTAGGAACGGGAGTACTGCATGTGACGGAGGATCAGTATGAAGAAGAATAGATGGGGAACGGCTGCTCTTTCGGCCGCGGTTCTGGTACTGGCATCTTCTCTGAGTGTGCCCGCATCAGACATTCAGATCATTATACAGGAGTCTGAGACGGAGGCGCCTTTTGTGGTGGAGCTTTCACAGGGCCAGGCGCAGAGCGGCTCTGCATCCGTTGATGAGACGGAGGCGGAGAGCGTCAGCACGCGTCCGCTGGATCCGCAGGCGGAGGGCATCAGCGCTTCTGATGCGGTGAACGGCGCCCGCACGCTGTTTTCACAGATGCAGCATTACGCGGACGTCAATGACAATACGAACTTTGCGTCGCTCTTTGAGGCGGGCGCGGATGCGCAGACGATCCAGGCGCAGCTCCAGCAGATCAAGTCTTCCCTGGTGGAAATGAGCGGACTGAAGATGCATGCGGATTTCTGCTATTATGATCCGACGCAGGGAACCACACAGAGCCCGTATTATTTTGCGGTGGCCCTGTGCGATTATGATGTAGACCAGGACGGCGCATGTGCGTGGTTTTCCACACTGATGCGGGTCGCAAAGTATGAGGACGGCTGGAAGGTCAGCGTCATGCCGGCCGGCGAGCTGCTGGAGGATGTTTACCCCCAGGCGTTCAAGGATGCGAAGAACGCCGGGAGAAACAGCGAGAGCCTGTATCCGTCCTTTGCGCTTCCGTTTAAGGACAATGCCGTCTTTTCCGGCGCGCTCTATGCGCTTCCGGTCCTGGTATGGCAGGAGGACAACGGGGACGTAAGCTGTGCGGTATGGATTGCAAACGGCACCGACGGCTCGAAATGGTGCGAGTCGATCGACCTGGTTGCAAGCGATGAGAAACTGGGAGACGTCATGTCGGTGACGGTTCCGGTGCAGATGAGCGCGGAGGCAGGAGCCTCCCAGATCGTAACCTGCACGGTTCCGGCCCAGTATGTCAGCACCGGTACGCAGGCGTGGACCGGCATCAGTATGAATTCAGATCTGAAATATCAGTAAGGCTTCTGCGCATCCTTTCCCGTGCAGAGGCGGCAGGGTGCGCACAGGCAGGATTCCGGGGGCAGTATGCAGGTATGCAGAAAGTGCGGAGCCATGCTGCGGGAGACGGACCGGTTCTGCAGTCAGTGCGGAACCAGGGTGCCGAAGATCAGCGCCGAGGACCGTCAGGAGAAGGCTCAGAAGAAAAAACAACAGAAAAATGAGGTCACCTTCCGCACCAAACCGGAGAAGGATACGCATTACCGGGAGCATTTTGCGGAAGGCGAGAACCGCGCCAGGGCCCTGCGCATGACGCTGCTGGTCCTTGCTGTCATGATGGCGGCAGTGGCCGCGTTCGCCGTCTACTCCTTTATGATCCGCGGCAGATCCTCCTCGGGATCTTCTGCAGGCAGCGGATCCTCCTCTTCCGGGCAGCCTTCCGGAAGCGCGGTCATCGAGATTCTGACAGAACAGCAGGAGAATCATCCGGATGCCGGATCCGAAACAGCGGCCCCGGATGAAGGCAATAAACCCCGGATTGTGGGCGAAGCGCAGAGTGAAGGGCAGGGCGAAGCTCAGATACAGGCGCAGAGTGAAGCGCAGATGCAGGAGCAGAGCGAAGCGCAGACACAGGTGCAGAGCGAAGCGCAGACGCAGGCACAGACCGAGGCGCAGACTGAGGCGCAGACAGCGGGCGTGGACCCGGCATCCCTCCCATCCGCGGGAGAGGAGATTGACACCGGATATATCGCACAGATCCTGGCGCAGGAAAGCAACGCGTACGCAGCTTCTGTCTATATCTATGATCTTCTGCATGACAGCGAGGCTTTTGTGAACGACTGCGACGAGCCGCTTCGTCTGTCGGCGATGGTCACCGTTCCGATCCTGTATACGGCGGCCAGCCGGATCGATGCGGGAGAGATGTCGCTGGACGATGAACTGGTCTATGCAACCAGCATCGGCGGCCGCGGCGAGATGCTCGCCGAGCCGAGGGACGGACAGTCGCTTCCGGTCTCATTTTACCTGCAGACCATGGTCAATTATTCAGATAATAACTGCATCAATCTTCTGATCGATTATCTCGGGCTCGACACCATCAACGCCGTCTGCCAGGAAGCCGGGTATGCTTCCATCCAGCTGCAGCGCGGCCTGGTTGCGGCCGGCAATACGGGAGGGCTTGACAACTACGGAAGCGCGCGGGACATCACGCTGATGATCCGGGATCTGTACCAGGACAAGTTCAGTTCGATCGGAAAAGACTTTATGACGCAGTATTTCCATATCAGTGGGGACGACAGCCTTCCGACGCTCATCGGCCTTGCGCCGTCGCTTGCGGACGCATCCCTGTTCCTGAACCAGAACGGGCATGTGACCACGCGGTACAATGAGTCGGCCCTGATCGAAGATCAAGGCGCCGCCTACATCCTGACCATCATGATGAGCGCGGACGACGAGCTGATCTGCAGTCCCGCTGCAGAAGATATCGCGGAGTATGTGAGCTCTGCAATGGC
>CAJOKX010000108.1 GCA_905235415.1 uncultured Lachnospiraceae bacterium
CCAGTGGACGTTCGTCCAGCACCGACCGGAACGGAGTGGAGAAGCGACCACGCTTCTATAGGAGCTGGGAATGGCTGCAATGCAACCGATGCAAAGCGACGGGAGGCAACGTGTTTTCAGTGTGCCCACAAACTCAAAGCAGAATTGGCTTTCCTGTGAGCTGAAACCATATTTTACAGGGCCGGAATCAGACCGAATGCTTTTTGGTAATTATTGCAAATGAATCATGCTCAGTGCTACACTGAGAAGCAGAAGGAAGGCGGGACTTTGCCCCGAAAAACCGGGAAAGGACAGGGATTGTGATGAAGCTGATCAGGAACGGAACGCTTGTATATCCGCACGAAAGCAGGCAGGCAGATCTGCTGATGGACGGAGAGAAGATTGTCAGGATTGCGGATCAGATCGAGGCGCAGGAGGGCTGGGAGGTCATTGACGCCTCCGGCAGGCTGGTTTTCCCCGGTTTCATAGATGCGCATACGCATTTTGACCTCCATGTGGCCGGGACGGTCACCGCCGATGACTTTGCGTCCGGTACGAAGGCGGAGGCCGCGGGCGGCACCACGACGATCGTGGATTTCGGAACCGCCTATCCGGGGGAGACGCTGAACGAAGGACTCGACAACTGGTTTGAGAAGGCGAAGGAGGGCTGCTCGTGCGACTACGGGTTCCACCAGACCATCACGGAGTGGAACGAGACCATCAGCGCCCAGGTCCGGGACATGATCGACCGCGGCGCGAGTACGTTCAAGATCTATATGACCTACGATACGCAGATCGACGACTGCACGATCCTCAAGGTGCTGCAGAGGCTGAAGGAGTGCGGGACGACGACCGGATGCCACTGCGAAAACAGCGGGATGATAGACGCACTGCGGGAGGAGTACGCGGCCGATCCCGAAACAGCCGCGAAGGTGAGCTCGCATTACCGGACCAGGCCCGCGGCGGCGGAGGCGGAGGCGATCGGAAGATACTGCCATCTGGCACAGGTCGCGGATGAGCCCGTGATCGACGTGCATCTGACATGCGAGGAAGGGCTGAATGAGATCCGCGCTGCCAGGGCGAGAGGACAGAAGGTCTATGTCGAGACCTGCCCGCAGTATCTGGTGATGGATGACTCGCTCTATGAGAATGACGACTATGACACGGCGGCAAGATATGTCTGCGCGCCCCCGCTGAGAAAGAAGTCCGATCAGGACGCGCTGTGGAAGGCGCTTGCGGACGGGGAGATCCAGACCGTATCCACCGACCACTGCTCCTTTACGATCGAACAGAAGAGGCTGGGCGCGGACGATTTCCGGAAGATTCCCGGAGGCATGCCCGGCGCTGAGACGCGCGGCCTGGTCCTGTATTCGGAAGGCGTTGCGAAGGGGCGCATCACGAAGGAGAAGATGTGCGAGGTCCTGTCCGAGAATCCGGCAAGGCTCTACGGGATGTATCCGAAAAAGGGCGTCCTGCAGGAAGGGTCCGACGCGGATATCGTGATCCTCAATCCGAAGGGCAGGCAGGTTGTGTCTGCGGGGAATCAGGTATCTGCCTGTGATTATGCGCCGCTGGAAGGGATGGAGCTGACCGGTACGGTCGATGAAGTCTTCCTGCGCGGGGAGCGGATTGTAAAGGACGGACGGGTGATTCTGGAAAACCGCGGACAGTACGTGAAGCGGGGACTGCCCGAATACTTTTGAACCTGCACAGAGAAGTACAGAAGATGGAAATGAAGGAGGCATAGGGTTGTGGTAACGGACCAGCTGGTGATTGTACGCGGAGGCGGCGACATAGCGACCGGCGTCATCTGGGCGCTGCGGCGCGCGGGGTATCCGGTTCTGATCCTGGAGAGCGATCGCCCCAGTGCGATCCGCAGGAGCGTCGCGCTGTCCGAGGCAGTGTATGAGGGGAGCGCGCAGGTGGAGGACCTCACGGTCCGGCTCGCGCAGAACCTGGATCAGGCAGGGTATTATCTCTTTGAAGAAGGGATCGCCATGATGGTGGATCCGGAAGGATGTGCAATCCGGGAGATACTGAACCGGGAAGGCGCGTACAGTGAATGGGATACCGGACTGACCACGCTGGAAGGCGGCGGCAGGCATCTGTTCCTGACGGCGGTTGTGGACGCCATCCTGGCCAAGAAGAATCTGGGAACCACGAAAGACATGGCTCCGTTTGTGATTGCGCTCGGCCCCGGATTTACGGCAGGCGTTGACTGCGACTGTGTGATCGAGACCATGCGGGGCCACACCCTGGCAAGGCCTGTCTATGAAGGAAGCGCGCTTCCGAATACAGGCGTTCCGGGACTGATCGCGGGGCATGCGGAGGACCGCGTCCTGCACAGTCCGTCCTCCGGCACCCTCAAGGCCATGGCAAAGATCGGCGACACGGTTGAGAAGGGCCGGGTGATTGCGCAGGTGATCCCGGAGGACGGAAAGGATCCCGTCGCGGTGGAGGCGTCCGTCACCGGACTTCTGCGAGGGATGATCCGTGACGGATATCCGGTCACGGAAGGGTTCAAGATCGCGGATATCGACCCGAGGCTTTCCGAGGCGGAGAACTGTTTTACGATTTCAGATAAAGCCAGGGCGCTGGGCGGCGCTGTTGTGACGGAACTGACGGGATACGCCGCGAGACGCGCTGTGGATGAATAACGCCGTGCGGCGCGGCGGCCCCGGACGGCCGTATGATCCGGACGATACAGACGATACAGGGCTGGAGGTACAATCTTATGGAAACTGTCGGCAAGAGTTACAAGCGTGTGGATGCCTGGGGGAAAGTCTCCGGAGAGGCAAAATATGCCAATGACCTGATGCCGAAGGACTGCCTGCAGGCGAAGGTCGTCCGTTCCACGATCGCGAACGGACTGGTGAAGTCCATCGATATATCGGAGGCGCAGAAGGTTCCGGGCGTTGTGAAGATCCTGACCTGTTTTGACGCCCCGGATATTCAGTTTCCGACTGCGGGGCATCCGTGGTCGGTCGAGGCTGCGCATCAGGATGTTCCGGACCGGAAGCTCCTCAATACAAGAGTGCGCCAGTGGGGCGATGAGATCGCGGCCATCGTCGCCGAGGACAACGTCGCGGCGGAGAGGGCTGCACGCCTTGTGAAGGTCGAGTACGAGGAGTACGAGCCGATCGTCACGGTGGAGCAGGCCCTTGCCCCGGAAGCCACCGTCCTGCATCCGGACATCCGGAAGGACAATGTGTTCGCGCACAATTCATTTAAGACGTCTCCGGACTATGACTATGAAGAGGCGAAGAAGAAGGCTGTCGAAAAGTACGGGGAGGAGAATCTGATCGAGGTCAGCGAGACGTACCGCACCCCGCGGATCTCGCACTGCCATCTGGAGGTCTGTACGAGCTGGGCCTATGTGGACACGAACGGGAAGGTGACGGTGGTCTCGTCCACGCAGATTCCGCATATTATGCGCCGTGTCATTTCCCAGGCGCTGGGATGGCCGGTCGGAAAGATCCGTGTCATCAAGCCGTACATCGGAGGCGGATTCGGCAACAAGCAGGACGTTATTGACGAGCCGCTCAATGCGTGGCTCTCGATCCAGTGCGGAGGCCGTCCGGTCTGCCTGGAACTGTCCAGAGAAGAGTGCGTCGCGATGACAAGGACCCGCCATGCATGCAAGGGCGTCGTGCGGGGCCTGGCGACAAAGGACGGAAAGCTGCTCGCGCGCGAGGCGGATATCTATACCAACAAGGGCGCGTACGCCTCTCACGGACATGCGATCACGTCCGGCATCACCACCAACTTTAAAGATATCTTCCATGATGAATACGGCTGCCGCGCAGACGGATATTCTGTCTATACCACTTCGGCGGTCTCCGGGGCCATGCGGGCCTACGGCGTGCCGCAGGCAGCGTTTCTGGCGGATTCCCTGGCGGACGATCTGTGTTATAAGGGCGGGTTCGACCCGCTGAAGTTCCGGATGGACAACTGTGTGCCGCCCGGATTTGTCGCGTCCACCGGGATTACATACTACACCTACAGCCTGAAGGAGTGCATGCGGCGCGGCGCGGAATACATCCACTGGGACGAGAAGCGCAGGGAATACGCGAACCAGACCGGCCCGGTGCGCAGAGGCGTCGGGATGTCGTTCTTCATGTACAAGGTCGGCGTCTATCCGATCTCGCTGGAGACCTCCAGCGCGCGGATGATCCTGAACCAGGACGGATCGATACAGGTCGAACTGAGCGCAACCGAGATCGGGCAGGGCGCGGATACGGTATTTTCCCAGATGGCTGCGGAGACCCTGGGGTTCACGATGGACCGTGTGTATATCATTTCTACGCAGGATACGGACGTCGCGCCGTTTGACACGGGCGCATACGCATCCCGCCAGAGCTTTGTGAGCGGAAAAGCGGTCAAGAAATGCGCACTGAAGATGCGTGCGCGGATTCTGGACTACGCTTCCTATATGCTGGAGCGTCCGGCGGAGGAGCTGATGATCTGGCAGAACAATATCTGCGAGAAGATCCACATTCCCGGCGGCGTGAAGGAGGAAGCAGATCCGTACGCAGATTTCCTGGATGCGGGCGTGAAGGAATACGATATTCATGATCTTCCGAACGGGGAAGCGGCGATTCTGCGCGATACCGGCGTTGAGAAGGATGTGAAGCCCGGGAAGGTGCTGCTGTCCATGAAGGAGCTGTCCGAGAACGCATTCTATTCTCTGGACCGTTCCGAGCACATCACCGCGGAGGTCACCAGCCACTGCAAGGAGAACACATTTGCTTCCGGATGCTGCTTCGTGGACCTGGAGGTGGACATGCCGCTCGGACAGGTCAAGGTCAACAACATTGTCAATGTACATGATTCCGGAACGCTCCTGAATCCGCAGCTCGCCGAGGCGCAGGTGCACGGCGGCATGGCGATGGGGCTGGGCTACGGCCTGACGGAGGAACTGCTCTACAACGAGCAGGGCCGTCCGCTCAACGACAATCTGCTGGATTTCAAGATTCCGACTGCGATGGATGTTCCCAACCTGCATGTTGAGTTCGTCCAGATGGATGACCCGATGGGCCCCTACGGGAACAAGGCGCTGGGCGAGCCGCCCGCGATCCCGGTAGCGCCCGCGATCCGAAACGCGATCTTGCATGCGACGGGCGTCTCCATGAAAGAGATCCCGATGACGCAGCAGAAACTGGTGGCAGCTTTCAAGGAGGCAGGACTGATCTGAGAGAGGACTCCGTCAGGAGAAACTCCCGGATAGAAGGAGAATCGCTATGTATGATATCGGTAAATATTATGAGGCGTCCTGTGCGCAGGAGGCGGTCCGTCTTCTGCAGGAACACGAGGATGCGGAGATTATCAGCGGCGGAACCGATGTCCTGGTCAAGCTTCGAAGCGGCAAGGGAGCGGGCGGGACGCTGGTCAGTATTCATGAGATTCCGGAACTGCACGGGGTGGACCGGCGGCCGGACGGAACCCTGGTGATCGGGCCCGCGACCTGTTTTACAGATCTGACAAATAATCCGCTCATTCAGGAATGCGTGCCCTATCTGGGGGAAGCGGTCGACACCGTAGGCGGACCGCAGATCCGCAACCAGGGAACCATCGGCGGAAACATCTGCAACGGAGCGACCAGCGCGGACAGCGCGGCGACCATGCAGACGCTCAACGCAGTTATGATCCTGCAGGGACCGGATGGGATCCGGGAAGTTCCTGTCACGGAATTCTACACAGGACCGGGAAGAACGGTCCGCGCTCACGCGGAGGTATGCACTGCGATCCTGATCAGGCCTGAGGACTATGTGGGGTTTACGGGCTGCTATATGAAATACGGCAAGAGAGCATCCATGGAGATTGCAACCCTCGGATGCTGCGTGCGGGTAAAGCTGAGTGCGGATAAGAAGACCATCGAGGAGGCGCGCATCGGATATGGCGTCGCCGCACCGACCCCGATCCGCTGCCGCAGGACAGAAGCCCTGCTTGCGGGACGCTCTGCGGACGATCCGCAGATCTATGACCTGATCGGGGAACATGTACTGGAGGAGGTCAATCCCAGATCCTCCTGGAGAGCGTCAAAGGAATTCCGCATCCAGCTGATCTCTGAGCTTGCCAGGCGTGCGCTCAGAGAAGCGATTGCGAGGGGAAAGGACGGTGAAAGCCATGCTTAAGATCGTTCATATGACCGTCAACGGCAAAGAGGTTGAGCTGGCAGTCGATCCGAGAGAGAGCCTGCTGGAGACGCTGCGCGAAAAGCTGAACCTGACCTCTGTAAAAAAAGGATGCGGCGTCGGGGAATGCGGCGCATGTACGGTGCTGATCGACGGCGTCGCCACGGACATCTGTCTGTACCTCACCATGTGGGCGGAAGGAAAGCATATCCTGACAACGGAGGGACTCAAGAGTCCGACCGGGGAACTGACCCCGATCCAGCAGGCCTTCATCGACGAGGCGGCGGTTCAGTGCGGATTCTGCACGCCCGGCCTGATCATGACAGGCGTGGAACTGGTCAACAGCGGGAAAAAGTACACCCGTGAGGAGCTGCGCAAGCTCATCTCCGGGCATCTGTGCCGCTGCACCGGATATGAGAACATCCTCAGAGCCATGGAAAAGGTGGTCGGAGTGGATTCCTGACGAAAGAAGCTAAAGCACAGCAGCAGGGAACAAATATTTTAAACATTTCGATTCAGAATGTGATAAATATTTGTTCCCTGCTATTTTTATGCACCATATATAATCAGACTATTACCAAATCTTTACGAAACTTCAGGATTGCAGTGAAGGGAGAGCAGTATGAAACAAATGAAATCAAGAACCATTCACCTTGGAATTCTGACAGCTGCGGTATTTTTGCTTGTGTTGATTCCGAATTCCATCAAGGCTTATGCAACATCACCGTATGGAATATATATAGGGTATCGCGAAGTAAACGATTCTAATTGTAAAAATATTGAGGGTAAGCTGAATCCGAAGAATAACTTGCCTACAGTGAGCTATGACCCGCTGACAGATACGCTGACATTCAATGGTGCGGAGCTTGATTCCAGCCATACCTTTCTTGGACAAGTTAATAAAGCTGTACTCGCAATTAAGGATAGGGATAAACCGCTGACAATCACAGGAGATGCAACGATTATTGCAAAATATCCAGCTCCTTCGAGCTTTGAAGGACACTGCGGAATCGGTACGGAGTGCGACATTGTGTTTGATGATTGCAATCTCAATGTGACAGGAGATCGTGCTGGATTCTATGTTCGAGGAGATGACCATCATATCACCGTCAAAGACAGTACGCTCAAGGT